>NZ_JBFUHO010000021.1:0-115295 GCF_056402355.1 Variovorax sp. P4_B11
GGCCAGGGCCCGGCACGCGGACCGCAGGGACCGGCGCGCGCGCCGCACCATGCGCCGACGCACCACCAGAGCCACCTGCCGCATGAAGAGCGCCAGCCGCGCCACCATGGCAACAGCCACAGCCCGACGCAAGCCGACGCGGTGGCGCACCTGCGGGCCGAAGCCGTGGCCGGCGGTGATGGCCAGCCCGATCCGTTGCGCACCAGCGTCGACAGCCTGGGTGGCGGCCGCGGACGTCGCGGCGGCGGTGGCGGCTACGGCGGCAACCGTTCCGGCGGTGGCGGCCGTTCGGGTGGCGGCGGTCGCTCGGGCGGCGGCTACGGTGGCGGCGGTGGCTACGGCGGTGGCGGCGGTGGCCGCTCTTTCGGCCGCTGAATCTCAGCGACCCCCGCTTCTCCGACAAAAAGGGCGCGCTGCGCCCTTTTTCTTTTGGCCTTGAGCGCCGGCCTCCGGCAACGGGTGCCGGATGGCGCCGATCGCCGCGGCCCGAGCGCGCTCAGCTCAAGCGAGCGCCGGTCTGTCGGTCGAACAGGTGCACGCTGTCGCTGCCGATCATCAGCCCCACGATCTGGTCCGGCTGGGCATCGACCCGGCCATGCACCGCGAGGATCAGTTGGGCCCCGCCGACCTCGACCAGCAGCTCGGTCTCGGCGCCGGTCGGCTCGACCACGATCACCTTGGCCGGCACGCCGCTCGAGGCATCCGACAAGGTGATGTCCCCCGGCCGCACGCCATAGTGAACCGCCTGCCCGTCGATGGCCGAGGTGGCGACCGGTGCCGGCCACGATGCGCCCTGCGCCTCGACGCGGCATTGCCCGTTGGCGCGCCGCACCGTGCCCTCCAGCACGTTCATCGACGGCGAGCCGATGAACTGGGCGACGAACAGGTTGTCGGGCCGGTCGTAGAGCTCGAGCGGCGTGCCGATCTGCTCGACCGCGCCGTCGTGCATCACGACGATGCGGTCGGCCATCGTCATCGCCTCGATCTGGTCGTGGGTGACATAGACGGTGGTGGTCTTGAGCCGCTGGTGCAGCGCCTTGATCTCGGCGCGCATCGCGACCCGCAGCTTGGCATCCAGGTTGGAGAGCGGCTCGTCGAACAGGAACACCTTCGGGTCGCGCACGATCGCTCGCCCCATGGCGACCCGCTGCCGCTGACCGCCAGACAGCTCGCGCGGATAGCGCCCGAGCAGCTGGTCGAGGTTGAGGATCTTCGCGGCATCGGCCACGCGCTTGTCGGTGAGCGCTTTCTCGGCCTTGCGCAGGCGCAGGCTGAAGCCCATGTTCTCGCCGACCGTCATGTGCGGATACAGCGCGTAACTCTGGAACACCATCGCGATGTCGCGGTCCTTCGATTCGAGCTCGTTGACGACGCGGCCGTCGATCATGATCTGGCCGCCGCTGATGTCTTCCAGGCCGGCCAGCATGCGCAGCAAGGTGGACTTGCCGCAGCCCGAGGGCCCGACCAGCACCACGAACTCGCCGTCATCGATCTCGAAGCCCAGGCGCTCGATGATGCGGGTCTTGCCATAGGACTTCTGGACATCGCGAAAAGTGACTGAAGCCATTTTTTTCGTCTCTTTCTCTCTCTGTTGGCCCGGCGAAGCCCGGGCCTGTTCGGGGGACACCGCGGAACCGGCTTTGCCGGGCCGCCGGTGTCGCCCCCTGAAAGGGGGTGGGCGCCCGGACACGAAGTGCCGGGCAACCTGGGGGTCAGCTCTTCACCGCGCCAGCGGTGATGCCGCCGACCATGTAGCGCTTGAACGTGTAATAGATCGCCGCGGGCGGCAGTGCATAGATGAGACCGGTCGCCATCAGCAGCTCCCAGGGCGAATCGTCGGCCGCGAGAAAGTTGCCGAGCGCCACGGCCAGGGTCACGCTGCGGTCGTTCGACAGCAGCAGGAAAGCGTAGAGGTACTCGTTCCAGGCCAGCAGCAGCGCATAGGTTCCGACCGCCACCAGCGAGGGCACCATCAACGGCAGGTAGACCAGCCGGAACAGCTGCAGCGGCGATGCGCCGTCCATGCGCGCCGCCTCGTCGAGCTCGTAGGGCAGCTTGTCGGAGGCCTGCTTGAGCACCCAGATGCAGTACGGCGAGGCGATGGTCACCATCGCGAGGATCAGCGCCCACTGGCTGTTGAGCAGGCCGTAGTTGCCCATGGTCTTGTACATCGGCACGGCCAGGAAGGCGGCCGGGATGAAGTAGGTGAAGAGCGCCATGTTCATCACCGTGCGGCCACCGCGCACGCGCAGCCGGCTGATCGCGAAGGCCGCGGTGGTGGCGACGAACAGCGTGATCGCCCCGACAGCCACCGCAATGAACAGCGAGTTGCCCAGCTGCACCCAGAAGTGATCGAGGTAGAAGTGCTTCTGCTGGAACACGGTGCTGAAGTTGTCGAGGGTCGGCGACTTCGGCCAGAGCCGGCCGCTGGTCGCGGTGCCGCGCGGCGAGATCGCGAACAGCACCATGTGGTAGATCGGGATCAGCGTCCACAGCAGCACCGGGATGCCGATCAGCAGCAGCTTGGCTTCGTTGCCCGCCGACTTGAGAGTCCAGCGCTTGCGGCTCATTTCGACAACCTCTTCATCATGAAATAGACCAGGGGCAGGATCAACGGCATCGCGACCACGATGGAGGCCATCGACAGGTCGACCTGATCGAGCCGCAGATAGCGGATGCCAATGGTCGCGAGCACGTGCGTCATGTCGGCCGGGCCGCCGCCGGTCAGCAGGTAGACGCTGTTGAAGTCGCCCAGCGTCCAGATCATCGACAGGATCAGCGAGGTGACATAGAGCGTGCGCAATGCCGGCCAGCTGATGAAGCGGAACTTCTGCCACGAACTGGCGCCATCGACCGAGGCCGCCTCGTACTGCTCGCCCGGTATCGCGAGCCGCCCCGCCACCAGGATCAGGGTCCAGAACGGCAGCGACTTCCAGATGTGCATCAGCATCGAAAAGCTCAGGGCCAGGGTCGGCTCGTTGAGCCAGTTGGGGCCGTCGAGGCCGGTCAGGTGGAAGATGGTGCTGTTGATCACGCCCCACTCGGGATTCAGCATGAAGCGCACCGAGAGAATGGTCGGGATCGACGGCACCGCCCAGGGCAGGATGAAGATCCCCGCGAGGATCTTGATCCACCAGCGCGACTGCACGAAGAAACCCGACAGCACCAGCGCCACGAGCATCTTGATGTTGATCGCAACCACCAGGAAGACGATGGTGTTGATCACCGAGCGGAAGAAGATCGGGTCCTCGACCAGGTGCACGTAGCTCTGCGGATGGCGTGCCAGCCAGAGGCCGTAGCACACCGGATAGAGCACGAAGACCAGGAACACCAGCAGGTAGGGAACGACCATCAGCCGCCCCCAGAACTGCCAGCGTCCGAGCTTCGCGGGAGACGCCGCGGCACTGCCGGCCACGGTCACGGCGTTGGCTGTGGAACTCATGGTCGGCTTCCGCTTCAGCTCAACGCGCGACCGTCTTGATGCGCTCGATCATCTCGTCGACCGCCTTGTCCACCGGCACCTTGTCGCTCACGATGCGGTTCATCGCCTTGGCCCAGACGTTCTCGTTGTTGAGGATCGTGAACTTGTAGTTCTTGGTGAATTCGAAAGTCACGGTGCCGGCCGCGTACTGGTTGAACACCGACTTGCGATGCGGATCGGCCTGCCAGAACGGGCTCGCCTGCCCCGCCTTGGTGACCGGGAACCAGCGGCCCAGCGAGCCTTCGACGTAGGGCGTGAGGTTCTCTTCCTGCAGCAGGAAGGCGACGAACTCCTTGGCGCGCTGCTTGTTCTTGGCTTCCTTGAACACCACGCCGGTCTTGACCGCGGTGCGGTAGACCATCTTGCTGCCGTCGGGCTTGTTCGGGAAGCCCGCGGTGCGGATGCGCTCGGTGTAGTTCTTCTTGGCCTCCTCGCGCTGCTCGGGCGTGAGCGTCGCGTTGTTGGAGTCGTCGAGCCACTTGGCAGGCAGCGAGATGGTCGCGTTGTGCGTCATCACGGTGGTCTTGTTGTTGAAGGCGACGTTGTTGTCCGGGTCTTTCCAGCTGGTCGAGGACGGCGGCGTGCAGCCCGTCAGGTAGGGCTTGGTGTAATCGGTCATGGCCGCGACCAGGCCGGCGCGCACGGCCGGGTCGTCGACCAGCAGCTTGCCGCTGTCGCTGACCATCTTCACGTTGTAGGCGTCGGCGAAGGTCAGGAAGGAATAGAACGAATCGCTCGAATCCACGCCCATCGGCATGCCGATGCCGAAGTTGCGCTTGCCGCTCTTCTGGCGGCTGGCCGGCTGCACCTTCTCGCACCAGAACGACCAGTAGTCCTTCCAGCCCGTCGGGATGTCCGACTCCTTGAAGCCGGCCTCGCCGAGCATGTCGATCCAGTATTCGATATGCATCGTCTGCTGCTTGATCGGGAAGGCGTAGTAGGCCTTGGCCTTGGTCTTGTCGTCGTAGAGGAAGGTGGTCTCGATGGTGTTGGGCGCGAAGCGGGAGGCGATCGGCGCCATGACGCTGCTGATGTCCTCCAGCTTGTCGTCGAAGGCCCACTTGCCGGTGACCTGGAAGTCGTAGACGTCGGCATAGGCGACGTCGGGCGGGCTGCCCGAGTCGAGCGCCGAGACGGTCTTCGGGATCATGTCCTGCACGGGGTACTGGGACAGCTCGACCTTGACGCCCTTGTGCTTGTCCTCGAACTTCTTGATGGCGGCGAACAAGGCATCGTCCTCGGCCTTGTAGAAGCCCTTGACCCACCAGACGGTGAGCTTCTCCTGCGCCGAAGCCTGGCCGGCGACCGTGAGGCCCAGGGCCATCATCGCCGGGACCACGAGTGCTTTGAATTTCATGTGTCTTGTCTCCTTCTTCTTGCAGCTGAACAGCTCGGTGCACGAGCGGGGTGGGTAAGGGAAATCTCGGCGAGCCTCAGACGGCCGCCCGCAGGCGCGGCGGCGGACGCGACAAGCGGGGCAGCCGGCGGCGCGAGCCCAGCACTTCGTCGATGTCCTGGCGGGCGCCGTCGATCAGCTTGATGATGGCCCGCTCGGCCCGTGCGGGATTGCGGGCGATGACGGCGTCGAGCACCGCGCGATGCAACGGCAGCGACTGCGCTGGGCCGTCCTTCTTGACGGTCGAGATCTCGAAGCTGGTGCGCAGCAGCGCATGCAGGGCCTTGCTCATCTGGGCCAGCATGCGGTTGCGGGCGCTGCGCAGCAGGCCGTTGTGAAAGCGCAGGTCGAAAGTGACATAGTCGCCGCCGAATTCCACCGCGTGCTTCATGCCGGCATAGGCGGCCTCGATCTCCTCGATGTCCTCGGGCGTGGCGCGTTCAGCGGCCAGCCGCACGGCGGCGGGTTCGACCGCGCGCCGCAGGTCCTGCAGGTCGCGCAGGAACTCGGGCGTGAGGCCGGCCCGGGCCTGCCAGGTGATCACGTCGGGGTCGAACCAGTTCCAGTGCTCGTCGGGCAGCACGCGGGTGCCGAGCTTGGGCCCGGTGACGATCAGACCCTTGGCCACCAGGGACTTCACGGCCTCGCGCACCACCGTGCGGCTGACGCCGAAGGCCTCGCAGAGCAAGGGCTCGGCCGGCATCGGCGTGCCGACCGCGTACCGGCGCGAGACGATCGCCTCCCCCAGCAGATCGAGCGTGCGGCCATGGGTATTCTTGGCCATGGGCGTGCCGCTCAGGCGGCGACCGGCGTCAACAGCGGCTGGCCGGCGAAGTGGGCGCGCAGGTTGTCGAACACCAGCTGGCCCATGGCTTCGCGCGTCTGCCTGGTGCCGCTGCCGATGTGCGGCGTCAGCACCACATTGGGCAGCGCGCGCAGGGCCTCGGGCACGTTCGGCTCGTTGGCGAAGACATCGAGCCCGGCGCCGGCGATCGTGCCGTGGCGAAGCGCGTCGATGAGTGCCTCTTCGTCGACCACGCTGCCACGCGCCACGTTCACGAGGTAGCCCTCGGGGCCGAGCGCCTTCAGCACGCGGGCATCGATCAGGTTCTTGGTGGCGGCGCCGCCCGGGGTGATCACGACCAGGAAATCGACCGCCGCGGCCAGCGAGACCGGATCGGGATGGTAGGTGTAGCCGACGCCGGCGCGCGGCGAGCGCGCGGTGTAGGCCACCGACATCTTGAAGGCCAGGGCGCGCTCGGCGATCGCCTGGCCGATGCGGCCCATGCCGACGATGCCGAGCCGGCCGCCCGTGACCTTTCGGCTCAACGCGATCGGGCCATGCGTCCATTCGTTGGCGCGCACGAAACGGTCGGCTTGCGGAATGCGGCGTGCGGTGGCGATCAGCAGGCCGATGGCGAGGTCGGCCACGTCGTCGTTGAGGACCGAGGGCGTGTTGGTGACGGGCACGCCGCGCTCGCGCGCGGCCGGCACGTCGATGCCGTCGTAGCCGACGCCGAAGACCGAGATCACCTCGAGGGCCGGCAGCTGCGCGATCAGTTCGCGCGGCACCTTGGCCTCGCCGTTGGCGACCACCCCGCGGATCCGCGGCGCCACGGCGGCGAAGGCGGCCGGGTCGCTGAGATGGATGCGGTCGTGCAGCGTGTAGTGCTGCCGCAATTGCTCCAGCAGGAAAGGCATCAACGGTGCGACGAGCAGCAGCTCGGGCCGTGCGGCGTTTTCTGGGGTCAATTCATCTCCTGCTGAAACCATCCGTGCGCAAATGCACCCTTCGGCAGCGCCGGTCAACGGCCGCTGTTCGATCGAATCATATGATGATTGAAATGACAGTCGCGCAGGACAAACCCTGATGGCGAAGCGACGGCGCTAGCGCGCCGCGTTCACCGTGCGCTTCACGAAGCGCCCCGCGCGCGCACCCGTCGCGCGGCCTTCGGCCGTGTAGCTCAACACCCCATTGACCCAGACCCGCTCGATGCCTTCGCTGAACTCGCGCGGCCGCTCGAAGGTCGCGCCGTCCTTCACGCGCTGGGGATCGAACAGGACGATGTCGGCCATGTAGCCGGCCTTGAGCAGGCCGCGTTCGCCGATGCGGAAGCGCGCCGCCGACAGGCCGGTCATCTTGTGTACCGCCTGCTCGAGCCGCAGCAGGCCCTTCTCGCGCCAGTAGTTCGCCAGCACGCGCGGAAATGCGCCCCACAGCCGCGGGTGCGGCCGCTCGTCGTGCGGCAGGCCGTCGGAGCCGATCATCGCCAGCGGATGCGTCACGACGCGCTGCACGTCGTCCTCCCGCATCTGGAAGTAGCAGGCGTTGCCTGGCTTCAACCGGCGCGCGGCATCCTGCTGGGAGACGCCCCACTGCGCCGCGATGTCGGCCAGGTAGCGACCGCCGACCTCGGGATGCGGCTGGCTGCCGGTGATCAGGATGTCGATGATGCCGTCGACCAGGTCCTCGCGCAGCACGGTCGAACCGGCGGTGTACGGGTAGACGTCCATGCCGATCTCCTGGCCGCGCGCCAGCGCTTCGATGAACGGCAGGGTCTCGCGTGTGCGGCCCCAGTTGGCGGGGCCGGCGCACTTGTGGTGCGAGATCACGAGCGGCAGGCCGGACTGGCGCGCGGTCAGCGCGGCCTCCTGCAATGCAGGCAGGATGCCGGCCAGCTCGTCGCGGATGTGGGTCGCGTAGACGCCACCGTTGCGCGCCGCCACGCTGGCGACGGCGACCAGTTCCTCGACGTTGGCCGCGAAGGCCTCTTCGTAGAATACGCCCGAGGACAGGCCCAGGGCGCCCGCATCCATGGCCTCCTGCATGGCGGCTGCCATCGCCGACCGCTCGGCCTCGTTGGCGGGCCGGTCGAGCACCGCCATGTGGCGCATCCGCAGCGCCGTGTGGCCCAGCAGCGCGGCGACGTTGACGGCCGGCCGCGCCGCATCCACGGCCTCGGCATAGGCCCGCATCGTCGCGTGGCGGAACTGGCCCCGGCCCAGCAGCGACAACGGCGCCCCGGGCGAGTCGGTCACCATCGGCGCCAGCGAGATGCCGCAGTTGCCGACGATCACGGTGGTCACGCCCTGCGAGATCTTCGGCAGCATGTCGGCCTTCTCGATCGCGGCCGCGTCGTCGTGCGTGTGGACATCGATGAAGCCGGGCGCGACGACCAGGCCGGTGCATTCGATCTCGTCCACCGGCGCTTGCGCGCGCAGGTCCGCGAGGCATTCGGGCGGCGTCCGGCCGGGCGCCGCGACCGACACGATGCGCTCGCCGGCCAGCAGCACATCGCCCTGCCAGCCCGGCGTGTCGCTGCCATCGACGATCGTGCCGCCCTTGAGCAGCGTCGCGCGTCCGGCGCCCGCCGCGTGCTTGTCTTGCATCGTCATTGTTCGTCTTCGAAAGCTTCCGAGGCGCCGGAATACTCGGCGCTGTCGAAGCCGTGCTTGTGGAGCAGCTGCTTGAACTGCTGCAGGCCGCGCGTCGCGACCGGCCCGAGCTTCTGTGCCAGCCGGACCATCAGGATCTCGATCACCACCAGGTGCGCGAGATAGGCCTCGGTGCCGACGCGCATCACGGCGTCCTGCGGCACCGACACCGCGATCACCAGGTCCGCGGCCTCGGCCAGCGGGGTCTCGGGCTGCGTCAGCGCCACCACGGTGGCGCCCTGCGAGCGTGCGAAGCGCGCGGCCTCCAGCGTGTAGGGCATGCGGCCCACGTGCGAGATCACGAAGGCCACGCCGTCGGGTCCGAGCGTGCTCGCCGAGACCAGCTGCTGGTGGGCGTCGAAGATGGCGTTGGCGGTGCAACCCAGCCGGAACAGCCGGCTCTGCAGTTCGTTCGCCATGAAGGTCGAGGCGGCGCCGACCGAATAGCAGTCGATGCGCCGGGCTTGCGCCAGACGGTTCGCGACCCGGTCGAGCACGTCGACGTCGATGCGCCGGCCCAGCTCGGTCAGCGAGGACACGGCCGCATGAACGATCTTGCTCGCGACGTCGCCCGCACTGTCCTCGGCCAGCACGCTGCGGTGCAGGTAGGAGCCCGTGACGGCCAGGTCTTGCGCCAGCGCCAGCATGAATTCACGCACCGACTCGAAGCCGAAGCTGCGGCAGGTCCGCACGATGGTCGGCATCGAGACACCGGCCTGCTGCGCGAGCTGCTCCACGGTGGCGGCGACGGCGGCGCGCGGATCCTCGAGCACGCACTGGACCACGCTGCGCTGCGCGGCCGGCAGCTCGTCCATGCGCTCGCGCAGGCGCTGCAGCAGATGGATGGAAGCGTTGTGGGTCGCCGTCATCAGAAGCGCGTGCTGATGGCGCCCGTGACCGCCATGTCGTCTTCGACCAGCGCCAGCCAGCGCCACTTGTCGAAGGTCGTGCAGGGGTGCGAGATGCCGAGCGCCACCCGGTCGCCGACCTGCGGCCGCACGCCTGCGGGATCGAAGCGCAGATAGGCGTGCTGGTCATTGAGGGCGCTGATCTTCCAGCCAGTGGGCGCTTCGGCTGCCGCTCGCGCGCCGCGCGGCGCATGGCGCACCGGGATCGGCATCTCCAGGTCGTAGGAGATGTCGCGGCGTCCGCAGGTCAGCAGCGCCAGCCCGGGTTCGGGCACCGACTGCACCATCGTCCAGACTTCGAGGGCCGCGCGCAACGATGCGTCCAGCCCTTCGCGCTGCTCGACCTGCTTCAGGAAGCGCGCGTAGTTGCCGTTGTCGTGCGTGACGTAGCAGCCCGAGCGCAAGACGCCCTGCACCGGCCGCGACAAGCCCTGCGCGCGCAGCAGCGGCACGACCAGATCGAAGACCGCCGAGCCGCCGGCCGTGAGCATCACGGGGCCGTCGCCGAAGAGGCTCTCCGCATCGCAGCGGCGGGCCACCTCCAGGACGCGGCCCACCAGCGCCGTGACCTCGCGCGCATCGTGTTCGCTGTCGCAGCGGGCCAGCCCGCCTTCGTAGCACTCGATGCCCCCGAGCTGAACGACCGGCGAGCGCGCGATGGCGACAGCCAGCGCGAGCGCTTCTTCGAGCGTGCGGCAGCCGGTGCGCTGGCCGGGGATGCCGACTTCCAGCAGCACGTCGAAGCAGCGCCGGGAGTCCCGGCGCCGCGCCCAGTCCTCGATCAGGGCGAGCTGCGCGAGCGAATCGACCAGGAACCACACGCGCAGGTCGCTGTGGCCGGCGAGCAGCATGTCCAGTCCGTCGAGGTCGGCATCGCACAGCACCTGGTTGGCGATGATCGCGTTGCGCGCACCCGCTTCAACGCCGACGGCGAGCTGGAAGATGGTGGCGAAGGTCAGGCCCCACGCGCCGCCGGCCAGTTGCTGCGCAAACAGCTCGGGCGACATGGTGGTCTTGCCGTGCGGCGCCAGCGCAATGCCCTTGCGCTGCGCGTAGGCCTGCATCCACGCGATGTTGTGCACGAGCGCGGAACGCTGGATGACGGCGAGCGGGTACGACAGGTCGTCGGCCAGCACGTTCCACCCTTTCTCGCCGATGTCGGCCGCGCGGCAGGGCGCGGCCTCGAGCGGATAACTCTTGCTGCGGTGGTCGAGGATCGGATCTTGGGTCATGGTGTGCGAAGCTTACTCAAAGGTCGTCGCGCCAGCAGGCATGCCAGTGGCCAGTCTGCACCTCGCGCAGCTGCATGTCGATGCTCGCGCAGCGCGCCTCGGCCAACGGGCAGCGGGTGCGGAAGACGCAACCCGAGGGCGGATTCGCCGGGCTCGGCAGGTCGCCCTGCAGCAGCGGCACGACGCGGCGCTGGGCCGGGTCCGGAATCGGCGCCGCCGCCAGCAGGGCGCGCGTGTAGGGATGGCGCGGATTCGCATACAGCGCCTCGGTGGGCGCGATCTCCATCACGCGGCCGAGGTACAGCACGACCACCCGGTCGCAGAGGTACTCGACCACGTCGAGATCGTGGGAAATGAACAGCAGCGTGAGGCCCAGCGCTTCCTTCAACTCGCCGAGCAGGTTGACCACCTGGGCCTGGATCGATACGTCCAGCGCCGACAGCGGCTCGTCGGCGACGATGAACTGCGGCTCGACCGCCAGCGCCCGCGCGATGCCGATGCGCTGGCGCTGGCCGCCGGAGAACTCGTGCGGAAAGCGATCGGCATGCTCGGGGCGCAGCCCCACCTGCTGCAGCAATTGCTGGATGCGCGGCTTGCGCGCCGCACCCTTGGCGAGCCCGTGCGTGTCCAGCGCTTCGGCCAGCACGTCGCGGATCCGCATGCGCGGGTTGAGGCTCGCATACGGGTCCTGGAAGATGATCTGCACCTTCGAGCGCAGCGGCCTGAACTGCGACTGCGACAGCCGTGCCAGGTCCTGCGGCGCCGCGTCGGAACCCTGCGCCTGGTACAGCATCTCGCCGCCGGTCGGGTCGACCAGGCGGGTCAACAACCGGCCGATGGTGCTCTTGCCCGAACCCGATTCGCCGACCAGGCCCAGCGTCTCGCCCTTGCGGATGTCGAAGCTCACGTCGTCGACGGCACGCACCGGATGGCTGCCCTTGCCGAAGTATTTCTTCAGCTGGCGGATCTCGAGCAGGTTGTCGCTCGCCAATGTCGCGCTTGTCGTCATTCGGTAACCTCCACGCTTCGCGTTGCGGTATTCGCCTTGGGGGCGGCCCGGCGGCTCATGCCGCCATCTCCTCGGTGAATCCGATGCAGCGCACCATGCGCTCGCCGCCCGTGGTTTCGAGCCGCGGCATGCACGCATCGCAGGCCTCTCGGCGGAAGCTGCAGCGCGGTGCAAAGGCGCAACCGGGCGGCGGCGCGAACGGGCTCGACACCTGGCCCGGAATGGCCACCAGCTGCGCTCGCTTGCCCGCAACCACCGGCGAGCCTCGCCGCCGCGCCACGCCCGGCAGGCAGGCCAGCAGCCCGCGCGTGTAAGGATGCGCGGGCCGCGCGAACAGCTCGTGCACCGGCGCCGATTCGACGATGCGCCCGGCATACATCACGGCCACCGCATCGGCGTACTGCGCAACCACCCCAAGGTTGTGGGTGACGAACAGCATGCTCATGCCGGTCTCCTTCTGCAGCCGGCCCATCAGGGCGAGGATCTGGGCCTGGATCGTGACGTCGAGCGCGGTGGTCGGCTCGTCGGCGATCAGCAGGGTCGGGTTGCAGGCCATCGCCAGCGCGATCATCACGCGCTGGCGCATGCCGCCCGAGAGCTGGTGCGGATACTCGTTGACGCGCTGTGCCGCGGCCGGGATCTCGACCAGCTCGAGCATGCGCTGCGCATGCGCGTGGGCGGCCTTGCGGTCGAGCTTGAGGTGCAGGCGCACCGATTCGGCGATCTGCTCGCCGATGGTCAGCACCGGATTCAGGCTGGTCATCGGCTCCTGGAAGATCATGCCGAGCTCGTTGCCGCGCAGCGCGCGCTTCTCCCATTCCGGCATGTCGAGCAGGTTCACGCGGCGGCCGTCGCGCCTGACGAACCAGGCCTGGCCCTCGACCTGCGCATGCGAGGTCTTGGCATGCAAGCCCATCAGCGTGAGGCTGGTGACCGACTTGCCCGAGCCCGATTCGCCGACCAGCGCCAGCGTCTGGCCGGGGCGGATCGCGAACGAGACGTCGGCCACGCTCTGGATGCGGCCGGCCTCGGTGGCGAAGGAAGTCGACAGGCCCTGCACTTCGAGCCGCGCTGCGGCCATGGTCGTGTTCATGCGGCTTTCCTCAACTTGGGATCGAGCAGATCGCGCACGCCGTCGCCGAGCATCTGCAGCGACAGGGCCGTGAGCACGATCGCGAGGCCCGGACAGAAGATGGTCCAGAACGCGCGGTCGGCATAGTCGAGGCTGCCCGCGATCATCGTGCCCCAGGTCGGGATGTCGGGCGGCACGCCGACGCCGAGGAAGGACAGGCCCGCCTCGGCCAGGATGGCGTAGGCGAAGATGAAGGTCACCTGCACCAGGATCGGCGACATCAGGTTCGGCAGGATGTGCTTGCACAGGATGCGCGGCGTGCGCACGCCGAGCGCCCGTGCCGCGTCGACGAACAGCAGTTCGCGCAGCACCAGCGTGGTGGCGCGTACCACCCGCGCCACGCGCGGCGTGTAGACGATCACCAGCGCCAGCATCACGTTCCACAGCGAGACGCCGAGGATCGACACCAGCGCGATGCCGAGCAGGATGTCGGGGAAGGACATCATCGCGTCGACCACGCGCATCAACGGCGCATCGAGGCGGCGGAAAAAGCCCGCAAGCATGCCCATCAAGGTGCCGAACAGCACCGCGCCCGCGGCCGTGACGAAGCCGATCAGCAGCGAATAGCGAGCGCCGTGCACGATGCGCAGCATGACGTCGCGGCCCAGCTCGTCGGTGCCGGCCCAATGGACGAGCGAAGGCGCATGCAGGCGCTGGCCGATCTCGATGGCACCGGGGTCGGCATCGGACAGCATCGGGTACAGCAGCGCGACACCGACCACCAGCAGCAGCACCAAGGCCGCGGCCGCCACGATCTTGCGCGCGAACAGGCGGCGGGCCACCGGCATCGCACTGCACAACCAGGAAAGAACTGCGGCTTTCATTTGCCCTCCAGCCGGATGCGCGGATCGACCAGCGTGTAGACGAAATCGACGCCGAGGTTGATGAAGACGTAGATGGCGGCGATGACCAGCAGCGTGCCCTGGATCACCGGGTAGTCGCGCCGGAGCACCGCGCGCACCACCAGGTTGCCGACCCCGGGCAGGTTGAAGACGGTCTCGGTCACGACCGTGCCGCCGATCATCAGCGCCAGCGTCAGGCCGAGCACCGTGACGATCGGCACCAGCGCATTGCGCAGCACGTGCTTGACCATGATCACGTGCTCGGGCAGGCCCTTGGCGCGCGCGGTGCGCACGTAGTCCTCGCCGAGGATGTCGAGCATCGAGGCCCGCGTGAAGCGGATGATCAGCGCCGAATTCAGCAGGCCCAGCACCAGCGCCGGCAGCAGCAGGTGCTGCAGCCGCTCGTGCAGCGACGCGCTCGGGTCGCCGTAGCCCGAGGCCGGGAACCAGCCGAGCTTGACCGCGAAGAACTGGATCAGGATCAGGCCGAGCCAGAAACTCGGAATGCTGGCACCGAGCATCGCCACGCCGCTCACCGCCTGGTCGGCCGCGCTGCCGCGCCAGATCGCAGCGGCCATGCCGGCCGGAATGCCGATCAGCGCCGCGATGCTCACGGCGAACAGCGCCAGGAACAGCGTCGGCTCGGCGCGCTCCAGCAGGGCCTGCGCCACCGGCCGCTGCAGGAACAGCGACTGGCCAAGGTTGCCTTGCAGCAGTTCGCCGACCCACAGCATGAACTGGGTCGGCAGCGGCTTGTCGAGCCCGTACTGGATGCGGGCCTTCGCAATGTCGGCGGTGGTCGCCTGGTCGCCGAGCAGCAGCGCCACCGGGTCGCCCGAGGCCAGCCGGGTCAGCGCGAAGACCAGCACCGCGACGATGGCGAGCACCACCAGGGCCCCGGCCAGGCGGGTCAGCAAGAAGCGCAGCATGGAGCGTTCCGTGTCGGCTTACTTGGCCAGGCCGGTGTTCCAGAAGAAGGGCCAGATCGCGGGCGTGTAGCCCTCGAGCTTGGCCGAGCGCGCCGACAGCCCGTTGAACTTGCCGACCTCGATGAAGGGCACCTCGTCATACACCGTCTGCTGCACCGCACCCCACAGCGCGCCGCGCTTGGCGGGGTCGGTTTCCTGGTTGAAGGCCTCCAAGCTCGACTTCTTCGCGGCCGAGTCCCACCAGCCCGGCGCGTCGTCGCCCAGTTGCGGCGGCGACAGCATCGGCTCCGGGAACAGGCCCGAATGCGTGAAGTACACGTCCCACAGCTTGGCGTCGTTGCGGCGCTGCACCAGCGTGGCCCAGTCGACCACCTGCAGGTCGGTCTTGAAGCCGGCCTTCTTGAGCTGCTCGGACATCACCAGCGCCATGTTGTAGTGGAACTCGTACTGGCGGCTGGCCATGATCCGGATCGGCTGGCCGTTGTAGCCGGCCTTCGCCGCGGCTTCCTTGGCGGCTTGCGGATTGCGCGCGTTGTAGACGGTGCTGCCGGCCGCCGCGTAATACGGCGTGCCCTTCGGGAAGAAGTTCGGCTCGACCACGAAGAAGCGGTTGTCGCCGAAGCCGGCCGCCATCAATTCGCCCTGCCCGACCGCGGTCTGCACCGCGCGGCGCAGCGGCTGCGAGGCCAGCACGCCTTCCCTGGTGTTGAACACGATGTAGGGGAAGCCGAAGTTCTTGGTCACGATCGGCACCACCGCCGGCGCGCCCTTCTCGATCCGGCCGATGGCCTCGACCGGCAGCAGGTCGGCGTACTGGAACTGGCCCGAGAGCGAGCCTTCGACGCGCGTGTTGGCGTTCGGCACCGGCACGAAGCGCAGTTCGTCGAGCAAGGCTTCGCGCCGGCCGGCATAGCCGCTCGGCGCCTCCTTGCGCGCGCTGTAGCCGTCGAAGCGGGTCAGCACCGTGAACTGGTCGGGCCGGCGCTCCTTGAACTTGTAGGGGCCGGTGCCGATGAATTCCTTGAGCTGCGGCGCGATGCTTTCCTTGGCCATGATGGCGGCCATGCCGCTCGGCAGCGCCAGTTGCGCCAGCAGCGGCGCGTACGGGTTCTTCAGCTTCAGCTCGACGCTGAGCGGACCCTTGGCGGTCAACGACGCGACCTCCTTGCCGACCGACTTGCCGCGCGGCGAGAGTTCCATCCAGCGCTGCAGCGAAGCCACCACGTCGTCGGCATTCAAGTCGCGCCCGTTGTGCAGCTTCACGCCCTTGCGGATCGCGATGGTGTAGCTCAGGCCGTCCTTCGAGACCACCGGCATGCCTTCGGCCAGCATCGGCGCCACGTGCCAGTTGGCATCGAAGGTATAGAGCGGCTCGTAAACGTGCTGCATGATCGTGCCAACCAGGTCGGCGGTGCTGACCATCGGGTCGAGGCCCTGCGGCTCGCCGACCATCGCGAGGTTGGCGGCGCCGCCCTTGGGCAGATCGGCGTGCGCCACGCCGGCCCCCAGGCCGAGCGCCACGGCGGTGGCGAGCGCCCCCGTGAAGCTTCGCCATGGCGACGCGCGCAGGGGCTTCAACCAGGAAAAACCAGATGTGGCTACAGTGTTGGCGGACGATTGCATCGCGGCTCCGTGAGTAATAACATTACATCGGCAATCGTATTTCTCTGCGATTTGCGCGTCAAACTGGTGTTTACCCTTAATTTTTTTGTAATTCTCTTACAAGTTGATCTTCATGTCTCACGTTGAAATGCTCGGCCAGTCGCCGATCGCCTCCGACCGCCAAGCCCGCCCCCTGTCCCCCGCCACGCGCGCCGGCGACTTCGTCTTCGTCTCCGGACAGGTGCCCACGGACGACCAGGGCCAGGTCATCGTCGGCGGCATCGAGGCCCAGACCCGCCAGGTGTTCAAGCGCATCGAGCAGGCCCTCGCGCTGGCCGACTGCACGCTGGCCGACATCGCCAAGGTCAGCGTCTGGCTCAATGACGCGCGCGACTTCGGCAGCTTCAACCGCGTGTACATGGAATGCCTGGGCGACCATCGGCCCGCCCGTTCGACCGTCGAGTCCCGGCTGATGATCGACGCCAAGGTCGAGATCGACGTCACGGCCTACAAGCCGCGCGGCTGAACCCTTCACCGGAGCAGAACCTGATGACGCACGGACACCTCGTTGCCGTCGACTGGGGAACCAGTTCGCTGCGCGGCGCCCTGCTCGATGCCGACGGCCGCGTGCTCGAAGAGCAGAGCCACCCGCGCGGCATCCTGAGCGTCAAGCCGGGCGGTTTCACCGCGGTGTTCGAAACGCTGTTCGCCGACTGGATGCGCCCGCACGGCACCCGCTGCCTGATCTCGGGCATGGCCGGCAGCAAGCAGGGCTGGGTCGAGGCGCCGTATTGCGCCTGCCCCGCCGGCCTGGCCGAGGTACGCCGCAAGATCCTCGAGATCGAACCCGGACGGATCTCGATGGTGCCGGGCCTGAGCGACAGCCACGACGGCGTGCCCGACGTGATGCGCGGCGAAGAAGTCCAGATCTTCGGCGCCATGGCGCTGACCGGACTGCGCGACGGCCTCTTCGTGCTGCCTGGCACGCACAACAAGTGGGCGCGCGTGAAGAACGGCATGGTGACCGGCTTCCGCACCTTCATGACCGGCGAGTTCTATGCGCTGCTGAGCCAGCACTCGATCCTGGCCCGCACGCTCGACACCTCGGCCGCACTCGACGAGGCCGCGTTCCTGCAGGGCGTGACGCAGTCCGACAATGGCCAGGGCCTGCTGCACAACGCCTTCGGCGCACGCACGCTGGCCCTGTTCGACCGCATGCCGGCGCGTGAACTCTCGAGTTACCTGTCGGGCATCCTGATCGGCGAGGAACTGCGCACCCAGTCGGTCCATTCCGCGGTCGAGGTGGTGCTGATCGGCGCGCCCGCACTCACGCAGCGCTACCTGCTGGCGCTGCAGGCCGCCGGCAACCAGGCACGCACGCTCGGCGCCGAAGCCACCTGGGCCGGCCATCACGCACTTCATTCCTGGAACCACAGAAGACCATGAGCTCCGCAACGACCCGATTTTCCGCCGCCATGCAGGCGCTTCCGCTGGTGGCGATCCTGCGCGGCCTGACCCCGGCCGAGGCGCCGGCCGTGGGCGACGCGATCGTCGACGCCGGCTTCCGCCTGCTCGAGGTGCCGCTCAACTCCCCGCAGCCGCTCGAGAGCATCGCGCTGTTGCGCCAGCGCTTCCCGCAGGCATTGGTCGGCGCCGGCACCGTGCTGAACGCGCAGCAGGTGCGCGAGGTGCATGCGGCCGGCGGCGAACTGATCGTGGCACCCAACTTCAACGCCGAAGTGATCGCAGAAGCGGCCCGGCTCGGCCTCGTGAGCCTGCCCGGCGTCATGACCCCGACCGAGGCCTTCGGCGCCCTGGCCGCGGGCGCCACCGGACTCAAGCTCTTTCCGGCCGAGCTGGCCTCGCCGGCGGTGGTCAAGGCCCTGCTCGCGGTGCTGCCGAAGGGCACGCCGCTGATGCCGGTCGGCGGCATCACGCCCGACAACATGGAGGCCTGGCGTGCGGCCGGCTCGGCCGGCTTCGGCATCGGCTCGGCGCTCTACAAGCCGGGCAAGAGCCCGGCCGCGGTGCGCGAGGACGCACTGCGTTTCGCCGCCGCGTTCCAGCGCGCGCTGCGCACCTGAATCCACTTCGAGCCCAGCCCATGTCCGCAGATTCCGACTACGCCAGTCCCGCCGTCCGCACCCTGCGCCAGGACCTCGCGCTCGCCTTGCGCGCCGCCGCGCACCACGGCCTGTCCGAAGGCGTGTGCAACCATTTCAGCGTCATGCTGCCGGGCGCCCAGGACCGCTACCTGATCAACCCGCGCGGACTGCACTGGAGCGAGATCGGTGCCGACGACATCGTGCTGATCGATGTCCATGGCGAGGTGCTTGCGGGCCGTCATCGGGTCGAGCCGACCGCCCTCTTCATCCATGGCGCGGTGCATCGCATCACGGGCCATGCGGTGGTGCTGCACTGCCACATGCCCTACGCCACGGCGCTGACGCTCACGGCCGATCGCGCGCTCGACCCGACCCTGAGCCAGAACGCGATGCGCTTCATGCACCGGATCGCGATCGATGCCGAGTACAACGGCCTGGCGCTCGACGACCGCGAGGGCGAGCGCATCGCCCGCGCGATGGCCGGCAAGGACGTCGCCTTCCTCGCCAACCACGGCGTGGTGGTGGCCGGCGCCGCCATCGCCCACGCCTACGACGATCTCTACTACCTCGAGCGCGCCTGCCTGCACCAGGTGATCGCGCAGTCCACCGGCCGGGCGTTGCGGCCGGTCGATGCCGCGCTGGCGGCGCAGGTGGCGGCCCAGATCCAGGGCGAACGGGAACAGTCCGAGCTGTTCTTCGAGGCCCTCAGGCGCCTGTTGCCGGCGCCGCGAAGCGCTCAGCTCGCATAGGCCGGCGCATCGGCCGACAGGCCCTGCTTGACCTGCCGGGTCAGCGCATCGGCCAGCACCTCGAACTGCCCGGCCTCGAGCGCCGCGAAGGTCTGCTGGACCACCTCATCGGGCGAGGCCTTGGGGCCCGGGATCTTGCGGGTCATGTCGGTGTCCATGAAGGCGACATGCAGGCTCAGCACCTGCGTGGCCTGCTCGCGCAAGGCCGTGCGCAGGCCGTTGCTCAACGACCAGGCGGCCGACTTCGAAGCGCTGTAGGTGGCGGAACCCGGCAGGCTGAGCCAACTCAGCACCGACAGCACGTTGATGACCGCGCCGCCGCCGTTGGCGGCCAGCACCGGCGCGAAGGCGCGGGCCAGCGCCCAGGGGCCGAAGAAGTTGGTCTCGAATTCGGCCCGTGCCGCGTCGAGGCCGTCCGCAGGCCCGAGCAGGCTGACGCCGCGCGAGATGCCGGCGTTGTTGATCAGCAGCGTGACATCGCCGCAATCGCGCGCCGCGGCCTCGGCCTGCTCGGGCCGGGTGACGTCGAGCGCGATCGGATGCACGCCGGCCAGCGTGATGCTCTTCGGGTCGCGCGCCGCCGCATAGACCTTTTTCGCGCCGGCGGCGAGAGCGGCCTTCGCGAAGGCCAGGCCGAGGCCGCGGTTGGCGCCGGTGATGAAGACGACGGAGTCCTTGAGGTTCATGTCGAGCTTTCGAATGGGTTGAAGAAAATCAGGAAGCCTGGAGCCGGCGCAGCAGCGCGCTCGTGCTGCGCGGCCAGCCGACGCGGCCGAACCAGGCCCCGCCGGCGATCGCCGAGGCGATGACGACGCCGTACACCACGAGCGCCACGCCCTGCACCGCGAAGACGTGCAGCAGGTCGCCGCCCCAACGCAGCGCCAGCCAACCGCCGACGCCGGCCACGATCAGGCGCGCGAGGTTGCCGAGCACGGGCCACAGCAGACGGCCCGCGCCCTGCGACGCGAAGTACAGCACCAGCCCGACGCCGAAGAAGCCGTAGAACGGCCCCACCGCGCGCAGGTACTGCGAGCCGGCCTCGAGCATCGCGGGATCGTTGCCGAAGAGCAGCAACCAGGGCCGCGGGAACAATGCCGCGGCGAGGCCGATCGCGCCCGAGAGCGCGAAGGCGATCGCCGCACCGGCCCAGGTGGCGCGCAGGGCGCGCTCGCGCTGCCCGGCACCGATGCAGGTGCCGACCATCGCGACCAGCGGTGCGCCGAGGCCGAACACCAGCGGCACCAGCAGGTATTCGAGCCGCGACGCGGTGCCGTAGCCGGCGATCGCACCCGGACCGAAGTGGCCCGTCAGCGCGGTCGCGATGCCGATCGACAGATTGGTGGCGACAGTGGACACCGCCCCCACCAGGCCGATGCGCAGAATGTCGCGGAACAGCGGCCAGCGGAAATGCACCTTGGCCCACGACGGCTTCAGCAGGCTGCGCGGCGATTGCAGATAGATCCACAGCGCGAGCGTGCCGCCAAGGTAGTACACCAGCAGCGCCACCGCGCCGCCCGCGATGCCGAGGCCCGGGATCGGGCCCCAGCCGAAGATCAGCAGCGGCGACAGCGGGATCAGCACCGCCACACCGGCCACCGTGACCTTGGCCGGCACCGCCATGTTGCCGGTGCCGCGCACCACGGCGGCCAGCGAGTTGAACAGCCACACCAGCACCGCGCCCGCGAAGGCCACGTGCGAATAGATCAGTGCCGCCTCGAGCGAGGCGCCGGTGCCGCCCATCAGCGTGAACAGCCAGCGCCCGCCGAGCAGCATCGCCAGCATGAACAGCAGGCCGAAGCCGACCGCGATCGCGATCGCGTGCAGCACCAGCGCATCGGCATCGTCGCGCCGGCGCGCGCCCAGCGCGCGGGCGATCGAGGAGGCGATGCCGCCGCCCATCGCGCCGGCCGAGGTCATCTGCATCAGCATCACGATCGGGAACACCAGCGCCATGCCGGCCAGCGCATCGGTGCCGAGCTTGCCGACGAAGAAGGTCTCGATCAGGCCGACCGAGGCCTGCGCGACCATCACGACCACGTTGGGGGCGGCCAGCCGCAGCAGCGTCGGGACGATCGGCGCCTCGAGCAGCCGCCGGGTGCGCGGGTCCAGGGCCGTCATGCCAGCGCCCTTCCCGCCAGCATCGGCCGTGCCTCGCGGATCGGCAGGTTGACCAGCGCCGCGCCGACGGCCAGCACGATGTCGATGGCCCAGACGATGTCGTAGCTGCCGGTGGCCTGGAACACGTAGCCGCCGAGGAAGGCGCCGAGGAAGCCGCCGACCTGGTGCGCCAGCATCACGATGCCGAACAGCATCGCCATGTTGGCGGGCCCGAACATCTTGGCGACCAGGCCCGCGGTCGGCGGCACGGTCGACAGGAAGGTCACGCCCATCACGGCCGCGAAGACCAGCATCACGGCCGGCGTCTTGGGCGCCAGCAGGAAGACCAGCACGGCCAGGCCGCGGGTCGCATAGAGCAGCGCCAGCAGCGACTTCATGCGCCAGCGGCCGACCGCCCAGCCCATCGCCAGGCTGCCCACGATGTTGAAGAGGCCGATCATGCCGAGCGCCCAGCCGCCGATCTCGGGCGGCAGGCCGCAGGCCGCGACGACGCCCGGCAAGTGGGTGGCAAGAAAGGCGACATGGAAGCCGCAGACCAGGAAGCCGAGGCTCAGGTAGCGGTAGCTCGGCGTCGCGATCGCCTGGCCGATCGCCTGGCGCGCGCTGAGCGGCCGGGCGCCGCTGGCGGCGGCCGATTGCGCTGCGAGATGCGTCGAGTTGCCCTTGAGCACCCACACCGCCGGCAGCGCCAGCAGGATCAGGATCGCCAGCCATTGCATCGCGCTGGCCCAGCCGACCGCGGCCATCAGCCCGATCGCGATCGGCGCCATCGCGAACTGGCCGAAGGAGCCGCCCGCGTTGACCACGCCGGTGGCCAGGCCGCGCTTGTGGGCCGGCACCAGCCGCGTTGTGGCCGCCATCAGCACCGAGGGCCCGGCCATGCCCGCGCCGCCCGCGGCCAGCACGCCGATCGCGAAGATCAGGCCGGCGGTGCTGGTCATCAGCGGCGTGATGAAAGTACCCAGCGCCACCAGCAGCACGCCGAAGAAGATCACGCGGCCGGTGCCGATGCGGTCGGCCACGGCGCCGGCGAAGGGCTGCGTGAGGCCCCACCAGAGCTGGCCGAAGGCGAAGGCCAGGCTGATGCTGCCGATGCCCAGGCCGGTCGCGGTATTGAGCGAGGACAGGAAGAGCCCCATGGTCTGGCGCACGCCCATGGTCAGCGCGAAGGCGCCGGCCGCGGCCAGCAGCACCAGCCAGACGGCATGGCGGGCGACGGGCGTCGTGCCCGCGGTGGTCTTGTCATTCATCGAACTCTCCTTCGGCGATCTCGTCCGTGCCCTGCAGCGTCGCGATGCTCTCGTCGACCAGCTGGTGCAGCGCCAGCACGCGCTCGATGCCGAGCAGCGCGTTGAGCTTTTCCTGCGCGTCGCGCCAGTGGCGCTGCGCCTCGGTGCGCTTCTGGCGGCCGTCGTCGGTGATCTCGACCAGCTGGCTGCGCGCATCGGGACCGTCGCTCTGCATGAGCCAGCCGGCGACGACCATCGGCTTGAGGTTGCGCGTCAGCGTCGAGGCGTCGACCCCCATCGCCTTCGCCAGGTCGACCGGACGGATCGGTCCGAGGTGCAGCACATGCGACAGCAGCGAGTACTGCGTGGTCTTGAGGCCGCTCTTGGCGACCTCGGCGTCATAGAGGCGCGAGACCTGCCGCGCCAGGTGCCGCAGCCGGAAATTGGTACAGCCCTGGGGCTTTGCGATGGCATTCATGGCGACAATTGTAGCTACAATCATTGCATATGCAACTGTTAGGGGAAATTGAATGACATCGACGGATCAACTGGCCGCCTGGATCGCCGAAGAAGCGGCCATCACCGAACGCCTGGACGCGGGGCCCGGCCCCGGCGTGGCGCGGCCGGAGCAGGTCGCGGGCAAGACCGGGCTCGAGATGATGCAGGCCATGCTGCGGGCCGAGATCCCCTATGCCGCGATCGCCAAGACGCTGTCCTTCCAGCTGATCGAGGTCGGTCCGGGCCGCGCGGTATTCCAGGGCGCGCCGAAGGCCGAGCACCTGAATCCGCTCGGCACCATCCACGGTGGGTGGTTCGCGACACTGCTCGATTCGGCGCTGGGCTGCGCCGTGCACACCCTGATGCCGGCCGGCCGCGGCTACACCACGGCCGAGCTCGGCGTGAACCTGGTCAAGGCGCTGACGCCCAAGGTGCAGCGCGTGCGGGCCGAGGGCAAGGTGCTGCACTGCGGCCGCCAGCTGGCCACCGCCGAGGCCCGCATCGTCGGCGCCGACGGCACCCTGTACGCGCACGCCACGACCACTTGCCTGGTCTTCGAGCTGCCCAGCCGCTAAAGCCACTTGTCCCGCGATTTCCTGGGTGCATCGCGCAGTCGGCCAGCGACTGCCATTGATTATGATTCGCATTGGCGAGCGCGCAGCGCGCGCCGACGCCCTTCATCCCCCTGTCCCCTGGAGACGCTTCATGAACGCACACACTGGCGCGCCCGCCCGCACGGCCCTCGCCCTGGGCGCAGCCGCCCTGGCCCTGCTGGCCGCCGCCCTGCCCGCCCACGCGGCTGGCGAGGTCACGCTCTACACGACCCGCGAGCCCGGTCTGATCCAGCCGCTGCTGGCGGCCTTCAGCGCCCAGAACGACATCAAGGTCAACACCGTCTTCGTGAAGGACGGCCTGCTCGAGCGGGTCAAGGCGGAGGGCGCCCGCTCGCCGGCCGACGTGCTGATGACGGTCGATGTCGGCAACCTGGTCGACCTGGTCGACGGCGGCGTCACGCAACCCGTGAAATCAGCCGTTCTGGAGTCCGCGATTCCTGCCAACCTGCGGGGCGCCGACGGCCAGTGGTTCGGACTTTCGCTGCGCGCCCGCGTGCTGTATGTCGACAAGAACCTGCCGCTGACCTCGTTCCGCTATGAAGACCTCGCCAATCCCAAGTACAAGGGCAAGGTCTGCATCCGCTCGGGCCAGCATCCCTACAACGTGGCGCTGGTCTCGGCGCTGATCGCGCACGAGGGCGAGGCCAAGGCCGAGCAATGGCTGCGCGGCGTCAAGGCCAACCTGGGGCGCAAGGCCACCGGCGGCGACCGCGACGTGGCCCGCGACATCCTCGGCGGCATCTGCGACATCGGCCTGGCCAACTCCTACTACGTCGGCCAGTTGAAGGGCGCCAAGGAAGGCACCGATGCGCGCAAATGGGGTGACGCGATCAAGGTCATCAAGCCGACCTTCGCCCAGGGCGGCGGCACGCACGTCAACATCAGCGGCGCCGCGGTGGCGAAGAACGCGCCGCAGCGCGCCAACGCGGTCAAGCTGCTCGAATTCCTCGTCTCGCCGCCGGCGCAGGTGCTCTACGCCGAAGCCAACTACGAGTACCCGGTCCTCAAGGGCGTGGCACTCGACCCGATCATCGCCACCAGCATCGGCGAACTCAAGGTCGATCCGCTGCCGATCGCCGACCTCGCCAAGTACCGCAAGCAGGCCAGCGCGCTGGTGGACAAGGTCGCGTTCGACCAGTGAAGCGGTTGCGACCGGTCGGCCCCCTCTGGCGGACCGCCACGGTCGCCATCGCGCTCGGCGTGCTGGCGCCGGTGCTGAGCCTGCTGTGGCTCGCGTTCGGATCGGGCCTGGGGCACTGGGCCCACCTGGCCCGCTACGTGCTGCCGCAGGCCGCGCTCGACACGGCCGGGCTGCTGGCCGGCGTCGGGCTGCTGGTGCTGGTGATCGGCACCGGCTGCGCCTGGCTCGTGAGCACCTGTGATTTCCCCGGGCGCGGTGTGCTGCACTGGGCCTTGCTGCTGCCGCTGGCGATGCCGACCTACATCGTGGCCTTCGTCTACCTCGACCTGCTGCATCCGCTCGGTCCGGTGCAGGGCGCGATCCGCTGGCTGCTGGGCTTCGAGAGCCCGCGCCAGTTTCGCCTGCCCGACCTGCGTTCCATGCCCGGCGCCATCTTCGTGCTCGGTTTCGTGCTCTACCCCTATGTCTACATGACCGCACGCGCCATGTTCATGACCCAGCCCGCCCACCTGATGGAGGCCGCCCGCTCGCTCGGCGAGAGCCGCGTGGGCGCCTTCTTCCGCGTCGCGTTGCCGCTGGCCCGGCCGGCGCTGGCGGTCGGCCTGAGCCTGGCGCTGCTCGAGACGCTCAACGACATCGGCGCCTCCGAATTCCTCGGCATCCAGACGCTCACGGTCGCGGTCTATACCACCTGGATCACCCGCTCCGACCTCGCGGGCGCGGCGCAGATCGCGTCCGCCATGCTGTTCGTGGTGATCGCGCTGGTGCTGCTCGAACGTCACGGCCGGCGCCACCAGCGCTTCGGCTCGGCGCAGCGCATGCGCGCGATCCAGCCGCGCCGGCTGCATGGCGCGGCGGCCTGGCTCGCCAGCACCGCGGCCGCGCTGCCGGTGCTGATCGGCTTCGCCGCGCCGGCGCTCTACCTGGTGTGGGAAACGGCGAAGCGCCTGCGCCTGGGCGACGGTATTTCCGCCGGACTGGTCTCGAGCCTGGTCAACACCCTCAGCGTGGCCGCTGGCGTGACCACGGTCGCGGTCGCGGCCGGCCTGGTCGTGGCCTGGGCGGTGCGCACGCAGGGCTCGACGCGCAACCGCGGGCGCTGGACGGGCCGGGTCGCCACGCTGGGCTATGCGGTGCCGGGGACCGTGCTGGCGATCGGCCTGCTGACGCCGGCACTGGCCGTCGATGCCGCGCTGGCGGCGCTGATCGGCCACCCCGGCCTGCCACTGATGGGCGCCGGCATCGTGCTCGTGGTGGCCTGCGCGATCCGTTTCCTGGCGATGCCCGTCGGCGGCATCGAAGCCGGCCTGGCACGCATCCCGCCGGCGCTCGAACAGGCTGCCCGCCTGCTCGGCGAAAGCCCGGGCGGCACGCTGCGCCGCGTCCACCTGCCGCTGCTGCGGCCGGCCATCGCCGCCAGCGCGCTGCTGGTGTTCGTCGACGCCATGAAGGAACTGCCAGCCACGCTCCTGCTGCGGCCGGCCAACTTCGAGACCCTCGCCACCTGGCTCTACGCGGAGGCCGCGCGCGGCACCTACGAGGAAGGCGCGATCGCGGCACTGGCGATCGTGCTCGCGGGGCTGCTGCCGGTGGTGCTGCTGGCACGCAACGGTTTTTCGGAGGCCACATGAGTGCCGCTCTCTCGATCGAGGACCTGCGCCTCGGCTACGAAGGCGAATACGGACTGCACATCGTGGTCGACCGCTTCTCGCTGACGCTGGATGCCGGCGACATCGGCTGCCTGCTCGGCCCTTCGGGCTGCGGCAAGACCACGGTGCTGCGCGCGATCGCCGGCTTCGAGCCGGTGCGTGCCGGCCGCATTCGGCTCGGCGACGTGCTGCTGTCCTCGCCCGACGTCCACTTGCCGCCCGAACGGCGCCGGGTCGGCATGATGTTCCAGGAGTACGCGCTGTTTCCGCACCTGGACGCGGCGCGCAACGTGGCCTTCGGGCTGCGCCACTGGCCGCGTGAAGCGCAACGGCAGCGGGTCGCCGCGATGCTCGCGCTGGTGGGGCTGCCGGACGCCGGCGAGCGCCATCCGCACCAGCTCTCCGGCGGCCAGCAACAGCGCATCGCGCTGGCCCGCGCGCTGGCGCCCGAACCCGCGCTGCTGCTGCTCGACGAGCCGTTCTCGAACCTCGATGGCGCCACCCGCGAGCGCCTGACGGTCGAAGTACGCGAGATCCTCAAGGCGGCCGGCCAGACCGCGGTGCTGGTGACCCACAACGAGGCCGAAGCGCAGGTCATGGCCGACCGCATCGGTGTGATGCGCGAGGGGCGGCTGACCCGCTGGGGCGCCCCTTTTCACACCTAGAGGACGGCAGTGGCGCGACAATCTCGCCACAACAACCGGACGACCACGATATGCGACTCCTTCACACCATGCTGCGCGTCGGCAACCTGCAGCGCTCGATCGATTTCTACACCCAGGTGCTGGGCATGCAACTGCTGCGCACCTCCGAGAACCCCGAGTACAAGTACAGCCTGGCCTTCGTCGGCTACGAGGGCAATCCGTCCCAGGCCGAGATCGAGCTGACCTACAACTGGGGCACCGAGCGCTACGAGATGGGCACCGCCTACGGCCACATCGCGCTCGGCGTGCCCGACGCCTACGCGGCCTGCGAGAAGATCAAGGCGGCCGGCGGCAACGTCACGCGCGAGGCCGGGCCGGTCAAGGGCGGCACCACCGTGATCGCCTTCGTGACGGATCCGGATGGGTACAAGATCGAATTGATCCAAATGAAATCAGCGGCTTATGACGACAGCCGCCAATCGGCCGCCAAAGACGCCTTGCGCAGCTCATGAACTTCGATTCCCGCAAGTTCGACGAGCTCTGCGCGCGTGTGCGGGAGGAGGCAAAGGCCAGTGCAGTTCTTTTGATCGTCGTGGGTGGGCCCCAGGGCAGCGGATATTCGGTGCAGTCCGTGGAGCCTCTCCAGCACGGCACAGGGTTCGCCACTGCCTTGCCGCGCCTGCTGCGCGAGATGGCCGACGAAATGGAAGGCAAGAACGATAGGCCCACCACGGGGCACACGCACTGACCCTAAATCAAACGGCCACCACCTCGGCAAAGACAGCCGTCCAAAACCAGTTCTCCCACTTGCCGCGGCTGCTGCTCGACAGCCTGTACTTGATCCGCACCCGGCCGATGTCCGGCACATCCACCTCGGCCTGCATCTCCGCAGGCTTCCCGGCGCCGGGAGGCGGAAGGGCCTTGGACCCTTGGAGCGATCAGCTCGCCGGGGATCTTGGCAAGGATGCCGTTGGACTTGAAGGGCATGGCGTCATGCATAGCGATTCCGCCGCCGAGTTCCTCCCCGATCCACCGTGGGCTCGCTGCACTGTCAGTGCCTGTAACATCCGCGGCCTATGAGTTCACCCCGGCGAGATGCCGTTTCTCTTGCCTTGACGGCAATGCTACTGGTGCTGGTCATGATCGTGACGGGCGCCTTCGCCGTCGGTTTCTTCGCCCAGGCTCACCAAGGAAGTCCCGCAACTCCTCCAGCATGGGCGACTCTCCGGGGCGATGTGCAGATGGAAGCGCGCCCGGAGCCTGTCGAGAGAGCGGTCTTCGTTGCACTTGCCGCCTTCACTCCAGCTGCGCTGTTGATTGCTTTCCTCTTCCTGAAGCGCTACTCGCTCGGGCGCACGGCCAGTTACTTCGAAAATTCAGTCTTCGGTGCCGCCGTCGCCGCCTTGGCCGCCATCGCATTTACTTATCCATTCCTGTGGTCCGACTTCAACGACGTCATGTTTTTCCCTAGCTCATGGGCTAGGGAGCATCGATCGACTTTCATTGCAGTTGCATCACTTCTGTGCGCTGCGGTAGTCGTTCATAGCCAGCTGGGAGTACGGCGTCGCCGACGATCGTCTTTCGCATTCCTAGCGATCGCCGCCTGCATGGCAGTAGGCGTCCAACTCCTTGCCACGCGCGTGACGAGCATTGATGCCGTCACGACATCTCCGACCTGGAATGTCAGTTTTGACGCCGTGATTTACGCCCTGAGCCAGGTAGTCGGTGGAAAGACAATTCTTGTCGACATCCCTTCGCAATACGGCCTCTTTCCCGAGGTGCTTGGGCCGTTCTTCAAGGTCATCGGACTTTCCGTTTTCACCTTCACAGCGACCCTGGCCGTGATGCAAGTAGCCGCCCTTTGCGCGGTGGCGGTCTTGCTCAATCGACACGTGGAAAGCGGGCCGCTGAAGATCCTGAGCTTCTCGACGCTTCTGATCGCCACTGGCCTTTTCCTGTTCCTGGCGGGGTACACCACTGAACTGTATCTTCAATATTTTCCCATCCGATTTTTTTGGCCTGCGCTCGCGCTCTTGCTCTTCTCCGCATATGCAACGCGACCCCGCCAATCTCTGCTGATCATCCTCGCCGCGGTGTCCGGCCTGACACTGTTCTGGAACATCGATACTGGCGTGCCGACGATCTTGGCTATCGGTGCGACCCTCTTTTCAAAGGCCCTTTTTCAGGTACGCCCGCGACTCCGGAGCTTCTTGCCCGCGGCTATTTTCTTTGCGATCGCGCTGTGCACGTTCGCCGCCGCGTTGGTGATTCTTCGAATTACGGCGAGCGGTCCTTTGCAACTGGGCTCAGCGCTCGCCTATCAGCGAATATTTTTCGGCTCGGGCTTTGGCATGCTGCCGATGCCCCTGTGGATACATCCATGGCAGTCGGTTCTTTTCATCTACCTCGCCGGCGCCGTGGTCGCGCTCACAGCCTGGAAAGATCGGGTCGGTGGCACAACGTCCGATCTGCTTTTTTGCAGTTCGATTCTCGGCCTTGGCCTGTTTGCCTACTATCAGGGCCGCTCGCACATTTACTGCCTGCTGATGGTCATGTGGCCTGCTCTGTTGATCGGCACGATTCTCACCGACCGAATTCTTAAACTCGTGCGTTTGAGGCAAGTCAGGCGATCCGCATTGCTCGCAATACTTCCGCTGATCGGTTTCTTTTCGCTTGCGTCGGTCACTCTCTTCTCCTCGATACCAACTTTACTTAGAAGTGCAAAAGCTGCCTTCGAAGCGCCGCCGGATCCGGTGATTGCCGATGAGCTGGCATTCATGCGTGCGACACGTGCCAACAGGCCGTGCCTGATTCTGTCGCAACGCCAAGGCATCTACTACGCGACCCTGAATAGTGCGTCGCCATTGGACGGCCCAGGTCTTATCGAAACGATCCTGCAGCGCGATCTCGACGCACTCATCGTGGGCGCCACGACGAAACCTCTCGAATGCATCTACCTGGGCATCGGGCCCGCATCCGAGACCTTCATCGATGTCCGCACTGCAGCCCTCGAAACCAAATACCCTGTCGCCGCCAGGAGCCCCCTCGGCACCATGCTGCTACTCGAGCCGCGCCCGTAGAAACGGAAAAGGCCCCCAACCGAAGCTGAGGGCCTGAATCCGAAAGAGGGGATGTCATCACTCCCAGTGCGACGCTCCGCCGAGCCTCACGCCGGCCCACAGCATCCAGACGCGCCAGCTTGGAACGCCATCGATGAGCGCGGCTTCCTGGAGCAACGCATCGGCCGTCGCACGGTCAGGAACTGGATGCGTGCCATCCGGTCGCTTCGCGTAGAGGTAATCGTGCAGCGCGGCTGGCCTCGATGCAGTATTTCCGCACAACAGGAACGCGATCGGCACGCGCGGCACCGATGCGAAGTCGGACTTGAACCCCACCGGCACGGTGTATTCGTCGTTGGTCAGGTCGGACTCGTAGATCAGCGGAGCGATCAGGCGCCACAGCCCCCGGCCATCGTCTGCGGTGTCGTTGACTTGCTCGACGCGCAGGCCGCTGAGGAACTTGCTCATGATTTGCCCTCCGGCAATTCGGGCAAGTCGACGGTTTGGCCGGCCAACGCATGCGTGCAGTCGCCCAGGAACTGGATGCGGCCATCGGTCACGAACGAGTGGCAGATCATGTCCCGGCCCGGCCAACGCCGAACCGGAACGCCGTCGCGAATCTCGCCCGTCAGCGGCGGCTCTTCGCCGGCATCCATCCGCCGATCGCTTTCTTCGCTCATCTCATACCAGCGCGCGAGGATGGAGGGCTGGAAGGTCGGGCGCTCGTAGTCGCCATTGAACGTCCAGCGGGCTTTGTTCGACGGCAGCGCGGCCTCGGGCGTCTCTTGCGTCGGCAAAACATGGCTGCCACAGCCCGGGTATTTCATGCGCACGCCGTAGAACTGGCCGCCTACAGTCATGACGCGCTTGGCCCTGCTCACGATGCCGCTCCGACGTTCCCCGCCGCTTGGATCGCGCCCTGCAGGATGATCTGCGCGGCCGTGACGTCGAGGATCAGCACGTTCTTCTGCTGGTCGCCCAGCGGTGCCGCCTTGATGGCGCCAATGAGGGTCGGCATCACCGAGGCGTTCATGGCCTGGAGGCTCGACAGGTCGAGCTTCGCGCCGGCGCCGCAGACGAGGCCCACGGCCACATCGGCCGCGACTAGCTAGGTTGCACGTTGTGGTTAGAGCCTCGTTGGTGTTGATCGCACCTTCGGGGCTCGCCTTTTTGTCTCAGATGGATGTGATGAGTTCACGCATCCCGCCCTGAGGCGCGGCGGCTTTTCTTGGGCGCATCCATTTCACTTCGAATGGCGGGGAAGCGAAGCGAGGGCGTTCGGAACGCGCCAAGGGAAAAGTCCGAAAGTGCCGCCGGCGCTTCAAAGGTCGCGCAACACGGGCCGTGTCGGTGCCGGCAAGATCCGCTTTCGGGGCCGGACTGCCATCGGAACTTCAGCCGGCAGCGCATCGATCTCTGCGTCACTGAGTTCGACCGCAGGCGCTTCGGGCTCGAACGCGGGCCGAGGGCGTGGCAACGGCGTCTGCATCAGCTCGGGCGGCCGTGCGGACGTGGCTGGCGCTGATGACACCTGCGATCGCGGCGCCGCACGCTGTGCATCGCCACTCGGCAGCGGCCCCTTCGCCGATTGGGCAGACATCACATGGAGCAAGGCGCGGAACTCCTCGGCGCGGCGCTCCTCCTGATCCGCCTGCCAGCGCCGCAGTTCCTCCGCTCGGGCCTGATCACGTTCCGCCTGCTGCCGTTCCTGAAACTCGAGCTCGATCTGGATGGCCTGGCGCACGGCCTGGGCGACGTCCGCGTTGCGTCCCGGCGCGTCCACCGGCTGCGGCCGCCCTTGCGCCGATGCCGGCAGATCCCGCAGCGCCAGCCGGATCTGCTCGCCGAATGCGGCTCGGAGCCGGCGCACGCACCACCATGCCACCACCGAGGCCCCTGTCAGGACCGCCAGCAGGCACCCGAACCAGAGGATGGCCATGAACTGACCCCAATCACTCATGCTTGGGCTCCTTCACCAGCTGTGTCATCTTCCAACTCCCATTTCTTCAGCAGGTCCAAGGGGATCGCGTCGGCCACCTCGTAGAAGCGCTTGCCTACCATGCGCTCGGCCTGCTTGAGCAGCACGGCCACGGGGCTGCTCGGCTCATGCGTTTCGAACCACTCGCGCGCCGAGCGGATGCGGCCCAGGATCTCGACGCGCGTCGCGGCGCCTTGGCCGGACCGCGACCAGGTCCCCGGATCGGTCGACGCCGAGGCGTCCGCGCGCCCACCTCCCTCGTGCGGCGCCGCCCGGACATCCGCCGACGCGTTCTCCAACGTGGCGGCGTTCGCCATCTCCGGTGTGACGAACAGGTCCAGCAATCGAACCAGCGGCTGCAGCGAGGGCGCGACGTCGCCCAGATGGGCCTTGGTCCAGGCATCGATCTCGCGCGCATGCTGCGCTGCTTGCGCCAACAGCTTCACGGGCGCCTGCGCATCCCGCCCGGCGGCCGCATGCAGCGCAAGCAACTGCTGGCTCACCGACTCCGGGCTCTGCGCATCGGCGGGCCGCGGCACGGCAAAGGCCCGCTCGACATCGCGCACCGTCAGGCGCAAGGCGGTGCTGGAGGCGACAACGATCTCGCGCACGTCGCTCATCAATCCCTCGGGATCGACCAGCGCAGCCAGCGCGTTGGCGCGCACCTCGGGGTCGGCCTGGCCCTCGATCACGAGTTGCGGATGAATGGCGTCGGGCCAGGTGCGCAATGCGGCCTCCAGCATGGCCAGCACCTGGGCCAACCCCGCGGCCTGGCTCTGGCGCGCGCGTGCGCGGCAAAGCCACACGAACAGGCCGATGTCCTTGGTCCGCAGCAGCAGGCGACGGCAGTCGCGCTCGATCTCGGCCCAATTGGGCGCATCGTACGTGCCGACGAACTTGCCGTACTGCGCTTCGCCGCGCGGCGTCATGCGCGACAGGAGCACCGCGTATTCGGCGTCGTATTCCAGGCTGGCGCCACAGGGCTGGGTGCTGCTGATCGGCTGCAGCCAGTCGGGGACTGTGGCCGCTGGCGGGTTCGAGGGATCGGAAGCGTGAATCATGGATCTGGAATGGAATGAAGTGAGCTCACTGAATGCTGGTGGGGCCATGGCAGCTACGCAGGCCGATGTACTCCTCCGGCTCGAACACCATGCCGACCGCGTAGTCGGGGCCGCCGACTCCCGGCCGGCCGTGCACGACGCCAACCCCCGCGCCCTCCGAGCCGCCCAGCCAGGTCGACCAGCCGAGCTTCTCCTTGTCTTCGAGGCGAGCCGGCGGCGCGCTGTCGTTGCGCACGCGCAGTTCGACCTCCCAGACGAACTCGAAGCCGATGAAGCCGCGCACCCACTCGACCAGCATCGGCAAGTCCTTGCCTTGCGGCGTGAAGCGGAGGTACTGCTCGAGGCTCAAGGGCCCGATCACGAGCCGGAACTTGTTCTGGCGATCGGCCACCACCTCGCCGGCGATGGCGCCCAGGCCCATCACGCTCGAGGTGCGTGGCAAGCCCAGGTGGGTCTGGTCCTCGGCATCGATGCGGATCCAGTGCATCACGAATTCCTGCAGCTGCACCGGCACCGCGAAGAAGCGCGCCAGCGTGGAGGCCAGGCCGTCGGGGTTGCGCGCTTCGCGGCTCAGGTGGGTGGAGGCGGCCAGGCGCGCGTGCGCAGGCAGCACCGAATCCCGGATCTCGAGCGGATCGTGGCCGGTCAGCCGCGCGATGTAGCGGCTGAAGGTCTCGTCGTCGGCACGGTCGAGTCCCGCCGCCGCCTGGCTCTGTGCCCAGGCCCGGTACATGTGCGTGAGAAAGCGGTGATGGAAGAGGTCGAGGAAGTCGGCCAGCGTGCTGTCGCGGTGGTTCTCGGTGCGGTCGCGCACGAGTTCGGTGTAGTGCAGCGGCAGCGGCCCGTTGGGCCCGAGCAGCCCGAGCCCGTACAACCGCACCATCGGCAGCGCCGGGTTGTTGCCGGTGCGCGCCGGCGCACTGCCGGTCCCCGGCGACGGCACGCTCGCGCCCGGCAGCGCCACCTCGGCGATCTCGCGCGGCGCGAAGCTCAGCGCCGCGGTCTGGCCGAGCCTGAAACGCTCCTGCTGCGGGCGGCTGGCCCGCCCGATGGGCGGCAGCTCGGAATGCAGCGCACCGAAGCGGCGCATCAGCACCGTGAAGCCGAACTTCCAAGGCGCCTGGCGCAGCCGCTCCAGCGTTTCTTGCAGGGCCGGGCCGCTCATGCCACCCCTCGCCCGCCCATGCGCACCGGCCAGCGCGCGACCGCGCCGCGCTGCATCGACTCGAGCACCGTCTGGGTGAACACGTTGATGCTGACGTGCCGCGCGAGATAGTGCTCCAGCACCAGCCCGAACAGATAGGGGCTGGTGCCCGAGAAGCCCTGCTCGTCCACGCTCAGGATGCAGCGCACGCCGCGGCCGTAGATCAGCGGGCCGGCGCCAGGCAGGCGCCGGGTGACGGGCTCGATGCGCGACCCCACCAGGCTCTCGATCTGGCGGCGCTGCACGTCGTTGTCGATCGAGACGAACAGCCGCAGCATGTCGCGCAGCGCCTGCGCGCCTTCGCGGTGCGGCAGGTCGGCCAGCGGCAGGTGGTTGAAGCCGAGCTGGCGGATCAGCCGCCAGGCGATCTCGCGCTGGGCGAACGGCGACTTGGGCGTGCTCGGCGGCCGGATCAGCCCCACGCCGGCCACCGGGATCGACTCGGCCACGGCCAGGTCGGTCTTGCCGTTGCGCGGCACCAGGCACGGCAGGTCGCGGTTGGTCAGCAGCGCCTTGACCGAGAGATAGCGGATGGTGTCGGCATAGGGCGCCTCGTTCTGGTCGACCAGCGAGACGAAGACCTCGGTGCCGACGTAGGGCGTGCGGGTGCCGTACTTGCGCGAGGTGTCGGAGGCCAGGCGCGGCTCGCGGCGCACCGAGAAGTAGCGGCCGTAGTTGCCCTCGTCCTCGTTGAGGGTCTGGTAGAGCGGCCGGAAGTCCATCGCGGCCGTGGTCTGCGCCTGCTGGCCCGCGATGCCCTTGACCGCATAGACCTCGAAGTCGAGCGGGCGCGAGCGGTCGGGCACCAGGTGGAATTCCGGCTCCGCGGTGTTGAGTTCGATGCGGTCGGTGCGGCGCTCGAACAGATTGACCACCGGCGTGCAGAACAGCGCGAACTGGCCGGCATCGACCAGGCCGGCCAGCGCGCCCGGCGGCCGGGTCAGCAGGATCAGCAGTTCGGCCTCCTTGCCCGCCACGCGCGACAGGCCCGGGGCCAGTTGCGTCAGCGTGAAGAAGTAGAAGCGCTCCGGGCAGGCAAAGTACTCGTGCAGCAGGTTGTGGCCGTGGAAGGTGTTCCATTCCAACGGCAGCAGTCCCTGCCCCGGATCGAGTCCCTCGTGCACCAGTGCACCCTCGGTCACGACGTGCGGCCGCTGCATCAACTGTCCCGGCACGCCGGTGAAGGTGGCGACCGCCGAGGTGTGCAGCAGTTCGAACAGATGGGAGGCCACCTGCTCGTTGCCCTGCAGATAGACCGGCAGGCGGTCGAGGCCCTTCAACGCATCGAAAGTGAGTTCGCCGACCGTGCGCAGGCGCAGGCGCAAGGCGCCCGTCACCTGCACGTGGGGCGGCACATAGCGTTCGAGCGCAGGGATGTCGGGCGGGGCGCCCGTCAGCCGGGCATCGACGATCTCGATCGGCCACAGCATCACGTCCTGGCTGGAGCGGAACTCGCAGGGCGTTTCCTCGCCTGCAGGGACGCGTGCATGAAAGGCGGTATCGCGCGGCACCGCAAAGCCGCGCGTGAAATCGCCCTCGGTCACGCTCGGATTCAGTTGCGCCACGGCCATCGACGGTGTCGGGCTGAGGTAGTTGGGGTACAGCACCTCCAGCAGCCGTTGCGTGAAGCGCGGGAACTCGGCATCGAGCTTGATCTGCATGCGCGCCGAGAGAAAGCTGAACGATTCGATCAGCCGCTCGACGTAGGGGTCGTCGACCTCCACGCCGTGCATGCCCAGCCGCCGGGCGATCTTCGGATGCGAAGCCGCGAACTCCGCCGCCGCCTCGCGCATGTAGACGAGCTCTTTGTTGTAGTAGTCGAGAAGGTCGGGGTCCATAGGGTTCCAGCAGGGCTGCGGTTCAGCCCGAGGCGCGCGACGAGGCGCGCAACGGCAGGGTGACGCTCATGCGGTTGGTTTCGAGATCGACCAAGCTCTGCACGGTGAGCTCCAGCGGGTAGGGCTTGAGATTGATCATGGCGCGGATCTCGAACAAGAGGACGTTGTAGGACTCGCTCGCGCCCTCCTTCATCAGCGGCGAGACCTTGATGCTGCCGGGCAGCAGGCGCGGCTCGTAGTCGGTGATGGCGCGCCGGATGATGACTTCGATGTCGGCCCACTTGCGCTCGGAGATGTAGCTGCCGGCGAGCGGCGGCACGCCGAAGTTGACGGTCGAGGCCGCCGCCTCGGGGTGACGCGCGCGGTCGATCAGGTCTTCGGCGTTGCTGGTGTTGAGCAGGAAGGCCAGGTCGCGCTGGACGATGTCGCGCATCTGGCCGGGCGTGACTGTGTAGTCGGACGGCCGCTCGCCGGCGCGGCCGGGCGCATCGTCGCGCAGGCGATCGAAGAGCGTCGGCAGCAACTGCGCGTGGGTGCGCACCGCGCGCTCGTCGGGCGGTCGCGGAAGGCGGATTCCCGGGTGGACCGGGTGCGCGCGGTAGGCACCGCCGGCGCGAGGCAGCGCGGGCGCGGGCGAGGCCTCGGTGTCGGCGTCGGGGGCTTCAGCGTGCGTCATTCGCCCTGCCCTCCCACGGCACCGAACTCGCAATGGCGCAGATCGAGCAAAGCCATGTCGCCGGCATCGGTGGTCCACATCTTCTGGCCGCGCGCCAGCACGCCGGTGCGGCCGACATCGGACCAGACCGTCTCGCGCGCCATCAGCAGCGCATCGCGGTCGCCCGCATGGACCGGGTAGCGCATCGGCATGTAGACCTTGAGCGGCGAGCCGTCGCGCAGCACCAGGTCGGCCTGGGACCAGACCAGGTCGAGCAGGCGCGCGGGGCCGGCCTTGGTGACGGACCTCAGGTCGTCGAAAGGCAACCAGCGGTAGGCGCCGGCCAGGACCACTTCGCACACCGGCCCCAGGCGCGTGTCGGAGTCGGAGATCCAGGCGAAGGAGAGTCGCAGGTTGCTCGCACCCGGCACGTCGGGCGCCTGTGCTAGCGCCGCCTCGCGGACCCGATCGCCGCCCTCGATGGCCGCCGGGTCGCCACCGGTTGCCAGCTTCAAGGCCTCGGCCAGCCCTGCCACCCAAGCAGGCACCTGACGCTCGCTGGCGATCAGCGTTGCGGGCTCGGCGCGACCCGCCAGGACTTCCATGCGCTGATGCTCGGCCCGAATCAGCCCGCGCATCACATGCGCCGTGCTCTCGTTGTCGCGCGAGAGGGTCGCCCAAGTCTGCAATTGCTTGAGGGCACGCTCCCACTGCCCGAGCAGGCACAGCAGTTCGAACAGGAGCCAGCGGGCGTCCGAGGCCTGCGGCCTGGTGCGCACCTCGGCTTCGGCGCGAGACAGGGATTCGGACAGGGGGTGGGCCTGGGACCAGTCGCGGAAAGACTGGGAAGTGCCCGGCGCAGCGCGCGAAGAACTGGATGGATTCATGGAATGCGTGGTGGGCTCAGAAGTCAATCAAAGTGATGGCCTGTCGAGGTCGTCAAGACCCGCTGATTCGTTCGGCGCGACGACCTGGGTCGTTTTTGCCCGAGGTTCCTGCTGTCCCTCGAACGCCTTGCCGTCAGCTCGCGCGTCGAGCGTCGACATGTGGCTGTCGGGCGACAGCGTGTGATGCTCACGCCGTGTCAGGCTCGGGATGGCGGGCTGGCTGCCGTGCATCAGTTCCGGTGCAAAAAGCCGCAACAGCTCCTGGGGCGCCTCGTCATCGAGAGAGATCGGCCGGCCCAGCGGATCGAAGCTGTCGAGCACCTTGTCGATGCCCGCGCGCGACTGCACGATGTCGCACACCATGGGGTACTTCTCCCCGTCCCGGCTCAGCTCCTCCATGCTGGGTGCGGTCGGACCTTCGGGCGCAGATGCGCCCTCCCAATCGACACCCCCGGTGAGACGGGTCGGATCGCGCACCACGCGGGCGAATTCCGCATGCAGACCGTCGAACAAGTCGGGCTCCGACAGCTGCAGCGCAGTGGGGTCCGCGGCCGACGACGCCAGCGCCTGACCCTCCGCTGCGACATGCGCAAGGCGCGTGATGTCCAAAGGCGTTGCGGCAGGCCGTAGCGGCCGCTCACCCAGCAACTCGGCCAGGGGATCGGCCACAGGCCGCGGCAGGGCCCCGGCGATGTCGAGCACGCCGAAGGGAGCGTCGAAGGCTTGCGCCGGCCCCGGGTTGCCGGACGGCGCGAGGTCGCGCAGATCGAAGGCTTCTTCCGCGGCACTTGCGGCTTCTTCTGTTTGAAGGGGTGATGGGGCGCTGTTCATGGCTCGATGCTCCAGAGGTCTGTCAACCGGTTCGCCGCGTGGACGAATCCGCCGTGGGCGTCCTGCAGCCAGAACACACAGTCCGCCTCGTCATGAAGCAGGCGGGCGGGCCAGTCGGCCCACGACAGGTGGTAGCGGGCGCCGCTCAGGTATTGCGCGGGGTCGTCGGGCGATGCGGGGCCGGCCGTGCTGTCGAGCAGCGCCATCGCGCGGAGGCACTCCGAGTCGGTGAGTTCGCGGCACCGACGGCGCGCGCCCAGCTCGCGCCAGCCCGGCGCGTGCAACCGCCACAACGCCTGCACCGAGCGCTCGAGGGGCCGCAACTCGGCCGCTCCGCGCTCCCCGGTGTGGCGAGCGACCGCCAGCGCCAGCCAGAACAGCCAGTCGCGCGGCTGCCGGGCATGGGCTTCGAAATGCCCGCGCATCCAGGCCGGATGCGCGCGCTGATACACGAGCAGTGCATGGCGGCGCCCCGCCCGGTCGGCCGAAGGCATGACCACACCGAGCACGAAGTGCGTCGGCGCGAAGGCCAGGGTGCCCGGAGGCAGCACGAAAGCGACCGGCAGCGCGCTCTTCAGGTCGAGCGCCGCCATGTCGGCATGCCGGGCCAACCAGGGTTGCCAGCCTTCGATCTCGCCGTGCCGCACGCCGCTGCGCACGAAGTCGGCATGGCCGCGCAGCTTGCCCCAGAGGGCAGGCGGCGAAACGAGAGCGTTCGCGATCAAGCGTTGCAGCATGGCGCCGGCTCAGGCAAAGCGGCCCGGGCAGCGGAAGCCCTTGAGCACATCGCTGTTGAGCGGATTCGGCTGGCTGCCCGAATGGATGTCGAGCAGCGCCTTGCGGCCGTCGAACTGGAACTCGACGCTCAGGCGACCGGGCGTGGCGGTGCTGACGATGCGGCCTTTTTCGAGCAATCGGAACAAGGCCCAGGGCCCATGGGCCTGCACCGTCGACGTCGCCCCCGAGATGCGTGGATTGGCGGTCAGCTCGGCCGTCGAACCACCGCGCGGTCCGGGCCAGCTCACGGCAAAGGATTGCACCGGGCCATGCACATAGCGCAGGCCCTGGCCGTCGATGTCGATGATGAGATCGGTGACGCTGGGCTCCAGCTCCATCACCTTCAGCTCCATCTTCCAGGCGAACTTCTTGCCGGCCGCGTCGCGGAAGAACAGCTCGCGGATCTGGCGCGCACGGTAGAAGGCATCCAGGTTGGGGCCGCTCTGTGCGAGCAGCTTCAGCAACTCGCCGAGCAGGGTCGGGCCTGCAGTCGCGGGCTGCGGCGCAGTGCCGTTGGCCACGCCCTCGGCGCCGACCATCGCGTTGGCCATGTCGGGATGCTTGTAGCGCCAGGGCCGCACGCTGGTGTCGACGAAAGGCGCCAGGTACTTGGTGAAGAATTCGTCCGCCGCGCCGCCGGCCGCGAACACCTGCGAGAAGTCCTCGATCGAAGCGTCCTCCGCCACGGCCGCGAGCGGATAGCGGCCTTCGACGCCGCGCCGGCAGGGCTCGCTGACCTGCATCGCCATCAGGCCCATGATGCGGTCGAGCTGCGCCTGCGCCTGCTTGCGCAGGATGCCGGCCGAGCCCTCGGCCACCTTGCCGCCGCCGCTGTCGGCCAGGGCCGTCAGCACCTCCCGAAAAGGCGCCGGCAACTTGCCGGCCTCCAGCTTCAGTCGGGCGCCCACCTCGGCGCCACTGGGCGGCAGGCTGCCGGCCGTGAGCGCCGTGTCGGCCACCACCAGCGTGGTGTAGAACTCGTTGATCAGGCCCGAGATGGCTTCGAGCCCGGGCTTGGCGCTGCTGGAGCCCACACCCGAGCTCAGCGCGATGTCGGGCTGCCCCGTGACCACCTCGCGCAGCGCGGCGAAACGGTTGTCGACGATCTCACGCTCCAGCCGCTCCTCTGCGCGGATGCCGAAGTTCTTGCCGATCTCGCGCGTCTTCTTGTCGAGCTCGTCAGCCGCCTTGTCGAGAAAGCTTCGCTCCTGCTGCGCCTGCACCACGAGCGGACGCGAGAGCGTGGTCTCGCGCGCCGCCGCGCGCGCCAGCCGCGACAGCGGCGAATCGGGCGCGGCCAGCAGGCGCAGCACGCTGAGGTCGAAACCCAGGCTGGTGCCGGTGACCTCGCTGCCGCCGACGGTGCGGATCGAATCGAGAAAGCTCCCCCATTCGCTCGCGTACTCGTTCAGGTACTGGCGGCGCACGTCCTCCAGCAAGGCGCTGTGGCGCAGCCGGTCTGCCGGCTCGTCCGCCGCGCCCTTCTTCAGGCCGTCCAGTGCGAAGGCCGCATGTCCCTGCCCCATGACCCAGGCATCGTCGCCCAGCGCGCGCGCCACGAATTCAGGCAGGCGCTTGCTGAAGAGCGCGTGGTAGCCGTCGTAGGTGAACATGCCGGGCACGCCCTTCTCGAGCGGCTGGCCATCCACGCGCGAGAACACCGTGCCCGCCTGCGGCCCCACGGCGCGCACCAGCGTGAACTCTTCGGGCGCCTGCTGCCGCATGGCCGCCTTGGCGCGCTCGTAGACGCGTTGCGTGGAGGTGTTGCTGTTCAGGAAGCTCTGCACCTGGCGCACCAGCGCCTCGTTCGGCAGCGAAGCCGACTGCACCGGGCGCTGCCCCGAGAACAGGGCCTGCACATGGCCCACCATCGAGGCGCGGCCACCGAAGGCGGCGGCGCTCTCCGTGGTCTCCCAGTCCTTGAGCACCCAGTCGCGCACGTCGCGCGCGCCGCCGCTCATGAAGCGCTCCTTGTCGTGCAGCAGCTTGTAGACGCGCAGGGTTTCGTAGGCGCTCTTCGCGTCCTGGTCGCGCACGCTCTGCGCCAGCACGGCCTCCATGCGCTGCAGGATGGCGGGCACCAGCATGTGGTCCTGCAGCTGGGCATAGGTCTGGGATGAAGCCTCCAGCACCGGCGGCACGCTGTACAGGCCGTAGAGATGGCTGAGCGGCGGGTTGTCGACGTCCAAGCCCGGGTGGCCCGGCAGCTCGCGCGCGCCGTTGAGCACGTCGGGCACGCCGGTGGGCTTGAAGCTGGCGTACAGGGCGCGCACCTGGCCCATCAGCGCCTGGGCCCGTTGGCCCACCGTCGCCAGGTAGTCCTTGTTGTGGCCGAAGCTCAAGGTCAGCGCACCGGCCAGCCACAGGAAGACCACCACCGCCAGCGCATGGCCCAGCAGGCGCAGCAGGCGGAAGCGAAATTCCCAGCGCAGGTTGGGACGCACCAGATGAGCCTCGGGGATGATCACCTTGGTGAGCAGGTCCTGCAGGAAGAAGCCCTGCTTGCCGCGCTCGGCATCGGTGACGATCCGCTCCGGGCCCGCGGCGACGCTGACGATCGGCACGCTCGCGGCCGCCTTTGCAGGCTGCGTCACGGTGGACGATGCCTCGGCGTCTGGCGATGCGCCGCCCTGCTCGGCCCCTTCGGCCGGATCGGCTGCCGGCGCCGGCGCCGTTGCCGGCGCCTCCTTGTCCTTGCCCGGCGAGGCGCGGCCCGCGAGCTCCAGGCTTTGCCACAGGCGCTGCATCAGCGTGCTCTTGTCCGCGAAGACGGGTTTCAGGGCCTGCGCGCCGCTCGTGAAGTACACGCCGCGCAGCGTGTTGTGCAGTTGCGTGGTGTCGTAGCGCGAATCCAGGAAGATCTCGTCGATCGCCTCGACCAGGGGTTGGATCAGGCCCTGCAACTCCTGCGGAAGGCCCAGCAGCCGATGGCGACGGTCGATGTCGTATTCCTCGTTCAGCCGGGTCCGCAGTCCTTCATGGAGGCGGCCGACGAGAAGACCGAACTCGGCGCCGAGCTTCGTGCGCAGGGCGTCGCGCCGGGCGGCGAAGTCGGCGGCCGAGTTCTGCGGCCTGCCCTTGAGCCCCTCATAGGGCAGCGTGAAGCCCCAGGTCTGGGCGCGACCTTCGCTGGTGAGCGACTGGAAGTACTCCGAGAAGCCGCTCAGCAGGTCGGTCTTGGTGACGACCACGTACACCGGAAAGCGGATGCCCAGTTCCTGGCGCAGCTCAGCCAGCCGGTCGCGCACCATGCCGGCGTGTTGCCGGCGCTCGATGTCGGTCCTGCGCAGCAGCTCGGCCGTGTTGAGCGCCACGATCGCACCGTTGATCGGCGCGCGCGTGCGGTGCTTGCGCAGCAGGCCCAGAAAACCGCGCCACTCGATGGTGTTGGCGGCGTCGCTGTCTTGCGTGGTGTAGCGGCCCGCGGTGTCGATCAGCACCGCCTCGTTGCTGAGCCACCAGTCGCAGTTCAGCGTGCCGGCGCCGGATGCGAAAGCCGCGCTGCCCGAAGGCCCGCTCATCTTGCGCGCCAACGGAAACTGCAGGCCCGAGTTCAGCAGCGCAGTGGTCTTGCCGGCGTCGGGGCTGCCGACGATCATGTACCAGGGCAGGTCGTACAGGTAGCGCTTGCCTTCGAAGAGACGACGCAGTCCACCGGTGCCCCGCAGGTTCCTGAGCTGCGCGAGCGCTCCCTGGACCACGCTGGTGACGCTCTTGAGCTGCTCCTTGGTGTCCTGCCGGAGCTTCTCTTTCTCGGACTTGGCGGTGAAGAACTTGGCGATCGCCCCCGGGTCCGCCTTGACGGCCTGCCACAGCTTGTAGAGCCAGTAGACCGCGCAGAGCCCCACGATCACGCCGATCACCGTCGCGCGCACCCACACGGGTTGGAGCGGTCGCGCCGCGCCCAGCGAGAGCAGCGGCCCGGCATGCCAGGTCAGCAGGCACAGGGCCGCCACGCCCGCGAGGCTGACTGGCGCGGAGGCCAGCGACAGGATCGCGAAGGCCAGCAGCAGCACCAGAAGACTGACGCGCACACCGACCCCTGCCAGCGGCCGCAGGCCGTCCACCGCGATCAGCGGGCCGACGAACCAGATCGCCAGCCCCAGCACCACCAGAGCGATGAAGGCCAGCATGGCGCGGGAGAAAAAGAACGCGAGAAAGGATCTGAGGTATTGCATGAGAACTTGTCCTGGGTGGCTCAGCCGACCGTCTGGTCGACGGAGCCGATCAGCACCGAGCCGCAGGCCGTGCGGTGCCCTTCGAGCGCCACCGGCCGGCCGCCGATGTCATAGCCCGGCTCGCCTTCGACGATCTTGTTGACGCCGTGCAACGGGCAGTCCACTTCGTCGCCAAGCCGGGCGACGGGCCTGTCCTGCACCGTGTGGTCGGCGGCGCCGGAGATCACCTTGCCGCCATGGGTGGTGGCGTCGCCGACCACGATCACTCTTCGACTCATGGCTTCGCTCCAGCGTCGCTGCCGGGCGGCATGCGGCCGCTCGTCGGCGCGGGCGCATCGCCCTGCGTCACCACGATGTCCACACGCCGGTTGCGCGCGCGCCCCGCGGCCGTCGCGTTGTCGGCCATCGGTTGTGAGTCGCCCCGGCCCTCCACCACCAGGCGGTCGAGCGCCACGCCACGGCCCTTGAGCACCTCCGCCACGGCGGCGGCGCGCTGCTCGCTGAGCGCCTGGTTGTCGGGAAACTGGCGGGTCTTGATCGGCCGGTTGTCCGAGTGCCCCGTGATGCGCACGGTGCCCGAGACTTCGTTGATCTCGCTGGCCACTTTGGCGATCGTGGGCAGCAGCCTGGCGTTGACCCGCGCCTGGCCCGGCACGAACATGTCGTCGCCCTTGAAGCTGACCGCGCTGTGCGCGTCGTCTTCCTCCACGCTGACGCTGCCGCGCGCGATCTCGGGCGCCAGCAGTTCCTTGAGCCGCAGCGACCTGTGTGCGGGCGCCGGTGGCGCGGGCGGCGGGCGCAGCGCGCCGATGGCGCGGATGCTGGCCTCGACCTCGGTGCTGCTGTGGACGAGCTGGTACTTGTACCAGGCGTACTGCCCCAGCAGCCCCAGCGACAGCAGCGACACCGTGACCCACACCGGCACCGTGCGCAGCAGCCGGAACCTGCCCGCGCCCACGCCCTTCCAATGCGGAGACAGCGCGCGCGGCACGTCGCCGCGTGCGCGCATCACGATGTCGTAGAGCCGATGGCGGATGGTTTCGAGCTGACGCGGGCTGTTGGCGCCCGAGTGGTAGCGGCCCTCGAAGCCCAGGGCCAGGATGAAGAACAGCAGGTCGAGCAGATCGATGTGCTCCTGCGGCGAGGCCGCCAGCCGGCCGATGAGGAGGAAGACCTTTTCGCCGCCCTTGTGGTCGTCGTGGAACTTCTGCGCCAGTTGCTGTTGGGCCCAGACGCCGGTGCTGCCGCCCACCCCGCCGCCCCAGGCGGTGCGGTTGGCGGCTTCGTCGATGGCGGTGCACAGCGCATAGCTGGCCGCCACCACGTGCTCGTTCCGGATCTGGGCATTGCTGCACACCATCTGGAAGGTGGTGACTTCGCGCACCAGCAGACGGTGCAGCACCTCGACCCGATCGGCAGCGAGTTCCTTGGGCATGTCGCAGAGCGCGCGCAGCAAGGGCTGCGCGGCTTCGAGCAAAGGGTTCTGGGCCGCCTTGACGGCCGCAAGGCGCGCGTCCTGAGGCGGTTCGGGCGCGAGAGCCACGGCTTGCGGCAAGCCTGGGGTCGGCTTGTGTTCGGCGCCGTTGGCGCCATCGGCACCTTGCGGCGCATGTTCGTTGCTCGCGCCGGACGTGGTGCCGGGATCCTCATTTTTTATCATTGGGAACCATGGAAGGGAGAGATGACTGAATGGGGATGAACGACTGCCCGCTTGCATGCGCATCCGCGGGCACGTGGTTCACGGCTGCAGGGCTGGCAAGGTCCTCATCGTTCGGGTGCAACCCGTCGGCAACGGCCGCCTCGCCATCAGGTGTGCGACCGACGGCCAGCGCAGAGGCGACAAGGGCCCAGATGAAGACACCGACCATGGCGCAGCCCGAGGCCAGGATGGCGAGCACCCAGGCCTCAGCATTGCAGGCCGAGCCCCGACCCGAGCACGCGCTCAGGCCTCCTGACAACAGAAGGACCGTCGACACTGTCAACATCGCAAAGAACATCCATAGATGGCCGGGTGATTTCAAGACAAGGGCTCCAGGAAAAGGTCGAGGGGAAGGGCTGGCGAGCCCGCCTTGCGACGTGGGATGACGGCGCCGCTCTCATCGGCGGCAGGCTGCCCGAGGCCGACGCGCGCATGGCCGTCGGGAATGTGGGCGCGGCCCGTGCGGCTGGCGCCTAGGGTGGGCTTGGGTGCAGGGACCGCAAGGACGGTCTTGGCGGCCTCGATCAGGCTCTCGGGCTTGCCGTCCCACGCAGGCAGCGGGGAGGGGGGCAAGGGAATCACCTTGTCGAGATTGGGGAAGCGAAGGTCGGGGTTGTGGTACAGGGCGTCAGCGAGGGTCTTGTAGCGACGCGCGCGAATGGGGTCTTTGGTGTGGGCGACCATGGGATCGCCATCGTCAAAGGTGCCGAACAGATAGTTCGCGGCTCTCTCGCTGCCGAACTTCACGCCTTCGTGAAGAACTTTGAGCGCGCGTTTGAGATCCAGAAACTCGGGCGTCGTGGTGCTCAGGCTCACTCCCAACTCCAGTGCCGCCTGCCCGTACCCCTGTGCCACGGCACACTCAAGCATCTGGATGGCAATAGGCATGTTCCCCCAGAAACCCTCCTCCGGGTTGTCATAGGTCGCCGCCAGTGCCTTGCCGATGTGCGTCAACGCCTGCGGATTGCCCATCTCCGCCGCCATCTGCCAGAAGGCCCACGCACGACTGCCATCGCGGACCACGCCACCCGTGCCTTGCGAGTGGTAGTTGCCCATCTTGTCGAAGGCCGCGGGAATGCCCAGGCGCATCGCCTCCTCGACGATCGCCACGGCTCGGTAGGTGTCGCGCTCAACCGAACTGACGGCCTTGTATTCACCATCTCCCTCGCCCCTCTCGTAAAGGCTCGCGAGATTCATCATCGCCTTCCAGTGGTGGCGCTCCGCCGCCTTGAGCCACAGCGTCTCGGCCTTCTTCCAGTCCTTGTCCTCGATCCACTGCGCGAAGCGCGTCACGTACAAGGCCTCGTCGTTCCACCGGTCCGCCTCGGCATCGATCGGTGGCACCGCGTCGGCCTCGTGCTTGCACATGAACGCCTTGCGGTGCGGGTCGAAGGCCTTCAGGGACTGGTGGCGGGGAAGCGGATCAGTGAAGGTCATTTTGTCGCAGGCGGTGAGCGCGCACGCCAACGCCACGGGCCATGCGAGACGCACCACGACCCCGCCCGTCCCAACAAGCAAGTGCTTCATACCGGCAACACCATCGGCCACGCACCCGGCTCGACCAGCTTCCACTGGATCTGTCCTTCGGCTTCCATGCCCCAGGCGCGGGCGTCGGGCATCAGTGCGCCCTCCTCGAAGAAGCCCTGGCGCCACCACTGGCTCGCGAGCGTCCTGCGATGCGGATGCTCCGGTGCCGCCACGGCGTCCCAGATGCCGGTCTGCGGGCAGCGCTTGCCCGCGCCACAGGTCAGCGGGCTGCCGTCCACGGCCACCTCGCGCACGATGCCGGCGCGCACGAACGGATGGCTCGGCGCCTTCGCCGCACGCTCGGGCAGGCCCTGGTAGTGCCACATCACCCACCCGTGGCCCGGCGGGATGTGTTCCGCCAATGTGGGCAGTTTCTCTCCAAGCTTGAAGTGCCAGGGCACCTGGGCCTCGTTCCAGTCCACTTGCCACTGGCTGCGCAAGACCGTGATCTGCGGCAGCCAGTAGCCCGTGAAATGCGCGATGTCGCGCGCCTCGCGTGGCTTGGGGCCGTAGGGGTTGTATGGGTTCTCGTCGGGCGAGGGCTGGCCATTGCCGGTGATCACATAACCATTCGGGATGTGGGCGCGGCCCGTGCGGCTCGCGCCTGGGGTGGCCTTGGGCGCGGGGACCGCGAGGACGGTCTTGGCCGCCTCGACCAGGCTCTCGGGCTTGCCGTCCCACGCGGGCAGCGGCGCCGGGGGCAAGGGGATCACCTTGTCGAGGTTGGGGAAGCGAAGGTCGGGGTTGTGATACAGGGCGTCGGCGAGGGTCTTGTAGCGGCGCGCGCGAATGGGGTCTTTGCCATGGCCGACCATGGCATCACCATCTTGGAAGGTGCCAAAAAGATAGTTCGCAGCGTTCTCGCTGCCGAACTTGACCCCTTCGTGAAGTGCTTGAAGCGCACGAACATTGTCTTCGCCGATGTTCGAATTCGTGCCGCTTAGTGTCACACCCAGTTCAAACGCTGCTTGTCCAAAGCCCTGCGCCACCGCGCATTCAAGCATCGGAAGCGCAATCATGCGGTTGCCCCACACGCCCTCTTTCGGATTGTCATAGGTGCCGCGCAACGCCTTGCCAATGTGCGTCAGCGCCTGCGGATTGCCCATCTCCGCCGCCATCTGCCAGAAGGCCCACGCACGACTGCCATCGCGCACCACGCCACCCGTGCCTTGCGAGTGGTAATTGCCCATCTTGTCGAAGGCCGCCGGGATGCCCAGCTGCATCGCCTCCTCGACGATCGCCACGGCATGGTACGTATCGCGTTCGACGGAACTGGCGGCCTTGAACATGCCGTCGCCCGCACCCTCCTCGTACAGGCTCGCGAGGTTCATCATCGCCTTCCAGTGGTGGCGCTCCGCCGCCTTGAGCCACAGCGCCTCGGCCTTCTTCCAGTCGTGGTCTTCGGTCCACAGCGCGAAGCGCGTCACGTACAGCGCCTCGTCGTTCCACCGGTCCGCCTCGGCATCGATCGGCGGCACCCCGTCGGCCTCGTGCTTGCACGTGAAGTCCTTGCGATGTGGATCGAAGGCCTTCAGGGCCTGGTGGCGGGGCAGCGGATCAGTGGCGGTCATGTCGCAAGATGTGAGTTGAAAGGCTAGAAGGGCGGCGAGCAGGCCGACGGCGAGTCGCTTCAAGATCGGCTCATGCATAGCGCGTAAAGCTGAACTTGCTGTCGCGAAAGGTGCAGAGAAAGCCCTCGAGTCCTTCCCCTTTCACCTTTGCTTCATCGTTTTTTCGCATCAACTTTTGCCATTGCGCAAACGTGTCGGCGATTTGCGGTGGAGACCCGTCCCTTCCGTCCTGCGTCCCCCCCGTATGCAACCCCCACACATCCTTGCGCAGCGCCCGCGCCTTCTCCGGGTCCTCGGTCGCGAGATTGATCTCGCTGTCCGCGGCCATGCTGCGCTGGTTCAGGTTGGCGCTGCCCACGGTGAAGAAGACGTCGTCGATCATCAGCAGCTTGCTGTGGATGTAGATCTGCCGGTACCGGTCGGCAGGGCCCCGCTGCTTGAGCTGGCTCGATCCGTCGTCGCAGCTCACCAGCATGCCGATCAGCACCTTCAGGCCGATGTCATCCAGGTCCTTCGCGCTGGGCTCCTTGATCCCGGCCTCGTAGCGCCCGACCTCGCTGGTCTGGGGCGGCCGGGGCGGTTGCGGCGGTGCGTACATCCAGCCTCCGGGCTGGAACTTCTTCAGCCACACGGCGTACTCGCGCGCCCATCGGTCGTGCGCCTCCCGCTCCGCCTTCATCTCCAGGTACTGGCCGGTGTCCACGCCTTCGATGTCCTCGTCGTGCATCTGGTCGCTGCGCCCCAGGGTCTTGACGGTGTCGAAGGTGCGCGGAACCATCTGGGCGCGCTCCGGCCGCGGGATGACGATGAAGGCGTGCAGGATGCCCACGGCCGACGGCCCGCCGGCGCCGCACTCGCGCATCTTGGCGGCGAAGTTGCGCCGCATGCTCTTCAGGTGGCTGGCCCATTGCTCGTACTGGAAGTACTGGTTCTCCATGTAGAGGTAGTTGCGCGCGAATTCGGTGGCGTGGAAGTACGCCTTCTTGATGGTCTTGTCGCCCTCCTCCGGCTGGGTGCGGATGATCTGCACGCGCGAGGCTTTCTCGGGGAACTTCGCTCGCTTGAGTTCGGCGGGCACCGGCTGGAGGGCCACGGCCGAGCCGCCCGCGCGCATCCAGGCGGTGGCGAAGTTGCGGTGCACGAACTCGAGCGCCTCGCCGCGCAGGCGGCAGGCATAGTCCTGGTAGGGGTCCAGACGCACCCGGCGCACGTCGCCGCGGGCCTTGTCCACGCGCTCGGCGGTTTCGGTGGCCCGGCCCTGGTCGTACTCGCGCCGCGGGTCGTTGAACTGATGTTCGCGCGTGTCCCAGTAGCCGGTCATGGAGTTCAGGCCCATGACGTAGCCGACCGCCCGGATGCCGCCGTCGGCCTGGTAGTCGATCAGGACGGTCTTCTGGTGATGGGTGCCGCTGTCTTCGAGCAGGCTCTTTTCGTTGAGGCGCGGCAGGCCCTGGCTGCTGGGTTGGATGACTTCGCCGATCGCGTCATGCCCCACGCCCAGGGTCTCCCTGATCTTGTCCGGGTCGCCGTTGCGCACGATGATCTCGATGCGTTGCGCGTTGCGCTTGTCGAAGGCCCAGCGCCACCACTCGACGCAATGGTCGGCGCGCTGCACCAGCGGCGGCTTCTTGTGCTGCGGCGAGGGCAGGTACACGCCGCCGCCCAGGGCGGCGGCCGTGGCGCTCCATTCGTCGGAGGTCCGGCTGCCGAGCCAGCTGACATAGCCGGGCATGTTGTCCTGGACCCGGCTGCCGAGCGTCGCGTACCAGATCAGCAGCCGGATCTTCACGGGGTTGACCTGGCGCGTGGCCAGGCGCCTGAGAATGTCGCCATAGGTTTCGCCGCGGGGCCATTCGCTGCCCTTGCGCTCGAGTTCCATCGCCGGGTCGAAGCCCCAGCACACGAGGTCGATCGAGTGCTGGGCCTTGTTCAGGTCGCCGGCGATGGAGCGGAAGCCCTCCTCCCCGCAGACGAGCATCTGGATGTGGCTGTTGGTGATGCGATGGGTGCCGGCTTGGCTTTCTTTCTCGAGCAGCCACTGAATGCTCGCGGTCGCGCGGCAGCTCTGCTCGTCGATGTGGACGGTTTCGGTGCGGTGGGTGGGTGAGGTTGCCATGCGTGATTCGTCTCCAGACAGGGGCGGTCAAGTCAACGAGGGGTAGCTGTCGCGGCGCAGGCCCGGGCCGGCCGTGCGGCGGAAGCCGGCGCTGGACTCCTGCTGCTCGCCACCGCTGAGTCGGTCGCTGACCTGAAGGTCGAACTCGGCCCCGTTGAAGAGCCTGACCTTGTAGGCCGGCGTGCCTTCGGGGTGGTCCTTGATCTCGATGCGGCCGTGCTTGTCGGTGATGCCCTTGGCGATCAATGCGCCGCCCCGGTAGAGCTCATAGGGCTCCCCGACGAAAAGGTGGCCATGCTGCGCGAAGGCGACGAGCGACAGTGCCAGGTTGCCCTTGGCTAGGGGCGGCTCGGGCAGTTGGGGGCCCGGCTTGGTGCGCGGACCGGGATGGCTGGTGCTGGCTGCGTAGACGGTGACCTGGCCGCTGGTGCCGCTTTCGATCTGGCCCGCCTTCCACAAGGTGTAGCTGCCGCCGCCATTGACGAGCACTTCTTCCTTGGCCGTGATGGTGATGCGGTTGGCGGTGATGGTGACGTCGAGCTTGGCGAGCAGGTGGATGCTCTGCTTCAAGGCCTTGATGTCGATGTCGGCCAGCGCGGAGACGATGCGAATGCCGGCCTTGTAGGCGAACAGGCGGATGGCGCCCTTCACGCTGGCGAGCAGGTTGCCGGCCGCGCTGACGCTGGTGTGCCTGCCGCTGGTGATTGCGACGTGCTCGCCGCTGGCGATGTGCGTGCTGGCCGGCGTGGTGCTTTCGATGCCCGCAGGACTGGCGAGCACGAGATGAGGCGCCTCGAATTCGGGGAAGCTTTCCGCGTCGCCGGCGTCGGCGATGCCCTTGATCTCGTCGTTCTGGCGCTCGAGGGCGGCGCAGACGTCGCTCTGGTCGGCGTCATCGTCCTGAGCCCCGCCGTTGCGCGCCGTGTCGGCGAGGTCCTCGTGCTGGTCCCGTGCCTGCGCCAGGCGTTGCAGTGTTTCACCACTGTCGAGCACGTGCGATGCGGCGTCGGTGCGCGCTTCGGTGGTGACTAGCAGGCCCCAGCGCGCCCGGATGGCGCCGTGGCCATCGCTACGAAGCTCGAAGCCCTGCCCCCGATAGTCCTTGCGCCCGGCGTTGTCTTCGATGCGCGTGATGCGGCCCAGGCTGAGGGAGGTGCTCAGGTAGTCGCTCTTGAACTGCGTCTGGATCTTGCCTGGCGTGTCGTCCATCAGCAGGTGGTTGCTGCGGCCCGCGCTCGAGTTTCCGCCTCCCTGGGTCAGCTCGCGGCTGCGAAAGCCGCTGATGGCGTACTGCTCGGGCAACCGCCAAGACGGCAGGTTGTTCTGGTTGTGCACGCGCCCGACGCAGATCGGCAGGTCGGGGTCGCCGCCCAGGAAGTCGACAATGACCTCCTGGCCGATGCGCGGGACGTGCGTGGCGCCCAGCTGGTTGCCGGCCCATGGCGAACTCACGCGCACCCAGCAGGAGCTGTTGGCGTTCTTGTCGCCGATGCGGTCCCAGGGGAACTGCACCTTGATGCGGCCGAGGTGGTCGGTCCAGACGTTCTGCCCTTCGGGTCCGACGACCAGAGCGGATTGCGGACCCCGCACGTAGGGCTTGGGCTGGGTCAACGCCGGGCGCAGCGGCTCGGTGACGGGGTGAGCGGTGAAGTCGACCTCGACCTTCCATTGCTGCTTGCGTCCGGGCGCGGCATCCTTGACCTGGCTGTCCTGGGCCACATCCTCGATCAGGAAGTGCGTGTCCAGGATGAGGTACTCGGCATTGGCCTTCTGGCGCGGGTGCTTCTGCAGCTTGAAGGTGCAGCCGGGCACCATGCCGCGCAGGTTGCCGCTGGCCCTGGCTCTGGCGCCATGGGTGCGCAGGGCCTGCATGCGCAGCAGCGCCAGCTGGCGGCCTTCGTCCTGCGGGTCGTTGGCCTCGGCGGTGCCGGCTCGCGGCTGCGCATAGTGGCTGCCGCCCCGGCCCGCGTGCCACTGGTAGACCTCGCCGTCGGCCTGGCCGGTGGGGCGCGGGTCGCTGCGCGATTGGGTGAGGTCAGCACGCGGACGGGTGTAGTCGTAGTCCCGGGTGGTGTAGCGCCCGCTGGTGAGCTGGTGCTCGGGCACGAAGCTGTGGAGGTATTCGGCATCGATCTTCCAGCCGGGCGCGTGATATTCGACCTGCCGGTAGGCCTCGCTATCGTTCTCGCGGTAGGCGGCCATGGCGTCGCTGAGCACCAGCCGGTGCTTGCCTTCGCTGTGCTCGAAGTGGTAGCTGATGCCCCACTCCTGGCACAGGCGCGAGAAGAACTCGAAGTCGCTCTCGTTGTGCTGGGTCTGGTAGTCGCGCTGGGGGTAGCTGTCGAACAGGCGCTTGTCGACCGGGAAGGGGTAGGCGCCGAGCAGTTCATCGAGAATTTCGACGACGGTCTTGTTCTGGAAGATTTTGCAGTCGGTGCTCTGGTCCAGCAGATGCAGCCAGGGGCGCAGCGTGAGCTTGTACTGGAGGTGCCGCCCCTCCTCGCCCCAGAAGGCCGCGACCGCGATCACGGCGTTGATCTGGCGGGTGCCGGCGCCCACGTGGTCCACGCTGGCGCCGACCGCGCCGGGAATGAATTCGCCCGATCCGTCGAGCTGGATGTTGCAGCTGATCTCGCGCCCGATGAAGTCGTCGAGATCGAAGTCGGCTGCGCCGCTGGCGCCGAGGTTCAAGGCATCGGGCGTTTTGAGCAGAAGCTCGTATTCGAAGAGGCTGTTCAAGCCCTCGCGGCCCGACAGGCGCACGGGCTCCAGCGCCGGACGGCCCAGGACGACCGGGATCGCCGGGGACTCGATGGACAGGGTGTGGTTGCTCGACATGATGGATCTCCTCTACGTGATGGCGCCGCGGTGCGGCGGGCCTACTTCTCTCGCACGCCCCACAGCTCCATGCGCAGGCCCGGGATCTCGCCGGCGATGTGCAGCGCGAGCCCGCCGTGCTTGAGCAGGTGTTCCCACAGAGCGCCGCGCGAATCGATCTGGAAATAGACGAAGCCGGCGTTGAACGGGATCTGCCGCGGCGGCACCGGCAGCGCCTGCAGCGGGATCCCGGGCAGGTGCGAGCGAATGAGCTCAGGCAGGCGGTCGCTGGGGCCGACCTTGCAGCGCGCAGGAAACTGGCTGGCAAGCACATCGGGCGGCGCATGGGCCGCGACGGCAAACACAAGGCTTGCAAAGCCTTGCAGCTCGCCGAGGTCGACGCTCGCCACGCGCACGCCGTTGGCCCGATCGGCCAAGGGAATGCTCTGGGCACTGCGCACCAGCACATCGTTGAGCAGCGCCTGCACGTCGCCCACCAGCTTCCTGAAGGACAGGTAGGGGTCCATGTGCTGGTAGGCCGGATGCTCCGTCGGCCGGCGCGTGCTCGCCCGCACGAAGGTCGCGAGCTCGCCGCTCAGGGTGCGCAGCGCGACGTAGAGCGCCTCGGGCGAGGTCTCGCGCACCTGCAGCCAATGCGCCAGCATCGGCTCGTAGCGATTGAGGATCTGCAGCAGCAAGAAGTCCGACACCTCGGCCGCCTCGCTGGACTTGCCGTCGCTGCCGCTGAGCCGCGCCGCCAGCGATTCGGCACGCAGGCGGCACAGGCCGTGCAGGTTGGCGATCCAGTCGGCCAGCAGCGAACTCGCGCCATAGCCGGCCACAGGCGGAATCAGCTGCGTGTCGAGCGTGATGCTGCCGTCCGAGCGCAAGGTGGTCACGCGGGTCAGCGGCAGGCCGATCCAGGCGTCGGTCATCTCGCGCTGCGGCAACAGGCGAAGGCGCAGGCGCGACAGCTGCACGGTCTTCGGGCCCTGCCCGACGGAGTTGGCATCGCGAAGTTCGCAATCGAAGACCGAGAAGCGGGCCAGCGACGAGCTCAGTTCCGCGCCGTCGTCGAAGGACGTCTCTTCGCCGTTGGGCGTGCGAATCGGCACCGCGAGGTAGATGAGCTGCTCCAGATGCTCGGGCAGGATCGTGAGCGGCGCGGGCGGCAGCGTCTGGCCGGGCGTGTCGAAGGGCGTCCCATCAGAAAAGATGCCGCTCGCGCTCGCCAGCACCACCTTGCCCAGCGACAGCGACTCGGCATCGATGGCGTAGCGGCCGAAGCCCCAATAGAACGGGCTCAGCGCGGCGGCGCGCTTGTGCGCCAGGTGTTCCAGGTAGCGCTCCTGCTGCTGGAACAGCTGCGGGCGCAGGAAAAGGCCTTCGCTCCAGGCGACCTTGTTGTACCAACTCATGGTGTCGTTGCTTCCGCTCGCAGGCAGTGGGGATCAATCAATGGATGGGCGTCAGCTGCACGCCCTGGGCCTGCAGGTCGATCTGCAGCCTGAGCTTCTGGGCCGGCAGCACGGCCCGGTACCAGGCGGCCTCGGGTGCGGGTTCGACCTTCTGCACCGCGCGCCAGTCGGCGTGGGCGAGGTCGCGGTAGCCCGCCAGCACGCCGATCGCGGCCAGGTCGGGATGCGATTTGCGACGGATGGTCCGGACGTCGCCGGGCCGCATGACGAATTCCTCGCGCACCAGCAGGTCGCTGCCGATCAGCGCCTTGTCGTGCTGCTGGAGCGTGAAGTAGTCGGCCGACTCGAAGCCGGCTTCGGAGCGCAGTTCGTAGATGCGCACCAAGATCGGCGCCGCCCTGCCCTTGTCGTCCGGGTTCAGGTCGCTGGCCGCCGTGAGCCTGATGTCGAGCTTGGTCTGCTCCCTTGGATAGGAGAACGGCGTCGAGAACGAGGACGGCGCGGCGAAGGATGGTGCCGAGGGCATGGACGGCGGCTCGACGGACACCGAGATCTGCGCCCGCGCCGTCAGGGCAATCGCCGCCAGCGCGCAGGCGATTGCGATGCGCCAGGGAGCTGACAAGTGGAGGGCCATGCTGAACTTGGTGAGGATCGAAAAAAGAAAAGGAGCCCGCCCCCGACGCGCGAATGCACGCACTCGCGGACGGACGCTGGCTTCCTCGAAGGGCCCGGCATGCCGGGCCCTCGGCATCAGGACTCCTTGTTGCCCTTGATGTCGTAGCCGGCCGTGATGGCGCCGGCGCTGCCGCCCTGGGCGTTCTGCACCGCGTACTCCTGCTTCACCTTCGAAAAGGCAAGCGAGACCTGCTCGTGGATCATTTCGTCGGAGGCTTGACCGCTCGGCTGCACCATGCTGATGATCACGTCGGACATGGTGATCGTCAGGTACTCGAGCGGGTTGCCACCGGCCTTGCGAACGGTCAGCTTGGCCTGCGGAACGTGCTTGCCGGTCAGGCAGTACTTCATGAGGTTGGGGCTCGACTTGTCGACACGGTGCGTGAAGGTCAGGTCATCCACGGTCGCCTTGCCCGCCCCGCCGCCGCTGCCGGCGTGCATGGAAGAGTTCTGCGAAATTTTCCAAGACCAGTCGATCACCTCGATCTCGTTCTTGTGACTGGAATCCTGGCTCTCGCCATCGATGCCATCGAGCTTCAGAAAAATGTCTTGTGCCATTGGCTCATCCCTTTTTTAATAGGTGTTGAAAATGCCAGCGAGGAATCGCCGGCCTACTCAGTCTTGCAACTGATCCCTTCGAAGGCAAATTCGCCTTTTGTTTTTTTGAAACGATCCACGCATTGCGTCACGTTGTCGGGCACTCTCGTTGCCATGGAAACCACCTGCATTCCATAGTCGCACCGCATCCATACACCATCCTTTGAGGCCGCGTCTGAACCGAAATCCCATCGGCTCCGAGACACCCCCCTTTCCTTCGAAGACATGGGATCAGGCTTCAGTTCGGCCATTTCACTCGGCGCCCCCGAATAGAATCGAACCCCGAGCAATTTCAATCGCCCATCCGATGGCTCAGCGATCCAGTTCGTCGGCACATCCGTCAGTGCGACCGACACGATGCGTGTCGAAGGCGGGCAAGCGAGGGGCTCTGCGCTGCAAGAAGCGCCGAGCCAAGCCAGCGTGCCGACGACAAGAGAGTTCCACCATATTCCTTCGCTCATCGGGAGGCCTGCTCGATGATTGAGAACGCATCGGCGTTGTTGCTGGGGCGAACAAAGGTCCCATCCTTGTTTGCCCCCAGCGCTTTGATGTAGCGCTTCGTGACTTTCAGCTTTTCAGGGTGCTTCCACTGATCGATCACCCAGATGCCGCCGGCGTTCTGGTTCAGATAAAAGGCGGCATGGTTTCCGCTGCTCTTGTTTGGATACTTCCCTTTGACGAAGGTGGCAATGGCGGTTCCCCTTGCGATTTTGGAATTGCCCAGCACCTTGGATCCTTCTGTCCAACTGCTGGTGTGCGGCACTTTGGCGTAATGCTGCAGCAATGCCACGCATTGGTGCGTGCCCACCAGCTCGGTATCGTGCAACTCTTCGGCCCTTGAGTAGGTATATGGCATGGCGTCCTTTGTGTCTGTGATCTGCGCCCTCAGCGGCCAGAGGGCCTTGCGCCCTCATGACCACGACAGGAATGCCTGGCGTCCTAGGCGGCTTCCTTGAGCGAAGGCAGCTTCGCGACCAGGCGCAGCGAGACTGTGAGGCCTTCGAGCTGGAAGTGCGGACGCAGGAAGAACTTGGCGCTGTAGTAGCCCGGATTGCCTTCGATGTCCTCGACCACCACCTCGGCGGCGGCGAGCGGCCGGCGGGCCTTGGTTTCCTGGGACGAGTTGGCAGGATCGGCGTCGACGTAATGCATGATCCATTCGTTGAGCCAGCGCTGCATTTCGTCGCGCTCCTTGAAGGTGCCGATCTTGTCGCGCACGATGCACTTGAGGTAGTGCGCAAAACGCGTGCTCGCGAACAGGTAGGGCAGCCGTGCCGACAGGTTGGCATTGGCGGTCGCGTCCGGGTCCATGTACTCCTGCGGCTTCTGCATCGACTGCGCGCCGATGAAGGCCGCGTGGTCGGTGTTCTTGCGATGCACGAGCGGAATCAGGCCGGCCTTGGCGAGTTCGGCTTCGCGCCGGTCGGAGATCGCAATCTCGGTCGGGCACTTCATGTCGAAGCCGCCGTCGTCGGTCGGGAAGGTGTGGCACGGCAGGTTCTCGACCGTGCCGCCCGATTCCACGCCGCGGATCATGGTGCACCAGCCGTAGAGCTTGAAGCTGCGGTTGATGTTGACGGCCATGGCGTAGGCCGCATTGCTCCACACGTAGTTGCGGTGGTCGGCGCCTTCTGTTTCTTCCTCGAAGTCGAACTCGTCGACCGGGTTGGTCTTCACGCCGTAGGGCAGGCGCGCCAGGAAGCGCGGCATCGCCAGGCCCACGTAGCGCGAGTCCTCGGTCTCGCGCAGCGAATTCCACGGCGCATGTTCGAGGTTCGAGGTGATCTTGGCCAGGTCGCGCGGGTTGGCGAGTTCCTGCCACGACTCCATGCCGAGCAGCGCCGGCGACGAGCCCGCAATGAAGGGCGCATGCGATGCGGCCGAGATCTTGGCGATGGCGGCCAGCAGCTCGACGTCGGCCGGCGTGTGATCGAAGTAGTAGTCGGCGACCAGGCAGCCGTAGGGCTCGCCGCCCAGTTGCCCGAATTCCTCTTCGTAGACGCGCTTGAAGATCGGGCTCTGGTCCCAGGCGATGCCCTTGTGGCGGCGCATGGTGCGGCGCATCTCGTCCTTCGAGATGTCCATGAAGCGGATCTTGAGCTTCTCGTCGGTCTCGGTGTTGTAGACCAGGTGGTGCATGCCGCGCCAGGCGGACTCGAGCTTCTGGAATTCTTCCTTGTGCATCACGAGGTTGATCTGCTCGGACAGCTTGCGATCGATCTCGGCGATGACCGCCTCGATGTTGCTGTAGGCGTCGTCGGTCATCGTGGCCGCGTTGACCAGCGCCTGCTCGGCCAGGGTACGGACCGCGGCCTCGACGGCATCGCGGGCCTCTTCGGTCTTCGGCTTGAATTCCTTGTCGAGCAAGGACGAGAAATCGGAGATCTCGGCGAATGGGGTCGCGGCGCCGGCGGCCTGCTTGGTATTTGGCTTCATGGGTTTCTCCCTGTCAGACTGGATGTGAATCGGCGCGGTATCAGGCCGTGGCGGCTTCGGCGCCGCTCTCGTCCGCTGCCTTGGGCTTCGGTGCCGCAGCGAGCGACTTCATCAGCGCCGGGTCCTGCATGAGCTTGTTGATCAGGCTCTCGGCCCCGGCCTTGCCATCCATGTAGGTCTGCAGGTTCGAGAGTTGCGTGCGGGCGTCGAGCAGTTGCTTGAGCGGGCCGACCTTGCGCGCCACCGCAGCCGGCGAGAAGTCGTCGATGCTCTCGAAGCTCATGTCGACCATCAGGCGGCCTTCGCCAGTCAGGGTGTTGGCCACCGAGAACGCGACGCGCGGCTGGATCGCCTTCATGCGCTCGTCGAAGTTGTCGATGTCGATGTCGAGGAACTTGCGCTCGCTCACCGTGGGCAGCGGCTCGACCGGCTTGCCCGACAAGTCGGCCAGAACGCCCATGACGAAAGGCAACTCGATCTTTTTCTCCGAGCCGTAGATCTCGACGTCGTATTCAATCTGCACGCGCGGCGCTCGGTTGCGAGCAATGAATTTCTGGCTGTTCTGGTAGCTCATGAAGACTCCGGGGGGTGGATGAAATGAAACAAAGGGGAGTGAAGGGTCGGGCTGCGATGTCTTCAGCCGTACTCGACTTCGCAGGCGAAGTCTCCGTTCGACATGTCGACCGCCAGCCGAACGATCCGTCGCCGCGCCTGCAAGGCACCCAGCCAATGCCGCGAAAGCACCGGCAACAGGTTCTGCTCGATGAAGCCGATCAGGCGGCGCGCGCCTGTCTCGTGGGTGCCGCATCGGTCGATGACGTGCTTGACCAGCGCCGGCGAGTAGCTCAGCGCGATGCCGTGCTGCGCCTGCATGCGGTCGACCACGCGATTCAGGTGCAGCGTGACGATGTCGCCCAGCGCGCTCTCGGCCAGCGGCAGATACGGCACGACGGTCAGCCGCCCGATGAAGGCCGCCGGAAACACCTGTCGCAGTGGCGGCTGCAGGGCCTCGCGCAGCGCGGCTGCGCCAGGAATCAGCGCCGGGTCTTCGCACAGCGACGTGATCAGATCGGAGCCGGTGTTGCTGGTGAGCAGGATCGTGCAGTTGCGGAAGTCGATGCGCCGCCCTTCCCCGTCTTCCATCCAGCCCTTGTCGAAGACCTGGAAGAAGATCTCGTGCACGTCGGGGTGCGCCTTCTCGACCTCGTCGAGCAGGATCACGCTGTAGGGCTTGCGGCGCACGGCCTCGGTCAGCACGCCGCCCTCGCCGAAGCCCACGTAGCCCGGCGGCGCGCCCTTGAGCGTCGACACGGTGTGCGACTCCTGGAACTCGCTCATGTTGATGGTGATGAGGTTCTGCTCGCCGCCATACATCGCCTCGGCCAGCGCCAGTGCGGTTTCGGTCTTGCCCACGCCCGATGGACCCACCAGGAGAAAGACACCCACCGGCTTGTCGGGATCGGTCAGGCGCGCACGGGCCGTCTGGACGCGCTCGGTGATCACCTTGAGCGCATCACCCTGGCCGATGACGCGGCGGTCGAGCGTCGCGTGCAGCTGGAACACGACGGCCACATCGTCCTGCACCATGCGCCCGACCGGGATGCCCGTCCAGTCGGCGACGATGGCGGCGACCACGTCTTCGTCGACCTGCGGGAAGATCAGCGGCGCCTCCTGCTGGCGATCGGCGAGTGCGGCTTCGAGCGCCGTCAGTTCGGCGGACGGCACCGGCACGGCGTCGGCCGCATGCTCGGTGCGCAATGCCTGGATCTTTCGGACCATGGCGAGTTCGTCCTGCCAGCGTCGTTCCTGCGCCGACAGTTCGTCAGTCACGCAAGCTTGCTCCGCCTGGATGGCGGCAATGCGTGCCGAACGGCCTTCCCGGCCCTGGGCGACCACGCGTTCTTTTTCGAGCAGGTCGAGTTCGGTCCGCAAGGCCGCGATGCGCTGGCGCAGATGCTCCACCGCGGCCGGCGGCGTTTGCAGCGACATGGCGACACGGGCGCAGGCGGTGTCGAGCAGGCTGATGGCCTTGTCGGGCAATTGCCGCGCCGGAATATAGCGATGCGACAGCAGCACTGCGGCACGCACGGCTTCGTCGAGCACGGCAACGCCGTGGTGCGCAGCGAAGGTGACGACCAGGCCACGCACCATCTCGATCGCCGAGGCTTCCTCGGGCTCGGCGACCTGCAGCACCTGGAAGCGTCGCGTAAGCGCCGGGTCCTTTTCGATATGGCGCTTGTATTCGCTCCATGTGGTCGCGCCGATGGTGCGCAAGGTGCCGCGCGCCAATGCCGGCTTGAGCAGATTGGCCGCATCGCCGGTGCCGGCCTGGCCGCCGGCACCGATCAAGGTGTGCACTTCGTCGATGAACAGGATGACCGGCTGCGGCGAGCGGCTCGCCTCTTCGAGCAGGCTCTTGAGGCGCGACTCGAATTCGCCGCGCATGCTGGCACCCGCCAGCAGCGCGCCGACGTCGAGGCTCAGCAGGCGGACCTCGCGCAGGCTTGCCGGCACTTCGGCGCGAGCGATGGCGAGCGCCAGCCCCTCCACCACCGCGGTCTTGCCGACGCCCGCCTCGCCGGTGAGCAAGGGGTTGTTCTGCCGCCTGCGCAGCAGGATGTCGACCATCGTGCGAATCTCGTGTTCGCGCCCGATCACGGGATCGATCTCGCCGGCACGTGCGCGCAGCGTCAGGTCGACGCAGTATTTGGCGAGCGCCGACTTTCCGTCGGCTTCCTGCGCGATGGCGCTACTGGCTTCGCCGGGCACGGCCGATGCCAGGCCCGAGCCATCATGGGGCCCTTCGTTCGATTCCGGGGAACCGGCAATCATGGCCGCCACCGACTCGGTCAGCTCGTCGGCCGGTATCTTCTTGAAGGCAGGCGAGATGGCCAGCAGCACGCTGCGCAGTTCGGGGGTTTGCAGCAATGCAGCGAGCAACCAGGCGCTGCGGACGCAATGACTGCCGAACTCGAGGCTGGAAAGGATCCAGGCCCGTTCGATCGCGGTGCCGATGTGATGAGAGAAGTCGCTGAGTGACGAAGCCCCGGAGGGCAACGCAGCCAGCGCCGACCTCAGATCGCGTTCGACCGATTGCGGCTCGATTCGATAGTGGCGGCAGACCCGGTGCAGGTCGCTGTCGCTGAGCTGCCAGAGCTGATGCAGCCAGTGCGTCAGCTCGACATGGGGATTGCCTCGGAGCTTGGCGAATGCCGTGGCCGATTCGATGGCGCGGAACAGGGTGAGGTCGAGCTTGCCGAACAAGGCTCGTCGCGAAATCGCCATGCGCGGCCCTTAGCGTGCGCTGCGCGGAAGCAAGGCGGCGCGGCCATTGCAGCAGTGCGCGAGGGCAGCTGCTCTCGAGTGTGTCTTCATCGGCCCGGCTCCCGTCCTCACGTTCATTCTTGTCGACGCACACTTTAGGTGCGCAAGACAAACGTGTCCGTAGGCCTATTCCGGAAGTCGGCAGCGAAGCATCGAACACATGCAGAGAAATATCTGCATGCGTACTTTCAGCGGAAAATCAGCAGCCCAGCAGATCCGCCAGCGCCCCGATGTCCCGTGCATGCAGCGTGTTGTCGGGCCGCGGCGAGACATCCTTCGGCCGCCCGGGGCCGAACTCCAGGGGCCGCTCGATGTAGCCGGTGCGCAGGCCGCAGGCGCGGGCCGCCGCCAGGTCGTCGTGGTGCGCGGCCGCCAGCATCACCTGCCCTGGCGTGACATCGAACACCGCGGCCACGCCGATGTAGGTACGCGGGTCGGGCTTGTAGGCCTTGAACACCTCCGCCGACAGCACGCAGTCCCAAGGCAGGCCGGCGCGCTTGGCCATCTCGGTGAGCAAACCGATGTTGCCGTTGGACAGCGTGCAGATCGTGTACTTGCGTTTGAGCCGGGCCAGCCCCTCGACCGCATCGGGCCATGCCGGCAGCCGGTGCCAGGCCTTGTTGAGCTCGCGCTTCCTGTCGGCGTCGAGATCGGCCGCGCCGAATTCGCGCAGCACGTCGCCGAGGATGCCCATGTGCAGCTCGTCGAGCAGCGTGAAGCCGCCCTCGCCGGCCGCCAGGCGCTCCATCACGCCCTGCATCGCGGGCTGGTAGCCGGCGCGCCAGGCCAGCGCGAAGGCGCCGCCATCGACACCGGGCAGCAGCCGCTCGGCCTCGGCGGCAATGCCGGAATACCAGTCGACCACGGTGCCGAAGACGTCGAAGGCGATGACCTTCAGTTCGCTGCCTTCCAGGATCTCTCCCATGCCCCGGCCCTCAGCGCGCCAGCTGGCTGGCCTCGCGCGCCAGCGCCTCGATGCGGCCCCAGTCGCCGGCGGCGATGGCGTCGGTCGGCACGATCCACGAGCCGCCGACGCAGGCCACGTTGGACAGCGCGAGGAACTCGTGCGCGTTGCCGGCATGGACGCCGCCCGTGGGGCAGAACTTGACGTCGCCGAAGGGCCCTTGCCAGGCCTTGAGCATCGCCAGGCCGCCGGCCTGCACGGCCGGGAAGAACTTGAGTTCGGTCAGGCCGTCTTCCTGGGCCAGCATGATCTCGCTGCCGGTCGCGACGCCGGGCAGCAGCGGCAGGCCGAGGTCGTGGCAGGCCTTGCCGACCGCCCGCGTGTAGCCGGGGCTGACGCCGAATTTCGCGCCGGCCAGCGCCGAGGCCTGGGCGTCGGCGGCGCTGCGGATGGTGCCCGCACCGGCCACGGCCTCGGGCACTTCCTTGGCGATCAGCTCGATGCACTCGAGCGCCTCGCGGGTGCGCAGCGTCACTTCGAGCATGCGGATGCCGCCGGCCACCAGCGCGCGCGCCAGCGGCACCGCGTCCTTGACGTCGTGCAGCACGATCACCGGGATCACCGGGGCGTCGCGCATCACGTCGAGCGCGGAAATCGAATCGTTCACAGCCATGAGCAGGCTCCTTCTTCAGCAGTCAATGCATTGCGCCGCATGCCGGCGAACAGGTCACGGCCGAGGCCGCGGCCATTGGCGGCACGCGCTTCGTCGGGCATGGTCGCGGTTTCGCGGGCCGCCCATTCGTCCTCTGGCAACAGCACGGCGAGCGTGCCAGCCACGCCGTCGAGCCGGATCAGGTCGCCGTCGCGCAGCTTGGCCAGCGGCCCGCCGGCGGCGGCCTCGGGCGAGACGTGGATCGCGGCCGGCACCTTGCCCGAGGCGCCGCTCATGCGGCCGTCGGTCACCAGCGCCACCCGGAAGCCCTTGCCCTGCAGCACCGACAGCGGCGGCGTGAGCTTGTGCAGCTCGGGCATGCCGTTGGCCTTCGGGCCCTGCCAGCGCACCACGCAGACCACGTCGCGCTCCAGTTCCCCAGCCGTGAAGGCCTGCTGCAGCGCGGCCTGCGAATCGAAGACCCGCGCCGGCGCCTCGATCACGTGGCGGTCGGCCGGCACCGAGGAGATCTTGATCACGCTGCGGCCCAGGTTGCCCTGCAGCAGCTTGAGTCCGCCAGTGGCGCTGAAGGGCGCCGAGACCGGGCGCGCGACCGTGTCGTCCTTCGAGGGCGCGGCGGACTCCCACTTGAGCGGTCGTTCGTCCGTGGGTGCGCCGGCCAGCACCGGGATGCCGGCGAACTCGCGGATGCCGCCGGCGCGCACGCTGAGCACGTCGGCATGCATCAGGCCGGCGTCGAGCAGTTCGCCGATCACGAAGCCCGGGCCGCCGGCGGCCTGGAAGCCGTTGACGTCGGCGACCCCGTTGGGATAGACCCGCGTCAGCAGCGGCACCACCTCCGAGAGTTCGGCGAAATCGTTCCAGTCGATCAGGATTCCGGCGGCCCGCGCCACCGCCACCCAGTGGATCAGGTGGTTGGTCGAGCCGCCGGTGGCCAGCAGCGCCGCCATGGCGTTGACGATCACGCGCTCGTCGACCAATTCGCCGATCGGCGGCACCGCGAAGGCGCTGTCGGACGCCCGGCCCAGCACGGTGCGAACCGCCTCGCGCGTGAGCGCCTCGCGCAGGTTGTCGCCGGGCTGGATGAAGGCCGAGCCCGGCACATGCAGGCCCATCGCCTCGAGCAGCATCTGGTTGCTGTTGGCCGTGCCGTAGAAGGTGCAGGTGCCCTGCGCATGGTAGGCCTGCATCTCGGCGTCGAGCAGGCCCTGGCGGCCCACCAGGCCCTGCGCCGCCTGCTCGCGGACCTTGGACTTGGCGGTATTCGAGAGGCCCGAGGGCATCGGGCCGGCCGGCACGAAGACGGTCGGCAGGTGGCCGAAATGCAGCGCGCCGATCAACAGGCCGGGCACGATCTTGTCGCAGACGCCGAGCAGCAGCGCGGCATCGAACATGTCATGGGTGAGCGCCACCGCGGTCCCCATCGCGATCACGTCGCGGCTGAACAGGCTCAGCTCCATGCCCGGCGTGCCCTGGGTGACGCCGTCGCACATCGCCGGCACGCCGCCCGCCACCTGGGCGGTGGCGCCGAGCCGGCGGGCCTCGTGCTTGACGATGTCGGGGTAGGCCTGGTACGGCGCATGGGCCGAGAGCATGTCGTTGTAGGCGGTGACGATGCCGATGTTGGGCGCCCGCTCGCTCACCACCCTGAACTTGTCGTTGGCCGGGATGCCGGCCACCGCGTGCGCGACGTTGGCGCAGCCCATGCGGTCGGAACCGCGATCGCGGCCGCGGGTCTCGGCCAGGTCTTGCAGGTAGGCGCTGCGCAGGCTCAGGCTGCGCGCGCGGATGCGCTCGGTGACAGCGCGGACGGTGGAATGAGTGGTCATGGGGCTTTGTCGCTCTGCCGGTGAGCCAACGTGGGCGGCTCGGAAGCGCATGGTAACAAGCCCGCATGAAAAAGCCCGGACACACCCGGGCTTTTTCCGAAATGAAGAACACCCTCTTGCGCTGCGGCTTCAGTCGAGCAGCTTGACTTCGACCCTGCGGGCCTCGGCGTTGTTGCCGGTGCCGGCGGTCACGGCCGGCTTCTGCAGCTCGACCTTGTCGGCCGGCACGCCCAGGCCGGTCAGCACGTCGCGCACCATCTCGGCGCGCTTCTTGGCCAGCGCCTCGTTGATCGCCGGATCGCCGGTGGTGTCGTGGAAGCCCGAGATCACCGCCTTGCGGCCGCTCTCGACGCCCTTGATCACCGCCGCCAGGGCCTCGGCGGCGCCCGGCGCCAGGTCGGCGCTGGCAGTCGCGAAATAGAAGTTCACGACCCCGCCGACGACCCGGATGCTGGCACCGTCGGGAATCACCACCGTCACGGTCTCGGTGACCACCGCCAGGGTGGTCGCCGGCGCGGCCGCGGCCACCGGCGCCGTCGCCGCCGCCGGGCCCGGTGCGTGGCTGCGGGCGTACAGCACCATCGCGATCACGAACAGGATCACCAGGGCGATCAGGCCGAGCACGAAAGCGAGGATGAAGTTCTGCTGGCTCTCGTCATGGCTGGTGGCGGACATGGGCGGGTCTCCGTAGTTGAGGGGTCGGTAAATAATGGTGCGGTGAACCATGACCGCGAAATTGTAGGTGTCGCCTCCCCGGCCCCGGGCGGCGACCCCGGGCCGCCCGGCCTGGACCCCCTGCCGAAGCCCCTGCGCGACCCGCAGCCGATGCTGGAGCGCGTGATCGACGAATGGGGCGGCCACGAGGATCTCTGGCTGTTCGGCTACGGCTCGCTGATCTGGCGGCCCGACTTCGGCTTCGTCGAACGGCATCCGGCCCGGGTCCACGGCTGGCACCGGGCGCTCAAGATGTGGAGCCGGATCAACCGCGGCACGGTCGAGAACCCGGGACTGGTCTTCGGGCTGCTGTCGGGCGGCAGTTGCCGTGGCATGGTCTTCAGGGTGCCGGCCGCCGACGGGCTGGAGACGCTCGGCCGCCTCTGGCTGCGCGAGATGCCCACCGGCGTCTACGACCCGCGCTGGCTCGAATGCGCGACGCCGCATTCGACCGTTCGGGCGCTGGCCTTCACGCTGTCGCGGCGCAGCCCGAACTTCACCGGTGAACTGAGCGACGAACGCTATGCCCACATCTTCGCCAATGCGGTCGGCCGCTACGGCAGTTCGCTCGACTACGCCCAGCAGACCCTGCTGGAACTGCGGCGGCACGCGATCCACGACGCGGCGCTGGCGCGGCTGGTGAAGCTGGCCGATGCCCGCCTGTCGGCCCAGACCCACAGCGGCGAGCGGCTCGCTCGGGTATACCCTTGCGGGTCAGCCTCAACCAATGACATCAAGGAGTAACCCGACCATGCGCCCTCGCCTCATCGCCCCTGCCCTCGCCGTTGCCGTGGCCAGCCTGCTCGCCGCCTGCGGCACCCTGGGCCCCAAGGCCGGCGCCACCGCCGAGCTGGCGCCGACCGGCGCGATCTCGCCGAATCCGACCATGGGCAAGGTGAGCTTCACGGCGCTGGAGCACGGCGTGCGGGTCAAGGGCGAGGTGCGCGGCTTCGCGCCGGGCACCGAGCACGGTTTCCACATCCACGAAAAGGGCGATTGCGGCGACAACGGCAATGCCTCGGGCGGCCACTTCAACCCGGCCGGCGGCACCCATGGCAAGTTCGCCGCCCCGGGCAGCCATGCGGGCGAGCTGCCGAGCCTGGTGGCCGATGCCGCCGGCGTGGCGCGCTTCAGCGTCGACGTGCACAACATCTCGATGACCGAGGGCGCCGCCAACAACGTGATCGGCCGAGCGCTGGTGGTGCACCGCGATCGCGACGACTTCACGACCCAGCCGGCCGGCAATTCGGGCCCGCGGATCGCCTGCGGGATCATCGCCCGGAACTAGGGCCGCGCCTTCATCAAGGCCTCGGCGCGCGCGAGTTCGTCGGGCGTATCGATGTCGGTCACGACACCGATGTCGTCGACCTCGATGTCGGCCACCTGCCCTGCCTCCCTGAGCGCACGCAGCACGGGGGCAGCGCCCTGGTTGCCCGACAGCTGCGAAAGCGGGTCGAAGCAGCTGGCGGCGAAGCCCACCGGGTGGCCGCGCTGGCCGCCGTAGTGCGGCTGCGCCGCCTGCACCGCCGGACCCAGCGCACGCGCCACGGCATTCAGGGTCGCGGGCTGCACCAGCGGCAGGTCGGCCGGCAGGATCAGCCAGCCCGCGGCGTCGGCCGTGGCCCGCACCGCGGCGGCGATCGAGTCGCCCATGCCCGGATGGCCCGCGTCCTCCAGATGCCAGGGCAGGCCGCTTGCGCGCACCGCGGCCAGCGTGTGCGCGAGCACGGTGGCGCCGGCCAGCGGCGCCCTCAGCTTGTGGCCTTCGCCGCCGGCGGCACGGAAGCGCTCGCCGCGCCCCGAGGCGAGAACGATGACGGTCGGCGGGCGGAATTCGGGCGTGGCGGCATTCATGGCCGCAGTATGTCCGCTTCGCTTGGGCAACAATGACGGCATGAGTTCCTCCAATGAATCGCTGGCCGCACTGCGCAAAAGCTACGAGCGCGCCGCGCTCGACGAAACCAGCAGCGCCGCCGACCCGCTCGACCTGTTCGAACGCTGGCTTGCCGAGGCGATCGACGCCCAGGTGCCGGAACCCAACGCGATGACCCTGGCCACCGTCGGCGGCGACCTGCGCCCCTCCACCCGCATCGTGCTGATCAAGGGCTACGGCGCCCGCGGCATCGTCTGGTACACCAACTACCAGAGCCGCAAGGGCCAGGAGCTGGCCGGCAATCCCTACGCGGCGCTGCAGTTCCACTGGGTCGAGCTCGAGCGCGTGGTGCGCATCGAGGGCCGGGTCGAGAAGGTCGATGCCGCCGAGAGCGACGCCTACTTCGCGAGCCGCCCGCTCGATTCCCGCATCGGCGCCTGGGCCAGCCCACAGAGCGAGGTCATCAGCGGACGCGACGTGCTGGTGAAGAACGCCGCGGTACAGGCCGCGAAGCACCTGTTCTCGCCGCCGCGGCCGCCGCATTGGGGCGGCTTCCGGCTGGCGCCCGACCGCTGGGAGTTCTGGCAGGGGCGCAAGAGCCGGCTGCACGATCGGCTGCGCTATCGCGCCGAGGGCGGCGCCTGGGTGCGCGAGCGGCTGGCACCCTGACAAGGCCTCAGAGCCGGCCCGCGAGCGCCATCACCACCGAGACCGAGGCCAGCGCCATCACGGTCGAGACCACCACGCTGGCGGTGATCAAGCCTTCCGAGCTCCGGTAGCGCTGCGCGAACAGGAACACGTTGGCGCCGATCGGCAGCGACGCCGCCACCACCATCACGGTCAGCGGCAGGCCGCGCAGGCCGAAGGCCAGTGCGAACGCGGCGACCAGCGCCGGATGGACCAGATTCTTGATCGACGCGTGGGCCAGCGCCTGCCGCCAATGCCGGCCGACCGGCGTCAGCGCCAGCGTGATGCCGACCAGCATCAGCGCCACCGGGCTGAAGGCCTGCCCCAGCAGGGCGAGCGGCCGGTCGAGGACCGCCGGGATCGCGAGCCCGGTCTGCGCGAACAGCAAGCCCAGCAGGATCGGCGCCTGCACCGGATGGATGATCGCGTTGCGCAAGGCGCGCCCCACCGTGCGCGCCATCGGCGGCCGCCCTTCGCCACCGGACGGCAGGCGCTGCGCATCCTCCTGCGCCAGCGCGAGCTCGAGGAACACGGTGGCGCTGGTCAGCAGCACCAGCGAATGCAGCGAGATCAGCGTCAGCAGCACCACCATGCCCTCGGGCCCGTAGGCCAGGCCCACGAGCGCGATGCCGATCATCACGGTGTTGCTGTAGGTGTTGGCCAGCGCCAGCACGACGCCGGTGCGGTTGAAGCCGCGCCACACCAGCGTGGCCGCGAAGATCAGGCCGGCGGCGAGGAAATAGGCCGCCACCGGCTTCAGGCTCAGCTGCTCGACGCGCACCGCGCTCATCGAGCGGAACAGCAGCGGCGGCGCCAGCAGCAGAAACACCAGGTTGGACAGGTCCTTGACCGAATCGCCGCGGATCCAGCGCTTCCTCCCCGCCAGCCAGCCGACCGCGATGAGGATGACCACGGGCAGCAGCGAGGAAACGACGGGACCATTCATGCCCGTCGAGAATAGCCGACGGACCCGACCGCTGCCGGGCCCTAGAAAGTCGCGCGCAGCCCCAGTTTCAAGCTGCGCCCCGGCAGCGGCGCATTCGGATACACGGTCGTCGTCAGGATCGAGGTCGCGCTGTAGGCCAGCGCGTTGCCGATGTTGTCGACGCGCGCATACCACGTGAGGTTGGCGCGCTGCACCTGCTGCTTGTAGCTGATCGACGCATTCCACAGCGTGTAGGCCGCGGTCGCGCGGTCGCCCATCGGCGGCACCCGGTTCTGCGCCGCGTTGTAGTCGAAGCCCAGCCGTGCGGTCCACGCGCCCCGGCCCCAGGCCAGCGTGCTGCCGATCCGCCAGGGCGCGATCCGCGGCAACGGCTCGCCGGTGTCGGTGTTGGTGGCCCGCACCAGATCGCCACGCCATTCGAGATCGAGGGTCGAGCCGTCGCCCGCGCGGGAGAAGCCCTCGGCACCGAGCAACTGCAGGTTGCCGTTGGCTTCGAGGCCGGTGAAGCGGGCTCGCACGCCGTGGTAGACGTAGTCTGCGAAGACCTCGGGGAACAGCAACTGCCCGTCCGCCGTCTCGACCGGCGGCGGATTGAGTTCGCCGTCCGCACTGCGCACGTTGCCGGTGGCCGTGAGCCCGATGTAGTTGCTGAAGCGGGTCACGTAGGCATTGAACTTGGCCGTGTTGGCGCCGGACCTCCATTGGGCGCCGAGGTCGAGGCCGGTCGACGCCTCCTTCCGGAGGTTCGGGTCGCCGGTCTCCCAGGCCGCCGTCGCCACGTGCGGGCCGTTGGCGAACAGCTCGTAGTCCTTGGGCGCCCGCTCGGTGTAGGCCAGGTTGGAAGTCAGCTGCCACTGCGGCGTCAGGTTCACCAGCGCGCCGAAGGCCGCGCTGTTCGGGTGGAAGTCGCGCTCGCCGACGAAGAAGCGCGTGACTTCCGGGTTGGTCGGATCGCCGAGCGACCGCACCTTGACCTCTTCGGTGCGGGCGCCGAAGCTCAGGCGCCCCCACGAAGTGCCGAGCTCCTCGTGCAGGAACAGCGCGTTCGACTTCGTGCGGCTGTCGGGCGCGAAGGCCTCCTCGCCATTGGCCGAGAAGCGGCCGCTTTCGCTCGTGAAACCGACCACGCCCTCGAGCTTGCCGATCCGGCGATGCCGCGCCTCGATGCGCAGGTCGTTGCTGTCGTTGGCGAAGGTGGTGCCGGGCAGCGGACCCTCGTACTCGGTGTGCTGGTACTCGGTGCGGCTGAATTTCGCGTGCACGTTGCTGAAGAAGCCGCCGGCCCGCCATTCGCCCTCGAGCGCGTAGCGGTCGGACTTCATGCCGATCGTGACGTCGTCCTCGGCCACCGTGCCATAGGTGCTGCGGTAGGTGCTGGCCGAGGCGCCGATCCAGCCCTGGTCGAAGAACAGCGTGCCACCGAATGCGCCGCCGTCGGCCTGGTTGGCCGAGTTGCAGATCTTGCGCGCGAAGCCCGGCCGCTTCGGGTTCTCGCAGGCCAGCTCGATCGGCACCGAGACGTCGTCGGAATCGCGGTGGAAGGCATCGACGTGCAGCGCATAGCGGCCGGTGCCACCTTCCAGCACCACACCGCCCGCCTTCTCCCGGTTGCCGGTGGCGTAGCCGAGATCGGCCCGCCCCCCGAAGCCCTCGATCGGTTCGGTCGGGATCCGGTTGTCGATCACGTTGACCACGCCGCCGACCGCGCTGCCGCCGTACTGCAGCGCGGCCGGTCCGCGCAGCACTTCGAGCCGGTCGGTGACCAGCGCATCGACCGGCACCGAGTGGTCGTAGCTCAGGGCCGAGGCATCGGGCGCGCTGCCGCCGTTCTGCAGGATGCGGATGCGATCGCCGTCCTGGCCGCGGATCGTCGGCCGGCTGGCGTTGGGGCCAAAGTTGGTGCTGGCGACGCCCGGCAGGCCGTTCAGCGTCTCGCCAAGCGTGGATTGCGAGCGCAGCAGCAGCGACTCGTTCGACAGCGAAGTGGTCGGCGCGATCAGCTCGGTGGCGCCGAGCGGATTGCCGGTGACGGTGATCTCGGCGAGCGAGGGGGCGGGCGCCTCGGGAGCGGCCTGCTGCGCCCAGGCAGTGAGGGACGTGCAGGACAGGAGGGACAGCACCGCGACGCCGACGCGATGGCGAGGAAAGGGAGAAGGCATGAAAAACACTCGTTGAATCGATGAACAGCCGGCCGCGACCCCGCCACGCGGGATCGGCAACCGGAACACAGGGGGTTCAGCGAGTGGAAGGCGGACCGCGCGCGTCGAACAGCGCGATCCAGCGGGCGAAGACTTCGCCCTCGAGCCAGACGAAGCTGGCGGCCGGCAGCAGCACCGGCAGGAAGACCGGGGGCACGCAAGGCGCGGCCGACCCGTGGGACAGCTGGTCGTAGAGCCGGCACTCGGCCTCGGTGTGGACACCGAAAAGCGCCGACAGCCCCCGCGGGGCCTCTTCCTCGGCGACATGCGCAGAGACGGCGGCCGCCGGCGCCGGAGGCGCACCGTGCAGCGTGCCGTGCAGCGTGCCGTGCATGAGGCCCAGCGTGGTCGCGGCCCAGAGCGCGAACGCCAGCACGCACAACAGGGTGCGGCTGCGGAGGGAGCGCTGGGCAAAAGGCATCTTTAGTCAGTCGAGGACAGAGCAAAAACTGCTTCGCAGTTTCTTGGTCTGTCCCGCGAGGTCTCAGGTTGGTCGAGGACAGAGCAAAAACTGCTTCGCAGCTTCTTGGTCTGTCCCGCGAGGTCTCAGGTTGGTCGAGGACAGAGCAAAAACTGCTTCGCAGCTTCTTGGTCTGCCCCGCGAGGTCTCAGGTTGGTCGAGGACAGAGCAAAAACTGCTTCGCAGCTTCTTGGTCTGCCCCGCGAGGTCTCAGGTTGGTCGAGGACAGAGCAAATGCTTCGCAGCTTCTTGGTCTGTCCCGCGAGGTCTCAGGCCTTGACGCGGGCCGCGAAGGTCTTCTGGAACTTCTCGACCTTGGGCCCGACCACGAAGGCGCAGTAGCCCTGGTTCGGGTTGTTCAGGAAGTAGTCCTGGTGGTAGGCCTCGGCGGCCGAATAGTTGGCCAGCGGCTCGACCTCGGTCACGATCGGCGAGCTGTAGGTCTGGCTGTCGCCGATCTCGCGGATCACCTCCTCGGCCACCCGCTGCTGCGCCGGGCCGACGGTGTAGATGCCGCTGCGGTACTGGGTGCCGACATCGTTGCCCTGCCGGTTCAGCGTGGTCGGATCGTGCACCACGAAGAAGATCTCGAGGATCTCGCGCAGCGAGATCTGCGCCGGATCGAACACCACCTTGACGACCTCGGCGTGCCCGGTGCGGCCGGTGCAGACCTGCTCGTAACTCGGATTCGGAGTCTGGCCGTTGCTGTAGCCGGACTCGACGTCGACCACGCCCTGCACGCGGTCGAACACGGCTTCGGTGCACCAGAAGCAGCCGCCGCCGAGGACGATGGATTCAGTGGACGAGGATGGCGATGACATGGCAGCTCCGGCGAAATTCGAGACCTATCGCACATTGTGCCGGCTTGACGCAGTGCAACGGCCTCACTACATTACTAACCCGCCAGTCATTAATTAACATGCCCGCCTCCCGATTCCTGAAGGACAAGCTCTGTCCCGTGAGCGCCAAGCGCGAACGGCGCAAGGAAGCCCGTCCCGGCGAGCTGCTGGAGGCGGCGCTCGACCTGTTCGTCGAGAAGGGCTTCGCCGCCACCCGATCGGAAGAAGTCGCGGCCCGCGCCGGCGTCTCCAAGGGCACCCTCTTCCTCTATTTCCAGAGCAAGGAAGAGCTGTTCAAGGCGGTCGTGATCGAGAACCTGGCCGGCCGCTTCACCGAGTGGAACCGCGAGTTCGACGAATTCGAAGGCAGCACCGCCGACATGCTGCGCTACTGCATGCGCGTCTGGTGGGAGCGGGTCGGCGCCACCAAGGCCTCGGGCCTGACCAAGCTGATGATGAGCGAGGGTCGGAACTTTCCCGAGCTGGCCGATTTCTATCGCCGCGAAGTGGTGAAGCCGGGCCACGAACTGCTCCGGCGCATCGTCCAGCGCGGCATCGACCGCGGCGAGTTCGCGCCGGTCGAGGTCGACCTGGCGATCTACACCGTCGTCGCGCCGATGATCTTCCTGATGCTCACGAAGCATTCGCCTGCCATCTGCTTCGACCACACCGCCGACATCGACCCCGAGAAATACCTGGCGCTCCAGGCCGAGACCGTGCTGCACGGACTCAGCCTGCCGCCGAAGGCTGCCGCATGAAAAGAACGATGAAGTGGGCCATTGCGGCACTGATCCTGGTGCTGCTCGTCGGCGGCGCGCTGCGCGCCATCGGCGCGCGCAAGGCGCAGCAGGCCAGGCTGGCGGCCGGCAGCACGGCGGCCGAAACCGTGGTCGAGCTGTCGTCGGCCGACGTGGTGCGGGTGGCCCGCCGCGAGCTGGCCGAGATGCTGCCGGTCTCGGGCACGCTGCGCGCAGTCGATTCGGCACAGGTCAAGGCGCGCGTCGCCGGTGAATTGATCGGCCTCACGGTGCGCGAAGGCGACACCGTCGCAGCCGGACAGGTGATCGCGCGCATCGATCCGGTCGAGTACCAGTCGCGCCTGCGGCAGGCCCAGGAGCAGGCCGATTCGTCGCGCGCCCAGGCCGAAGTGGCGCAGCGCACCTTCGACAACAACAAGGCGCTGGTCGAGCAGGGATTCATCTCGCGCAACGCGCTCGAAACCTCGCAATCGAACCTCAATTCGGCCTTGTCGACGCACCGCGCCGCGCTGGCGGCGGTCGAGATGACCCGCAAGTCGCTCGACGACACGGTGCTCAAGAGCCCGATCGCGGGCCAGGTGTCGCAGCGTCTCGCCCAGTCGGGCGAGCGCGTCGGCATCGACGCGAAGATCATCGAGGTGGTCGATCTGAGCCGGATCGAGGTCGAGGCCACGCTGGCCGCGGCCGACTCGGTGGCGGTGCGGGTCGGCCAGCGCGCCAGCCTGCAGATCGAGGGCAGCAGCGCGACCGACCCGAAGAGCGGCGAACGCAGCGTCGGCGCCAGCGTGGTGCGCGTCAATCCGAGCGCGCAGGCCGGCAGCCGCAGCGTGCTGGTCTATCTGCGGCTCGACCGCTCCACCGGCTTCCGCCAGGGCCTGTTCGCGCAAGGCACGATCGACGTCGGCCGCACCGAAACCCTGGCCCTGCCGTTGACCGCGGTGCGCACCGACAAGCCGGCGCCCTATGTGCAGAGGGTGGTCGACGGGCGCATCTTGCATCGCCCGGTCGAGACCGGCCTGCGCGGCCAGGTCGACGGCCAGACGATGGTCGCGGTGCGGGGCATCGACGACGGCGCGCTGGTGGTGGCCGGCAGCCTCGGGCCGCTGCGCCAGGGCACGGCGGTGCGGCTGATGCCGGTCGCCGCGACGCCGGCGCCGACCGCCTCCCCTTCGGCGCGCAGCGCGCCCTGAGGGTCGACCAGCATGTGGTTCACCCGCGTCAGTCTCAAGAACCCGGTCTTCGCGACCATGCTGATGCTCGCGCTGGTGGTGCTGGGCGCCTTCTCGTATCAGCGGCTGCAGGTCGACCAGTTCCCGAACATCGACTTCCCGGTGGTGGTGGTGATCACCGAGTACCCGGGCGCCTCGCCCGAGATCGTCGAGAGCGAGGTCACGAAGAAGGTCGAGGAAGGCGTCAATTCGATCGCCGGCATCAACGCGCTGACCTCGCGCAGCTATGAAGGCCAGTCGGTCGTCATCATCGAGTTCCAGCTCTATGTCGACGGCCGCAAGGCGGCCGAGGACGTGCGCGAGAAGGTGGCCGGCGTGCGGCCGCTGTTCCGCGACGAGGTCAAGGACCCGCGGGTGCTGCGCTTCGACCCGGCCTCGCGCGCGGTGTGGTCGGTGGCGGTGCTTCCGGAAGGCCCGAAGGAGACCCAGCCCAGCGCCGTCGAGCTGACCAACTGGGCCGACCAGGTGCTCAAGAAGCGGCTCGAGAACGTGCGCGGCGTCGGCTCGGTGACGCTGGTCGGCGGCACCAAGCGCGAGATCAACATCTATCTCAACCCGCAGGCCATGGAGGCCTTCGGCGTCAGCGCCAGCCAGGTGGTCGATGCGGTGCGCAGCGAGAACCAGGCGCTGCCGGTCGGCTCGGTGCGTTCGCTCGAACAAGACCGCGTGGTCCAGATCGACGCCCGCATGGAGCGGCCCGAGGACTTCGGCCGCATCATCGTCGCCCGCAAGGGCGGCGCGCCGATCCGCGTCGACCAGGTCGCGACCGTGCGCGACGGCGCCCAGGAGATCGACAGCCTGGCGCTCTTCAACGGCCAGCGCACGCTGCTGCTGTCGGTGCAGAAGGCGCAGGACGAGAACACCATCCAGGTGGTCGACGGCCTGGTCAAGGCGATCGCCGAGATCAAGCCGCAGCTGCCGCCCGGCGTGCGGCTGGAGCCGATCGCCGACGCTTCGCGGCCGATCCGCGTCGCCGTCGACAACGTGCGCCGGACCCTGATCGAAGGCGCCCTGCTGACCGTGCTGATCGTGTTCCTGTTCCTGAACTCCTGGCGCTCGACCGTGATCACCGGCCTGACCCTGCCGATCGCGCTGATCGGCACCTTCTGGTTCATGGCGATGTTCGGCTTCACGATCAACATGATCACGCTGATGGCGCTGTCGCTGTGCGTCGGCCTCCTGATCGACGACGCGATCGTGGTGCGCGAGAACATCGTGCGCCACGTGCAGATGGGCAAGGCGCCCTACCAGGCCTCGCTCGACGGCACCCAGGAAATCGGCCTGGCGGTGCTGGCGACCACGCTGTCGATCGTCGCGGTGTTCCTGCCGATCGGCTTCATGGAAGGCATCATCGGCAAGTTCTTCCACGAGTTCGGCATCACGATCGTGGCCGCCGTGATGATCTCGATGTTCGTGAGCTTCACGCTCGACCCGATGATGTCGAGCATCTGGCACGACCCGGCCATCAAGTCCGGGTCCGCTCATGGTTCGCCGGCGATCGGCCTGCACGGCGAGAACGAGGCCCCGGCCGGCTTCTACGACAAGACCATCGGCCGCGTGACCGGCTGGTTCGACCGCGCCACCGAGCGGCTCGCCGAGGGCTACCAGGGCATCCTGCGCTGGTCGCTGGTGCACAAGCTGGCCACGGTGCTGGCGGCCGTCGGCATCTTCGTCGCCAGCATCTTCATGGTGCCGCTGCTGGGCACCGAGTTCGTGCCCAAGGCCGACTTCTCCGAGACCGCGATCAGCTTCTACACGCCGGTCGGCTCCTCGCTCGAAGTGACCGAGGCCAAGGCGCAGCAGGTCGAGGCGGTGCTGCGCGAGATGCCGGAAGTGCGCTATACGCTCACCACCATCAACAGCGGCGACGCCCAGGGCAAGATCTACGCGAGCCTCTACGTGCGGCTGGTCGACCGCCGCTCGCGCAGCCGCAGCGTCGACCAGATGTCGACGGTGCTGCGCGAGCGCCTGCGCTCGATCCCCGGCATCACCGTGACGCACGTCGGCCTGCGCGACTCGGTCGGCGGCAACAAGCCGATCGAGTTCTCGCTGCAGGGGCCCGACCTGAAGGAACTCGAGCGCCTGACCCGCAAGGTGATGGAGTCGATCCGCCCGATCCCCGGCCTGGTCGACCTCGACTCCAGCCTGAAGCCCGACAAGCCGACGGTCAGCGTGGTGATCCGGCGCGATGCCGCCTCCGACCTCGGCCTCGGCGTGGCGCCGATCGCGGCCGCGCTGCGCACGCTGGTGGCCGGCACCACGGTGGGCAACTGGCGTGCGCCCGACGACCAGACCTACGACGTCAACGTGCGGCTGGCACCCGAGGTGCGCAACTCGCCGGCCGACCTGGCCCGCCTGCCCTTCCTGAGCACCGCGGTGGGCGCCAACGCCGACGGCTCGAGCCGCATCGTGCGCCTGGCGCAGGTGGCCGAGGTGCGCGAATCCGCCGGCCCGAACCAGATCAACCGCCGCGCGCTGGCGCGCGAGGTGAGCATCAACGCCAACGTCGACGGCCGCTCGGCCGGCGAGGTCTCGGCCGACGTCCGCGCCGCGCTGGCCGGCATCGCCTTCCCGCCGGGCTACGGCTGGCAGTTCAGCGGCTCGACCAAGAACATGCAGGAATCCTTCGGCTATGCGGTCTCGGCGCTGGCGCTGGCGGTGATCTTCATCTACATGATCCTGGCCAGCCAGTTCAGGAGCTTCCTGCAGCCGCTGGCGCTCATGACCGCGCTGCCGCTGACCCTGATCGGCGTGGTGCTGGCGCTCTTGATCTTCCGCTCGACGCTGTCGATGTTCTCGATCATCGGCGTGGTCATGCTGATGGGCCTGGTGACCAAGAACGCGATCCTGCTGGTCGACTTCGCGATTCGCGCCCGCGAGCCCGGCGTCGCCGAGGACGGCACGCCGGTGCCGGGCCTGCCGCGCGCTGAAGCCCTGCTGCTGGCCGCCCGCGTGCGGCTGCGCCCGATCCTGATGACCACGCTGGCGATGATCTTCGGCATGGTGCCGCTGGCCTTCGCGGTCAGCGAAGGCTCCGAGCAGCGCGCGCCGATGGGCCAGGCCGTGATCGGCGGCGTCATCACCTCGTCGCTGCTGACGCTGGTGGTGGTGCCGGTGGTCTATTGCTACATGGACGACCTGGCCAACTGGGCCCGTCGCCGCTGGGCCGGCAAGACCCCGCCGGCCGCCGAGGCGACGCCCGTGCCGGCGCCTAAAATCGAAAGTTTGTCCTGATTCCGCGAGGAGAGACCCCATGAACCCCACCCCCACGCTGGAGCGCCTGCGCTTCAACATGATCGAACAGCAGATCCGTCCCTGGGACGTGCTCGATCTCGACATCCTCGACCTGCTGGCCCAGATCCGGCGCGAGGACTACGTGCCCCAGGCGCACCGTGCGCTGGCCTTCTTCGACATGGAAATCCCGCTCGAGGGCGCCAGCACCGCCCGCGAGCCCGGCCAGTGCATGCTGTCGCCCAAGGTCGAGGCCCGCATGCTGCAGGACCTGCACATCCAGAAGCACGAGAGCGTGCTCGAGATCGGTTCCGGCAGCGGCTTCATGGCCGCCCTGCTGGCCCACCGCGCCGCCCAGGTGCTGACCCTGGAAATCGACCCTGGCCTGGCGGCCATCGCCGCCGGGAACCTGCGCCGCAACGGCGTGATGAATGTCGAGGTGCGCAACGCCGACGGCGCCCAGCCGCTGCCGAGCGGGCCGACCTTCGACGTCATCGTGCTGAGCGGCTCGGTCGCCCGCATCCCGCAGGGCCTGCTGGGCTCGCTCAACATCGGCGGCCGGCTGGCGGCCATCGTCGGCGACGAGCCGATGATGCGCGCCCACTTCGTGACCCGCACCGGCGAAGCCAAGTGGGACGTGCTGCAGCCCTGGGATACCGTGGCGCCGCGACTGCTGAACTTCCCCGTGCCTTCCCGCTTCAACTTCTGATCCGCCCCCTTCATGATCGACCAAATACGCCCGTCCGAGCTCGCCGACTGGTTCGCCAGGAATCCCAACGCGACGCCGGTCGTACTCGACGTGCGCGAGCCCTGGGAGCTGCAGACCGCGAAGGTGGCGCCCCTGGGCTTCACACTGGCGACGATCCCGATGAACGAGATCCCGGCCCGCGTCGGCGAGCTCGATCCGGGACAGCGCATCGCCTGCCTCTGCCACCACGGTGCACGCAGCCAGCGCGTGGCCGCCTTCCTGGCGCAGAACGGCTTCGACGAGGTGGCGAACATCGCCGGCGGCATCGATGCCTGGTCGGCCCAGCACGACCCCGCAGTCCCCCGCTACTGACCCCCGGCTTCCAAGTCAACGAGTTTTCTGAACCCAAGGACGCTTCATGCCCGTTCCCAGGCCTCTTCCTCTTTCGGCAGCGCTCGCGACCCTGTTCGCAGCGGCGATCGCGCTGCCGGCCCATGGCCAGAGCCTGATCGAACTCTATGACGCCGCGCGCGGATACGACGCCACCTACCAGGGCGCACGGGCGCAATACGACGCCAATCTGGCACGGGCAGCGCAGGCCAAGGCGGGCATCCTGCCGGCGGTGGGGCTGTCGGCCAACGCCACGGCCACGCACCAGGAGCTCTCGACCGACAACCTTGCGATCACCCGCGGCATCCCGACGCAGGCGGCCGGCATCAATGCCACGCAGCCGCTCTACCGGCCCGCCAACTGGGCCACCTACGAGCAGAGCAAGCGGCAGCTCGACATCGCCGAGGACGTGCTCAAGATCGCCGAGCAGGATCTCGTGGTGCGCGTGAGCCAGGCCTACTTCGACGTGCTCTCGAGCCAGGACAGCCTGGCGCTGGTGCGGGCGCAGAAGATCGGCGTCGCCGAGCAGCTCGCCTCGGCCAAGCGCAACTTCGAGGTCGGCACCTCGACCATCACGGACACGCGCGAGGCCCAGGCCCGCTACGACCTGGTGCTGGCCCAAGAGATCGCGGCCGAGAACGACCTGCAGGTCAAGAAGATCGTGCTCGACCAGCTGGTCGGCCGCACCGGCACCCAGCCGATCCCGCTGGCGGCGCCGGTGGCGCTGCCGACGGTGCAGCCGGCGGACATCAATGCCTGGGTCACCCAGGCCGACGAGGTGCACCCGGCCATCGATCAGGCGCGGCTGGGCCTCGAGGTGGCGAAGCTCGAGGTCGAGAAGGCCCAGGCCGGCCACAAGCCGACGCTCGATGCGCAGCTGGGCTACAACGCCACCAACAACCCGAACGGCAGCACCACCAGCACGACCACCGGCAAGGTGCGCGTGAATGCCGCGAGCATCGCCCTGGTCTTCAACATGCCGCTGTTCGCGGGCTACGCGACCGAGAACCGCGTGAAGGAAACGCTGGCGCTCGAGGAGAACTCGCGCCAGACGCTGGAGTCGACCCGCCGCAGCGTCTCGCAATCCACGCGCTCGGCCTACCTCGGGCTGATCTCGGGCGCCGGCCAGGTGAAGGCGCTGGAAGCGGCCGAGGCCTCGAGCCAGAGCGCGCTCGACGCCAACCGGCTGGGCTACCAGGTGGGCGTGCGCATCAACATCGACGTGCTGAATTCGCAGGCGCAGCTGTTCCAGACCAAGCGCGACCTCGCGGTGGCGCGCTACAGCGTGCTGGTGGGCAACCTGAAGCTGCGCCAGGCCAACGGCACGCTGAGCGCCGACGACCTGCAGGCGATCAACGACACGCTGGCGATCGGCGGCCGCGCCAGCGTCCAGAGCGAAGCCTCGCCGAACCAGCCCTCGGCCGCGACGCAGAGCCCGGTGCCGGTGCCGCCCGCCTCGCTGCCCTCGCCGGTGCCGTCCGCGATTCCGGTCGTGCCGCCGGTGATCACGCCGCCCTTCAATCCACAGCCGCCGATCATGCCGGTGCCGCCCCCGCCACCCGAGATCGTGCGGCCGCCGCAACGCTAGGCGGTTCGATGGGTGGCCCCCGAACGCCCCGCAGGCGCTACTTCAGTTCACTCAGGCTCACCGGCTTGATCCTGCCGCCTTCGACCGTGGCGACCAGCGGATCGACGATGGTGCCGCCGACCGCGTCGACGCCCTTGAATTCGCCGGCGTTGGTCTCCTTCGGCATCTTGGTCAACGCTTCGCCGACCTTGGCGCGGATCGCGGCCGCATCGGTGGTGGTGCCGGCCAGCTTCATCGCGCCGGCCAGCGCGTGCGTCAGCGTGTAGTTGTAGGAAGACTCGGTGGTCGGGTCCTTGTCGGCGCCGTAGGCCTTGCGGTAAGCAGCGGCGAAGGCCTTGGGCCCGACACGTTCGTCGTACGACACGGGCAGCACGCCGATCGATCCCTCGAGCGGCGCGAGGCCGCCCGTGACCTTGGCCATCTCGTCGAGCTTGGCCTGGTCCATGAGCAGGAAGCCGCCCTTGAAGCCCAGTTCGCGCGCCTGCTTGACCACCAGCGCGGTCGGCTCCGACGGACCGCCGATGAACAGCACATCGGGCTTCTCGGCCAGCACGCGGCTCACGCCGCTGTAGAAGTCGGCCGAGCGGTTGTAGGACATCGGGTTGTTGGAGGCGACCGTGCCGCCGGCCTTTTCCCAGGCCGGGCCGAAGAGCTGGGTCCAGTTCTTGGCGTACTCGTGGTCGCCCGGCAGCATGCCGACCTTCTTGCCGAACTTCTTCATCTCGTAGCTCGTGAAGGGCTCGATGTAGGAGTTGAAGGTCGGCGGGATGCGGATCGTGAGCTTGTTGCCGGTCTCGGTGATCTTCGGCGTGCTCGAGTACGCCATCACGATGAACTTCTCCTGCTCGTTGAAAGCCTGCATCGCGTAGATGCCGCCCGAGTGCGGCACGAACACCGCCGGGCTCTGGTACTGCTGCACCAGGCGGCGGGCGTTGATCGCGGCCTCGGCCGGCGCGTACTTGTCGTCCAGCGCCACCAGTTCGAGCCTGACCTTCCTGCCGGCGACCTCGAGGCCCGCGGCGTTGATCTCCTTGATGGCCATCTCCATGCCGTTGACCACGTTCTTGCCGTAGAGCGCGGCGCCGCCGCTCAGCGGCCCGGTGAAGCCGATCTTGACCGTTTCCTGCGCCAAGGCGCCGCTGGCGCCGAAGGCCGCTGCGAGGGCCAGGGCGAGCGGCAGCATGGTGCGGCCGGCGTGGATGTCTTTTTTCATGCGGGATGTCTCCGGGTGGTGGAAGAAAGAAGAACGGCGCTCAGGCACCTATGTATGCCGCACGCACCGCCTCGTTGTGCAGCAGCGAGTCGCGGTCGCCTTCGAGCGCGATGCGGCCGCGCTCGATCACGTAGGCCCGGTCGGCGATGGCCAGGGCGGAGTACGCGTTCTGCTCGGCCAGCAGCACCGTGGTGCCGGCCTGGTTGATGCGCTGGATGACCTCGAAGACCTGCTTGACGATCAGCGGCGCGAGGCCCAGCGAAGGCTCGTCGAGCAGCAGCAGCCGGGGCCGGCCGAGCAGGGCGCGGCCGATCGCCACCATCTGCTGCTGGCCGCCCGAGAGCGAGCCGGCCGGATGGTCCTGCTTCTGCGCCAGGATCGGGAACAGCGCGAACACCTCGTCGAGCGATCGCTGGATGCCGGCCGCGTCGCGCCGGTGCACGTAGGCGCCGAGCGTGAGGTTCTTCTTCACCGACATCATCGCAAACAGCTTGCGGCCCTCGGGGCAATGCACGAGGCCCGAGGCGACGATCTGTGCCGGGCGCCGGCCCACCAGCTCTTGCTCGCCGAAACGAATGCTGCCGGCGCTCGGCTTGTGAATGCCGCTGGCGGCCATGAAGATCGAGGTCTTGCCGGCGCCATTGGCGCCCAGCAGCACCACCAGTTCGCCGGGCGCCGCGTGCAGCGTGACGCCGGAGAGCGCACGGAAGCTGCCGTAGTGGAGGTCGACGCCTTCAAAGCGCAGCATGGTCGACTCCGAGATAGGCGTCGATCACCTGCGGGTCGCGCCGGATCTGCTCCGGCGTGCCCTCGGCGATCTTGGCGCCGTTGTTCAGCACGACGATCTTGTCGGCCAGTCGCATGATCATGTCCATCTTGTGCTCGATCAGGCAGACCGTCTTGCCATGGTCCACCAGCTTGCGGATCAGGGCCGCGAGGCCCGCCGTTTCTTCGGGGTTCACACCGCCGGCCGGCTCGTCGAGCAGCAGCAGCTCGGGGTCGGTGGCCAGCGCCATCGCGAAGGCGACGCGCTTGCGCTCCTCCTGCGTGATGTCGGCCGCGATGCGATTCGCCACATGCGACAGGCCGACGAAGTCGAGCGCCTCGCGCGCCTTGTCGCGGCACAGCCGCTCTTCGTCCTGCAGCCGGCGCGTGTTGGCGAGCACGTCCCACAGGCCCGACTTCGTGCGCAACCGGTGACCGACGATCAGGTTGTCGAGCACGCTGGCGTTGTCGAACAGGTGCGTGGTCTGGAAGGTGCGCGCGATGCCGAGCTTCGCCACATGGTCGGGCCGCAGGCCGGTGACCTCCTGGCCGTTGAAGCGGATGCGGCCCGAGCTCGGCTTGTGCGTACCCGCCACCAGGTTGAAGAAGGTGGTCTTGCCGGCGCCGTTGGGCCCGATGATGGCGCTGACCTGGCCGCGCTCGAAGCGGGTCGAGATGTGGTCGACCGCGGTGAGGCCGAAGAACTGCTTGGTCAGCGATTCGATTTCAAGCATTGTTCTGCACCTCCTGCGCGCCCACGGGGGCCGCATGGGTCGCCTTCGCGGCATGGGCTGCATCCGCGCGCTGGGCCCGCCGCTTGAGCCAGGTGCCGACGATGCCGTCCGGCAGGAAGATGATCAGCGCGATCAGCACCGGGCCGAACACCACCATGCGGTAGTCCTGCAGGAACTGCAGGCTCTGCGTCAGCCAGGTCACCAGGAAGGTGCCGAGCAAGGGCCCCAGCAGCGTGCCGATGCCACCCACCAGCACGAACATCACGAGGTCGAAGGTCACGGCCTCGCTAGCCAGGTCGGGGCCAAGGAAGCGCACCTGCCCCGCGTAGAGCGCCCCCGCAAAACCCGCATAGACCACCGACAGCACGAAGGACAGCGTCTTGGTGCGCATCAGGTCGATGCCCAGCGCCTCGGCCAGATCGTCGCTGTTGCGCACCGCCATGAAGCTGCGGCCCAGCAGCGAGCGCACGATGCGCGCCATGATCCAGAGGCCGAGCACCAGGAAGGCCAGCACCAGGTAGTACTGCGACAGCGGTGTGCCGAACTGAAGCGGGCCGATGCCGGCCGGCGCCGGGATCCCCATGATGCCGACCGGCCCGTGGGTCAGGCTTTCCCACTTCTCGATCAGCAGGAACATGATGTAGCTGACGCACAGCGTGAAGATCGAGAAGTAGTGGCCGCGCAGGCGCAGCGACAGCAGACCGATGAAGTAGCCCAGCACCGCGGTCACGACGCCGGCCGCCACGAAGGCGATCCAGAAGGGCACGTGGTGGTCGACCGTCAGGATGCCGACCGTGTAGGCGCCGACCGCCATGAAGGCGCCGTGCGCGAGGTTGAACTGCCCGGTGTAGCCGGTGATCAGGTTGAGCCCGAGCGCCGCGATCGCCATGATGAAGGCCTGCGTCGCGACCGAGATCAGGTAGCTGTTCTGCGCGAACAGCGGAAACGCGAGCGCGGCCACGGCCAGCAGCGCCCAGCCGGTCTTTCCTTGCAGCCAGTTCATCAGCGCGCCCCTTTCGCGGTGAACAGGCCCTGCGGGCGGAACGACAGGATCACCACCAGCAGCACGAAGGCGATGATGTCCTTGTAGTCGGTCGAGAAGTAGAAGCCGCCGAAGCTCTCGGCCATGCCGATGATCAGCCCGCCGACGATCGCCCCCGGGAAGCTCCCCATGCCGCCGAGGATGATGATCACGAAGGCCTTGGTGATGACCAGGTTGCCCATCGCCGGATAGACCAGGTTGATCGGCGCGTAGAGCACCGCCGCGATCGCGGCCAGCGCGCCCGAGATTGCGAACACCAGCAAGGTCACGCGCGTGGCGTCGATGCCGACCAGCGCGGCGCCATCGCGGTTCTGCGCCATCGCGATGATGGTCGAGCCGATCACCGTGTGGTTCAGGAACAGGTGCAGCAGCACCATCAGGCCGAAGGCGCCGGCGATGATCAAGAGGCGCTGCAGCGGAGCGGTGAGCCCGAAGACCTCGACGATCTGTCCGTAGGGCGTCGGCATGCGATGGAAGTCGGCGCCGAACAGCGCCTGCGCGCCGGCCTCGAGGAACAGCAGCACACCGATGGCGGCGATCATGTCGTGCAGTTCGGGCGCGTTGCGCAGCGGGTGGAACACCAGCCGCTGCGTCAGCATCGAGATGCCCGCCACGATCGCCGCGGCGCCGGCCATCGCCAGCCAGTAGTTGAGGCCCAGCTTGGCCATCAGGTAGTAGCCCGCGAAGGCGCCCGCCATGTAGAACGCGCCATGGGCGAAGTTCGGTACGTGCAGGATGCCGTAGACCAGCGTCAGGCCCAGCGCCACCAGGCTGTAGACACCCCCGACGGTCAGGCCGTTCAGGAGTTGCTGAAAGAACATTTCCACATGAATCCTCGGTTGACCCAGGCGATGCGGCCACGGCGGCATCGAACGCGCCGGGCCATTGTGGAAGCGGGGGCGACGGCGCCACCTAAGGTTTCTCCGGAGGCGGCGTCGCCTTGGGGACTCGCGCTCCTACCGCCCGGTAGGGTGCAGAATGCGGCGCCAGGAGGCTCCCATGACACGTACGATTGCCCAGAAACGCGCCGACTTCCGCTCGCTCCACGCCGCGGGCTGCTTCGTGATCCCGAACCCCTGGGACGTCGGCAGCGCCCGCTACCTCGAGGGCCTTGGCTTCAAGGCGCTGGCGACCACCAGTTCGGGCTGCGCCTGGTCGCTCGGCCGGCCCGACGGAGCGCTGTCGCGCGAGACCGTCCTGGCCCATCTGCGCGCCATCGTGGCGGCCACCGACCTGCCCGTGAATGCCGACTTCGAGAGCGGCTTCGCCACCGATCCGACAGGCGTTGCGCAGAGTGTCCGGATGGCGATCGACACCGGCGTGGCCGGTCTCTCGATCGAGGATTCGACCGGCGACCCTGCGCATCCGCTGCATGACATCGACGTTGCGGTCGCGCGCCTGCGTGCTGCCCGCGCCGCCATCGACGAAGCCGGCGGCGACGTGCTGCTGGTCGGGCGGGCCGAGAACTTCTTCGCCGGCCGGCCCGACCTCGACGACGCCATCGCGCGCCTCAAGGCCTACGCGCAAGCCGGCGCCGATTGCCTCTACGCACCGGGCATCCGCACCCGCGAGCAGATCGCGGCCGTGGTCGCCGCGGTGGCGCCGAAGCCGGTCAACCTGCTGGTCGGCTCGACCAGCGAGCTCACGATGAAGGACATCGAGGCGCTCGGCGTGCGGCGGGTCAGCGTCGGCGGCGCGCTGGCGCGTGCGGCGTGGGGAGGGTTCATGCGTGCTGCGCGCGGGATCGCCGACGAGGGCCGCTTCGATGGCTTCGCGGATGCGGCGCCGGGCAACGAACTGAACGCGCTCTTCAAGGGTGGCGGCGCCTGAAACCGATGCGGCGGCACAGCCCTTCAGCATTCAGGCGCGCTGCCGATAAGGTTCTCATGAACACCTACCCCACCTCCAGCCAGGCGACCGGTGTCGCCCGCACGCTCAGCAAGCGCACGCCCTGCACGATCGTGGTCTACCAGACGGCCGAACGCGAGTTCGTGACGGCCCGCTCCAACGACCGCGTCAGCGGACTGATCCAGGGCGTGTACCGCGACGGCTATCTGCTGCCGCCGGCGTATCGGCCTGAGCCGATCACGCGGTGATTTCCACCCGGTTGCCGTCCGGATCGAGTACCACGCTCTCGTAGTAGCCATCGCCGGTTCGGCGAGGCCCGTCGAGCACCGGATAGCCATCGGCCTTGAGCCGTCGCGTCAGTTCGTCGACCTGCGCTTCGGAGCCCAGCGAAACCGCGAAATGCGTCAGGCCCATGCGCTGGGCGCCGGGCTCGATGGCGACGGGGCGGAGCGTGGAGGTGGACATTGCCTCGATCCGCGCGCCGTCCTCGAAGCTCAGGAAGCAGGACGCGAAGCCCTTCGCGGGATTGACATAGCCGCTGCCCGCCACGGCACCGAAGTAGTCGACGTAGAAGCGCTTGAAGCGTTCAAGGTCCTGGGTCCAGAGGGCGATGTGTTCGATGCGCATGGGTCGCTCCGCTTGAGGTCGACGGCATTTTGCATCCAAGCCCCGGGGTCCATGGCGCCGTGCACCTTCTGCAACGCGAGACTCGAAACAGGCGTTCGGAGTCACGCATGCTTGACCTTGAGGTGTGAGACACGAACCGCCCCAGCGATATTGGGCCGACGCCTGAATTGCTCACCCGAGTGCTGCGCCGCCCCAGTGCAGCCAAGCTGCCACGAACACAGCGAGGAATATTGTCTCGCCGACCATCAGAGCGATTGGCTTCCATCCCACCGTTGCAAGCTCTTTCAACTGGGTCTTCATGCCGATCGCGGCGATTGCGGCGACGAGGCACCATTGCGAAAGGTCCACGCCAGTTTGTGTGACAGCCTTGGGCACCCAGCCCGTGCTGTTGATCGCGACCAGTACCGCGAAGCCGATCGCGAACAAGGGCAATAGCGGCGGACGCTTGCCTTCGACGGCGCTGCCTTGATGGGCTCGCGTCAGGAAGCCCGCGAACGCGATCACCGGCAGGAGCATTGCAACGCGCAGGAGCTTCACGAAGGTGGCGGCATCGCCCGTGGCGACGGACATGCCATAGCCGGCACCTACGACTTGGGCCACGTCATGAATCGTGCCCCCGAGGAAAATCCCCGCCTGTACCGGATCGAGGCCCAGCGCACGCACGATCATCGGATAGATGATCATCGCCAGCGTCGACAGCGCGCTGACGCTGATCACGGTGAAGAGCGTGGCACGCTCACGCATGGCATGGTTCGGCATGGCCGCCGAAAGCGCCATGGCCGCCGAGGCGCCGCAGATCGCGACCGAGCCGCCCGTGAGCAGGCCGAAGAAGCTTCGATACCCCATCAGCTTGGCGAAGCCGATGCCCAGTCCGATGGTGAGCGCTACCGAAGCGACCACCATCAATACCGGATGCCAGCCCATGGCGGCGATCTGGCCAGTGGTGATGCGCAAGCCCAGCAGTGCGACGCCCAGGCGCAGTACCTGGCGTGCCGTCCACTCGATGCCGGCGGTGCAGGGGCCGTCGGCGGACAGGAAGTTCATTGCCATGCCGAGGAGCAGCGCGAAGAGCATGACAGGCGCGCCATAGTGCTGCGACAGAAACGTGGCCGCTGCGGCCACGACGACACTGGCGAGGACGCCGGGGAACAGCTGACGTCCGAGCGTGGGCCAACCGGCCAAGGTCAATGCGGTCATTGGACGATCAGAAGACGTGTCGGATGCCGACGTCATAGCCAGTCGACGACTGTGGCGTCGGCACTGAGCCGTTGATCGCCTTCGTGAAGTAGGCGGGCCCGCCAACTGTCAGGTCGGCACCATTCTTGTTGTCGATCCGTGCAGCCGTCGCGTAGAGAGCCGTACGCTTCGACAGGTTGTACACGTAGCCGAGGGCGAACTTCTCGGACTTTGGGTCCGGAGACAGGCCAGGAGCGATCTGATTGGCGGCAGTGACGTTGTTGTACTTCACCTGGGTATAGACGGCACGAATCAGCCCGGGTCCGACCGGTACGGTCACGCCGACCAGCGCGCCGTTGGCTCCCGGGCTGGTGAAGCCAAAAGCGTTCGCGACCGGCGGGATGCCGGAGAAGTCTGTCTTTAGCTTGTTGTTCGAGTACTCGCCGAACAGCTTGATGACGCCGAAGTCGTACGTGGAGGCAACGTTCCAGATCTGGAGGTTGCTCGTCGTTCCCAGGAAGAATTGGTCTCCAATCGTGCTTCGACCTGCCGCCACTGCAACATCCAGGGGGCCCTTCGTGTAGCCGAAGCGACCGCCGACGTAGCGCCCGGATCGCTGGCTGTTCGGTGCGTTCGGTGTCAACACGCCCGGGTCGTACTTGATCGCTTCGTTGAAGGCGTACATCACCTGGCCGTAGAAGCCGCCCAGGTTCGGCGGCAGGAAGTAGCCCACCGAGTTGGAAGCGCGAATGTAGTTGGGGTTCGCCTGGAACCCGTTTGCTGCCTGGCCTGGTGTGTTGAAGCCACTCGCGGTAGCAATCAGGTTGATGCCCACGCCGTTGGAGGTGAACGGATCGGCCACGGCGTCGTTCCAGAACGTGGGCGTGTAGTCCCTACCGAGGCGGAGTTCACCCATGAACCCTGACAGGCTGACCGTCGAACGACGGTTGAAAGCAAGACCCCCTCCAGACGCGAAGCCGGCGCCGGTGTCGTTGAGTATCCCGGCTTCGAGCCAAAAGTTGGCAGCCGCACCGCCACCGAGATCCTCCGTGCCGCGGACGCCCAGGCGACTGCTGGCGTAGCCTCCACTGTTCTGTACTGTGCTGCTGGTTGTGACGGCGATGCCGAGCGGCGTCTCGGCCTTGTTCGAATAGCCGCTGACCGTCGCGTCCATGACACCGAACATCGTGATAGAGGACTGAGCCGCAGCGCCACCGGCGGTGAGGACAGTCAAGGCGATCAGGGGTTTTCTCATGGGGTCTCTTCGTTATTGAAAAATGATGCGGGGGCGAGCGTCCGACCGCGGATTGCGCCTGTGTGAATCGGCCGAAGTCAGACGCACGGGCGGCTGGCGCCCCGAACTACATGGCGGTCTTGCCGCCATTGACCGCGCTGCACTTGCTGGGCGTTGCTCCTCGCGAGCCGCCCCGGCCCGTCCCGCAGCGAGTCCTCGAGCCCGACACGAACGTTCCCTCCCAACGAAGCCGCCATGGATAGCCGCGCCCGCCTCCGCGGCCGCAATCGCCTCGCGGGCGATTTCGTCCGCCGTGATCGGAAGATAGGGCGACATGGTCGGCGTGCGGATCGCTCCGGTCACCGCACACGTCACGATGACCTTGCTTTGGGGGGCTGCCATGGCAGGTTTCTCCGTTCGATGTCTTGATTCAAGTGGAATGAATCAGGCGATGGGGAGGGCCTGATTCCTTGATCCAGTATCTGGCGCCGCAACCCTTGTCGCTTGTCCTTTTGGGACACGAACTTGCCGATCTGAGACAGCCCTTGCGATCGAGCGCAGCCAAGAACGCAGCAGGCCGAGAATTGCCGACCGATCAGGGCGTCCCGTGCTCTTCCGCCGCCGCCGCCGCCATGTCCGCCGCTTGCTTGATCCATTGCGAGGCGCTGCAGCCGAATTGACTCTGGAACCAATGACTGAAGCTGCTGGCGTTGGAGAAGCCCAGCAGCTCTGCCACCTCGCTCAGCGGCAGGTCGCTCTCGCGCAGATGGCGCTTGACCAGGTCCGAGCGCACCTGGTCGAGCAAGCTACTGAAGGTGAGGCCCTCCGCAAAGAGCCGGCGGTGCAGCGTGCGACGATCGACGCGCAGGTGCCGAGCAACCTCCCTCGCGCTGCAGGCGCCACCAGGCAGCAGTGCGAGGATGAGCTCGCGACAGCTGTCATGCACGCTTTCACTGCGATCCCTGAGGGCCGCTTCCAGGTACTTGCGCGCGAAGCCCGCCGCCACCTGGTCTCCCGGCTCGCGCGGCTTGGACAGGTCGATCGCCAGGCAGACCAGGCCGTTGAATTCCTGGTTGAACTTGACGCGCCGTCCGAAGAAGGCGCGGTGGCTGGAGACGTCCATGGGTGGGCGATGCGTGAAGCAGACTTCCAGCGGTCGCCAATGCGGGCCGATCAAATCGCTCAGCATGCGAAACATGGTGCCCACGGCGAGTTCCACCGACTGTCGCATCGGAAGCCCGGGGCTTGGCAGCAAGTCTTCCCGGATGACCACCACGCTGCCGGTGTCTTCGACATGGACGCTCAGCGAGGCATTGACCAGCTTCAGGTAGCGGCACAGCGTGTCGAGGGCGTCCCTCGGCGTGGCCTCCTCCCTCAGCACGAGGCTGATGGGCCCGAGGGCGGAGAGCTTGCGTTGCGCCGCAAGACGCAGCGCCAGATCTTCGGTCTGCGTGGCACGCGCGGTGATCTCCAGCAATTCGCGCACCGCATCTCTCGGGATCAGCGTCTCGGGATCTTCGAGGAACGTCGGCTGCAGCCCCACGGTTCGCATGAAGGCATAGGGGTCCCGACCGAGCGACTTCACCAACTCGACGTAACCGCTCAAGCTGGCGCTGCGCATGAGTCGTGCAATGTGTCTCATGGGACGGTGCAGTAGCGCCATTATGGTACCGACCTCGCCCCCGGAATCGCGGACCGCGATCGCACGTCGCTCAGGGAACGAGGACGGTGGAGCCGATCGTCTTGCGGCCTTCGAGCGCGCGGTGCGCTTCTGCGGCATCGGCCAGGGCGAAGCTTTGCTTCGGCTCGCTGACGATGTGCCCGGCGAGCACATGGTCGAACAGCTCCCGCGCCATGTCGAGCATGTGCGCACGCGGCTCGATGTAATGCCTCATCGCCGGCCGGGTGAGCCAGATGGAACCCTTGGTCGCCAGCAGCCTGGTGTCGAGGATCACCGGGCCCGACGACGTGCCGTTGCTCACCAGCGTTCCGCGAGGCTGCAGGCAGTCGAGCGAAGCTTCCAGCGTGTCCTTGCCTACCGAGTCGTAGACGACGGGAACGCCCTTTCCTTCGGTGATCTCCTTCACACGCTCGGTGATGTTCTCGCGCGATGTCACGATGGTGTGCGCGCAGCCGTTGGCCTTCGCGATGGCGGCCTTTTCGTCGGTGCTGACGGTACCGATCATGGTCACGCCCATGGCACGCGCCCACTGGCAGGCGATCAGACCGACGCCGCCCGCCGCCGCGTGGTAGAGGATGGTCTCGCCTCCCTTCAGCGGGTAGACCTGGCGAAACAGATATTGCGCGGTCATGCCCTTCATGATGAGCGACGCGGCGGTGCGATCCGTGATGCCGTCGGGCAGGGGAATGAGCACCTCGGCAGGCATCACGCGCGCTTGCGCGTAGGCGCCCGGCGGTCCGACCAGGTAGCCCACCCTGTCGCCCACGCGGATGTCCGTCACGCCGGGCCCGACGGCCTCGACCATACCCACCGCATCGGTACCCAGGCCGTTCGGCAGCGCCATCGGATAGAGGCCGGTGCGAAAGTAGATGTCGGCGAAATTGACGGCAATGAAGCTGTGGCGCACGCGGGCCTGGCCCGCGCCGGGTTCGCCGACTTCGACGTTCTCGAGTCTGAGGACGTCTGCGCCCCCGGTTTCATGAAGGCGAATGGCCTTGGTCATGGTTCGTGTCCTTGTAAATGCATGTGGAGATGCGATTCTTGAGGGACGGCTCCCGGACTGGAAGCGCGACGTCGGCAATGCCCCAATTCGACAACTTCATGTCCCCGATAAGCAAGTACAGGCTGCCGGTGCGCCAGATACTGGACCCGCTGACAGATTTGTCGGAAACGAACAGGAAATGGAGACTAGAAATGAAACTGCATCAGTTTGCTCGCCCCGCGATGGCGTTGATCACATGTTCGCTGGCGCTCAACGTCTGGGCCGCCTCCGGCGACAAGCCCCTGAGGGTCATCGTTCCCGCACCGGCGGGCGGAACGATGGACACCGCCGCCCGCGTGGTCGGGCAACAGATTTCCGTGGACATCGGCCGTCCGGTGATCGTCGAGAACCGCCCCGGTGCAACGGGCTCGATCGGGCTCAACGCCATGCTGCAGGCGGCCCCGGATGGCAACACCATCCTGCTGGGGGCGAACAATCTTCTGGTGGAAGCGCCGCAGGTGATGAAGGTACCGTACGACCCGCTGAAGGACATCGTCACCATCGCCAGGGTGGCGTCGTCGAGCTACGTACTCGTGTCCGGTGCAAGCTACCCGGCCAAGGACTTCCAGGGCCTCGTCGCGCAGCTGAAAACGCGCAAGGGCAAATCCAGCTTCGCCAGCTACGGCATGGGAACGGTGTCGCAATACTCGGGACTGATCTTCAGCAGCCAGGCTGAACTGGACATGCAGCACGTCGGCTACGCCGGATCGCCGCCCGCGCTCCAGGACCTGATCGGCGGCCAGGTCGACATCATGTTCGATGGCGTAGTGACCTCATTGCCCCTGATCAAGAGCGGCATGCTGCGCCCCTATGCGGTCTCCGGGAAAAGCCGGTCCAGGTACTTCCCGGACGTGCCGACCATGACCGAACTCGGCTACCGGGACATCCAGTTCCAGGGACAGGTCTGCTTCTACGGCTCCAGCAAGCTACCGGCCGACGTCCTGGCGAAGCTCCAGGCAATCATCAAGAAGGCAGCCGATGCGCCCGCGGTGCAACAGAAGCTGATCGACGTGGGCGTGGAGCCCGATGTGAGCATCGATTCGGCTGCGCTGCTGGCCGAGAACAAGTTGCTGTCCCAGCGCAACGCCGCCATCGTCAAGAAGTTCAACATCCAAGCGAATTGACCAAACCCTGCAATTCCTCCAGAGAGCAAAAAATGCAGATCAAGCAAATCACGCCGGCCATTGGCGCCGAAGTCAGCGAAGTCCATCTCGGCGAAGCGGCGCGAAACCCCGAGCTCTTCGCACAGGTCAAAGCCGCGCTGCTCAAGCACAAGGTGCTTTTCTTTCGCAACCAGGACATCACGCGCGCCGACCACGTGGCCTTCGCGAGTTGCTTCGGCAAGCTGGAAGACCACCCCGTGGTCAACAGCGATCCCAAGTACCCGGGCCTGGGGCTCATCTATCGCAGCGACAGCAGGCACAGCTACGAAAACTCGTATCACTCCGACGGTCTGTGGCGCCAGAACCCTGCCATGGGTGCCGTGCTGCGCTGCATCGAATGCCCGGAGATCGGCGGCGACACCATCTGGGTCAACATGGTTCAGGCGTACGAGGAACTGCCGGAGGAGATCAAGCAAAAGATCCTGAAGTTGCGCGCCAAGGCCAGCATCGAGCCTTCTTTCGGCGCCGTCATGCCGGAGGAAGCGCGCAGGAAGCTGGACCGGGACAACCCGCCGGTCGAGCATCCCGTCGTGCGCACGCATCCCGAAACGGGCGAGAAGATCCTGTATGTAGGCGGCTTCACCACGCATTTCGTCAACTACAACACGCCGGAGAACATCCGCCACGGCATCGACAAGTTGCCGGGCGCATCACTGCTGCTGAACTACCTGACGAGCCGGGCCACCATTCCCGAGTACCAGGTACGCTGGTCCTGGCAGCCCGGGGACGTGGCCGTCTGGGACAACCGCAGCACGCAGCACTACGCAGTCAACGACTACTGGCCCGCACCTCGCAAGATGGAGCGCGCCGGCATCGTGGGCGACGTGCCGTACTGAGTACCTGAAGTCTTTTCATCCCGTTCGACATTCTCGACGTCACATTTCAACTCGGAGACCCATCCTCATGAACTTCCTCGACGGCCACCTGTACCCTGAGAACCAGCAGCCCCTGATCATCACGGCCGCGCCCTATGCGCCGGGCTGGATCCCCTCGGACTTTCCGGAAGACATCCCTGTCACGATGGAGGATCAGATCCAGAAGGCGGTGGATTGCTACGAAGCCGGCGCCACCGTGCTGCACCTGCACGTGCGCGAACTCGACGGCAAGGGCAGCAAGCGCCTGTCGAAGTTCAACGAGTTGATCGCCGGGGTGCGCGCCCGCGTGCCGGAGATGATCATCCAGGTGGGCGGCTCCATCAGCTTCGCGCCCGAATCGGACGGCGCAGCCGCCAAGTGGCTGAGCGACGACACCCGCCACATGCTCGCCGAGCTCGATCCGAAGCCCGATCAGGTGACGGTGACCGTCAACACATCGCAGATGAACGTGACGGAGCATGCGGGCCTGGACGACTTCAAGGGCGTGTCGCGGGGATTCCCGCACCTCTATGCAACCTACAAGGACATGGTCGTGCCCGCCAATCCCAGCTGGGTCGAGGAACACATCCGCCGCCTGACAGCGGCCGGAATTCAGAGCGAATTCCAGTGCTACAACATCAACAGCTTTGAAACGATCGAGCGAATGATCCGCCGTGGCATCTACAAGGGGCCACTGGTGATGAACTGGGTGGCCATCAGCGGCGGCATGGATCAGGCGAACATCTACAACCTGGCCAACATGCTGCGTGCCGTGCCCGACGGCGCGGTGGTCACGGTGGAAAGTTCGGTGCTGAATGTGCTTCCCGTGAACATGATCGGCATTGCCTTGGGCCTGCACGTGCGGTGCGGTATCGAGGACGTGCTCTGGAATCAAACCCGCACGGGAAAGATGAGCTCCGTCGAGCAGATCAAGCAGTTGGTGCGCATCGCCGGCGAATTCGGCCGCCCCATCGCGACAGCGAAACAGGCACGAGAGATCATGAAGATCGGGGTTTTCTACGGCACGGCGGAAGAGACGCTTCAGGCCAATGGCTTCGCGCCCAATCGCAACGGGGGCAACCAGGGGTTCCTGCGCAAGCCGGACAGCGAACTGATGGCTTGAAACATGAGACTTCTGCGACTTGCGCGCGCCTCCATGGCGCTGATCGGATGCTCGCTGGCGCTCAGCGCCTGGGCCTTTGGCGATCGGCCGGTGCGGCTCATCGTCCCGGCGCCCCCGGGCGGAACGATGGACATCGTCGCCCGCGTGCTCGGGCAACAGATGGCTGTCGACATCGGTCGACCGGTGATCGTTGAGAACCGCCCCGGCGCAGGCGGCTCGATCGGCCTCCAGGCCATGCTGCAGGCCGCGCCGGACGGCAACACGATCGTGGTGGCGGCGAGCAACGTACTGGCCGAGACGCCGCAGGTGATGAAGATGCCCTTCGACCCGCTCAAGGACGTGGTCCCGATCGCGTCGGTAGCCAGGTCGGGCGTCGTGCTCGTGACCACGTCAGGCTACCCCGCCAAGGACTTCCAGGGCCTGGTCGCGCAATTGAAGACGCGCAAGGGCAAGTCCACTTTCGCCAGCTACAGCCCGGGCACCGTGTCGCAGTACGCGGGACTGATCCTCAGCGATCGGGCCGGGCTGGACATGCAGCACGTGGGTTATCCCGGATCGCCGCCCGCGCTCCAGGACCTGCTCGGCGGCCAGGTCGACATCATGTTCGACGGTATGGTGACCTCCATGCCGCTGATCAAAGCCGGCAAGCTGCGCCCCTATGCCTTCTCCGGGAAAAGCCGCTCCAGATTCCTCCCTGATGTGCCGACTACCGCAGAACTCGGCTATCCGGAACTTCAGTTCCAGGGATGGGTCGGTTTCATAGGCTCCAGCAAGCTGCCGGCCGACGTGCTGGCGAAGCTTCACGCAACTATCGAAAAGGCAGCGCAGGCGCCTGCGGTGCAGCAGAAGCTGATGGACGTGGGCCTCGAGCCCGAGCTGAGCGTCGACACGCCGTTGCTGCTCGGCGAGACCAGGGCGCTGTCCGAGCGCAACGCCGCCATCGTCAAGAAGTTCGGCATTCGAGCGAACTGACGCGAGCCAGCATTCGTGGGCGACGCTTGCGTACCGAGCTGCTTCCAATCCTTCCGACATCCGCATTGCAACCCGAGACAAAACGACATGAACTTCCTAGACGGCCACCTGTTTCCCGAAAACCAGCAGCCCCTGATCATCACGGCCGCTCCTTATGCGCCGGGCTGGCTTCCGTCGGACTTCCCGGAAGAAATCCCGGTCACGATGGAGGATCAGATCCAGAAGGCGGTGGACTGCTACAACGCCGGCGCAACGGTGCTGCACCTGCACGTTCGCGAACTCGATGGCAAGGGCAGCAAGCGCCTGTCCAAGTTCAACGAGCTCATCGCCGGCGTGCGTGCGCGCGTGCCCGAGATGATCATCCAGGTGGGCGGCTCGATCAGCTTCGCGCCGGAGTCCGAAGGCGCGGCCGCCAAGTGGCTGTCCGACGACACGCGCCACATGCTGGCCGAACTCGATCCGAAACCGGATCAGGTGACGGTGACAGTCAACACCTCGCAGATGAACGTGACGGAGCACGCCGAACTGGCAGACTTCAAAGGCACTTCGCGGGAAATCCCCGCCATCTTCGAGGCCTACAAGGAGATGACGGTGCCGGCCCAGCCCGGCTGGGTCGAGGAGCACATCCGCCGCCTTACGGCCGCCGGCATCCAGAGCGCCTTCCAGTGCTACAACATCAACAGCTTCGAGTCGGTCGAGCGACTGATGCGCCGCGGCGTCTATAAGGGCCCGCTGGTGATGAACTGGGTGGCGATCAGCGGTGGCATGGACGCACCGAACATTTACAACCTCGCCAACTTCCTGCGCGCCGTTCCCGATGGCGCGGTGCTCACCGTGGAAAGTTCGGTCCGCAACGTGCTGCCCGTGAACATGATGGGTATCGCCATGGGTCTGCACGTGCGCTGCGGTACCGAGGACGTGCTTTGGAACCAGACGCGCACGGCCAAGATCGGCACCGTGGCACAGATTGAGCAACTGGTGCAGATCTCGCGCCAGTTCGGTCGCCCCATCGCGACCGCCCAACAGGCGCGCGAAATCTCGAAGATCGGTGTCTTCTACGACACGGCGGAAGAATCGCTTCTGGCGAATGGCTTCGCACCCAATCGCAACGGCGCCAACCAGGGATTTCTGCGCAAGGCGGCCTGACTCCTCCTCGAGGGTGTCTCGCACGCCCTGCGTTTTGAAGTACTCGGCCTGTCTTGCCCGGTTCAGGATACCCCGTCATCTTCATGATCCGCCGCGGCGGCGGCCTGCGTGCATCGGTCGCTGCCCACGACGCGAGGGCGAGCTGGTAGGCCGTGCCCGTCGAGAAGACCGGCGGATGGGCGTCAGCGCAGTTCGACGCGGTCGCCGACACGCAGCCTACCGGGCGCGGCCACCACCGCGTAGACGCCCGCGCAAGGAAATTCGGCCAGGGTGCTGACCTGCTGCTTGTTGTGCTGCACCAGCGCCCGCAGCACGTCCGTATCCTTGGGCAGATCTTCCTGCGCGAGCGTCGTCATCACGCAGCGCGGATCGGGCCAGGTCACGCCCAGCCTCGCGGCCTCGCCCACGGCCAGTTCGCTGCCCACCCAGTCGTTCTCGACGAAGCCGGACCGCTCTGTCTCGATGATCACGTTCATTCGGAAGCGTCGTTCGTCGAAGCGGCTCTGCGGTTGCAGTTCGTTCAGCCGGTCCAGAGTGCCAGTGGTCAGCACCGATATTGGAAACACGTCCAGAAAGGCACCCCGCGACACCGGGGATGCCTGGCCGATCGCGGCGAAGAGGGCCGAGCCCAGCGGCTGCGGCACGACCTTGTCGCGATTGCCGCCTGGATCCGCCCCCTCCACGTCCGGGTGGTACTGGTCGATCGTGAAGTCCTCGGGCGCCGCGCGCGACAGTTCTACGTTGCGCTTGAAATGGGCAGAGAGTTGCCGGTCGGCGTCGGGCGCATCGCTTAGCACTGTCGTGCCGTCGGGCAACGTGATGCTGACCGGCGGCATCGCGTCGCCGGCCCGAGGCGGCGAGACGAACGTTGCCCGGCAGGCCAGGATGTCCGGGAACAGCTTGACGCTCTTGGCGCTGACCACCCTGCCGGTATCGATGTCGATCAGCGCATAGGCCCGGTCGCCGAGCACGCCGTGGGCCGTTAATTCGACCTCCTCCAATCGCTCGCCCTGCATCGACTTGACAGGAAAGCGCCAGAGCCCCGTGATGCTACCGACCGCGCTGCCGGTGGTGTTGCTGCTCATGTTCATTCTCCAAGAAGCCCGACTGCCGGGCGGTGCGGGTGGGCTTGATTCATCGAAATGACAGGACTGCAGTGGCAAGATGGCTTCGCCAATTCGGCAGGCTGCTAATACCGTCGCCTCCAGAAGGTGCAGCCACGCTTACCCTGCGCGAACATCTTGTTTAAGTTTCCGGTGATGTGCGACGTAGCGCAAGCGCGCCTAGGGTTTGTACCCGCCGCGGCACCCGCCCTTGCCAATCCGGTCTCAAGCCGATGGGACGCGTTGAATGGCCGACGACAACGCTGTCGCCTTGCTGGCCCGCTATGCCTTCAGCGTGTTCTTGTGGATCCTGCCGTCCTTCATGACGATCAGAAGGCTGCTGTCGGGATTTGCAAGCAGCGCGATGTTCTCGATGGGATTGCCGTCGACGAGCAGCAGATCCGCATACGCGCCCTCCTCGATGACACCCAGTTTTCCAGGATAGGGATTGCGCGGCCCTGAAAGACCCAACACCTCCGCATTGGAGGATGTGGCCATGGTGAGGATCTCGCTGTTCGAGTACCACTTCGTCAGGTGTGTCAGCATCGTGCCCTGGCGGGTCGCCAGCGCCGGAGAGAACAGCATGTCCGAACCCCACGCGGTCTTGATTTTGTGCTTCCTGGCGAGCCTGTAGGCGTTGTCGGTTCCCGCGAACACCTGGAGCGCCGCCACCCGGTTCGGGCCGCTCAGGGGGCCCGTGTCTTCGTCCGACAGGAAAGGCTGGATGCTCAGCCAGACGCCCTTGTCGGCCATCATCTTCGCGGTCGTCTCGTCCATCAGATGCGCATGCTCGACGCAGCGGGCGCCTGCCGCGATGGCGCGTTGCACGGTCGTTGGCGCATAGGCATGTACCGTGACATAGGTGTTCCAGTCTCTCGCTGCCTCCACGCCTGCCCGCAACTCAGCCTCCGAAAGCGTGGTCAGATCCAGGGGACTGCGCGGCGAAGAGACGCCACCGCCGCCCACGAGCTTGATCTGCGATGCGCCCTGCGTCAGTTGCTCGCGCACCCGCAGCCGGATCTCGTCCGGGCTGTCGACGATGGCCGCGGCGCCAGTCTGCTCCGTGAAGCTCGGGGTGCCCGGATTGCGTGGCACGTCGGACAAGGGGCGCAGGTCGCCGTGTCCGCCGCTGCCCGTGATCATTGCGCCGGAAGGGTAGATGCGCGGGCCCGGCGTCAGGCCCTGGTCGATCGCCTGCTTGAATGCGAACGCCGGGCCACCCAGGTCACGCACGGTCGTGAAACCCCTCAGCAGTGTGCGTTGGGCTTCCCCGCTGGCCGCGACATGGATGTAGCCGATGTTGCCTTGCAGCAGCACCTGGAGCGGCAAGGCTGCAAACATCGAATGCCAATGGGCATCGATCATTCCAGGCATGACGACCCGGCCGCCGCAGTTGATCGTCTGAGCGCCCGTCGGTGCGGCCGGCGCGCCGCTGCCCACCGATTTGATCCGGTCCCCCTCGACCACGAGGTGCATGCCGTCGCGCAGCGTCGCGCTCTTGCCATCGAAGAGCCGGAAATTGGTGAGCAGGATCGGCCTTGCCTGCGTCGTCGGCGCGGGCTGCGCGATGGCACCGAAAGGAAGCCCCAGCGCCGCGACCGAGGCGGCCATGCCGGCGACAAAGCCGCGCCTCGACAGGTCCGCGTTGATCAGTCGGGTCAGCCTTCCGACCTCGGGCCGATGACAGAAGCAGATGGCATGGTTCACTTGCGAGCCGTCCACCATGGATTCGCAGGCGTACATAGATGACCTCCAGGCCTCGAGTTTGCCCGCTTGATGCGACCTGAAGCCGCAGGCTTGTCGTTCCAAACGGTGCCGGCGGCTCGAACGGGTTGGAAGACCGGGCAACCTTTTTCAAGAAACCGGCATCCTATTGCATTTGGCGCACGAAACAGGGTGCCTCCGCGATCCGATCCATCGCCCGGGCAACCCCGGCTCCCCCATCCCCGTAGGCGCATCCGCACTGGGCACCGTGAACACCGAAATCTGCGGCATATCCGTCATCCGCGGCACCACGAAGTCCCCGAAGCTGCTCGGCTGCACCCCCCGTCCTTCAGCGTGATCGCAGCGCCCGGCAGGCACAGCGTCCGCGCGCCAGCCATTGAAGTGGCGAGGACCGCACGGGCCGCGTGCCGAGAAGGCCTTGCCTCAGAGGCGCCCCTGCCCCTACTCCAGCCGCGGCTCCGCCCGCTCCTCGCCCACCGGCGAGGCCGCCTCCGCGATCGCCAGCAGCGCGCTGGCGGTGCGCTCGGCCGCGCCGCGGTTGGCCGACGCGAAGGCCAACGCGGCCTGCGCCATCGCCTCGCGGCGCTCGGGGTTCTCGGTCAGCTTGAGCGCCGCGGTCACCGCGTGTTCCATGTCCGGCACACGCAGCGAGGCACCGGCCGCGAGCGACAGTTCGGCGGCTTCCGCGAAGTTGAAGGTCGACGGCCCCATGATCACCGGGCAGCCGCAGGCCGCGGCCTCGATCAGGTTCTGGCCCCCGAGCGGCTCGAAGCTGCCGCCGAGCAGCGCGACATCGGCCAGGCCGTAGTACAGCGCCATCTCGCCGAGCGAGTCGCCGAGCCAGATCTCGGCCTCGGCCGGCGCGCCCGCGGCACTTCGGCGCGCGACCGCGAAACCATGCGACTCGACCAGCGCCGCGACCTCGTCGAAGCGCTGCGGATGCCGCGGCACGATCATCCACTGCACGTCGTGCACGCGCCGCGCGATCGAGCGCACCGCCTCCTGCTCGGGCGGCACCGGCGCCAGCGCACCGAAGCGCTTGAGCACCTCGAGCAGCTGCCGCTCCTCGCCATCGCGCGAACTCGCGAAGACCACGATCGGCCGCGGCAGCTGCGTGCGCAGCTTGGCCGCCGCGTTGAGCTGCCGCAGGTCCGGCGTGGCGTCGAACTTGAGGTTGCCGTAAACGCCTGCGACCTTGGCGCCCAACGACACCAGCCGATGCGAATCGGCTTCGGTCTGGGCCCACACGGCGGCCAGCGCCGAGTAGGCGGGCCGCGCCAGCCAGGCCAGACGCTCGGCCCCGGCCAGCGACTTCTCGTTCAGGCGCGCGTTGGCCAGCACCAGCGGAATGCCGCGCTCGGTGCAGGCGGCGGTCATCTCGGGCCAGACCTCGGTCTCCATCAGCACGCCGATGCGCGGACGGAAGCGATCGAGAAAGCGGGCCACGGCGCCCGGTGAATCCCAGGGCTGCCAGACCTGCAGGTCGCCGGGCTGGAGCAGCTTGGCACCCTCCTCGCGGCCGGTCGCGGTGCCGTTGGTGAGCAGGATCGGGATGCCTGGGTACTGGCGGCGCAATTCCTCGATCAGGATGCCGGCGGCACGCGCCTCGCCGAGCGAGACCGCGTGGACCCAGCACCAGCCGGTGCCGACCGCCTCGGTGCCGTAGTGGCCGAAGCGCTCCTCGACCGCATGCGCGTAGCCGGGCTCGGCCACGGCGCGGCGCCGCAGCTTGCGCCGCACCAGCGGCTGGGCCAGGGTGGTGAAGGCGCCATAGAGGCGCAAGAGCAGGGAACGCACGTTGTCCGTATCGATGTCAGTTCTTCATCAAGTGGTCGACTGACCCACGACGCATGACACCGGCACAGGCCCATGCCAGGGATACCGCGGAACCGGCTTCGCCGGGCCGCTGGTATCGCCCCCTTGAGGGGGAGGCGCCGCAAGGCGCATCGGGGGAGAGCGTCATCTCAGTGCGCAGATTCTGCGAACTTCGCGCCGGGCTTGACGCTGCGCAGCAGCGCCAGCATCTCGCCCTCGATGCGATGCAGCGCGGCCTCGGTCTGACCCTCGAAGCGCAGAACCAGCACCGGCGTCGTGTTCGACGCACGGATCAACCCGAAGCCGTCGGGCCAGTCGACCCGCACGCCGTCGATGGTCGAGACCTGCGCCGGCGGCGCGAACTCCGCGCTCTCGATCAGTTGGGCGACCACGCTGTGAGGCTCGCCCTCGGCGCAGGCCACGTTCAGCTCGGGGGTCGAGAAGCTGGTCGGAAGCGCGTTCAGCACATCGCTCGCATTCGGGCTCTTGCTCAGGATCTCGAGCAGGCGGCAGCCGGCATAGGTGCCGTCGTCGAAGCCGAACCAACGCTCCTTGAAGAAGATGTGGCCGCTCATCTCGCCGCCCAGCGGCGAATCGATCTCCTTCATCTTGGCCTTGATCAGCGAGTGGCCGGTCTTGTAGATCAGCGGCTTGCCGCCCGCCGCCGCGATCGCCGGGCCGAGCCGCTGCGAGCACTTGACGTCGTAGACGATGGTGCCGCCCGGCACCCGCGACAGCACGTCCTGCGCGAACAGCATCATCTGCCGGTCGGGATAGATGTTGCTGCCGTCCTTGGTGACGATGCCCAGGCGGTCGCCGTCGCCGTCGAAGGCCAGGCCGAGCTCGGCGTCGCCCGACTGCAGCGCGGCGATCAGGTCCTTGAGGTTCTCGGGCTTGCTCGGGTCGGGATGGTGGTTGGGGAAATTGCCGTCGACCTCGCTGAACAGCTCGACCACCTCGCAGCCGATGGCGCGCAGGATCGCCGGGGCCGAGGCGCCGGCGATGCCGTTGCCCGAATCGACCACGATCTTCAGCGGCCGCGCCAGCTTGATGTCGCCCACGATGCGCTGCGTATAGGCCTCGGTGACATCGACCTTGCGCACGCTGCCGCCGTCGGCCAGCCGGGCACTGCCCGCTTCCATGACCTGGCGCAGGCCCTGGATCTCGTCGCCGTAGATCGCGCGGCCGGCCAACACCATCTTGAAGCCGTTGTAGTCCTTCGGATTGTGGCTGCCGGTGACCTGGATGCCGCTCGCGCACAGCGTATGGGCGGCGAAGTAGAGCATCGGCGTGGTGACCGCACCGACGTCGATCACCTCGATGCCGGTGGCGACCAGGCCCGCGATCAGCGCATTGGCCAGCGCCGGCCCCGACAGCCGGCCGTCGCGGCCCACCGCCACGGTCTTCTCGCCGGCCGCGCGCGCGGCGCTGCCGAAGGCCCGGCCGAGCGCTTCGGCGACTTCCGCGTCGAGCGTGGCGGGCACCACGCCGCGAATGTCGTAGGCCTTGAAGATCGATGCGCTGAGTTGCATGAAAGCTATCCCCTGAAAGTTCCAAAAACGTAGAACATTGTAGGCATGACCCCAGGGGGCCAGATGTCCGAAAATGGCTACTTTCACTCAAATTGCGGCCGTATCATCGCCGCATGCCAGCCGCCCCCGCCTCCACCGCCGGACTCGAAAGCGACGCTTGCTACCTGGCCATGAAGGCCCACGATGCGCGCTTCGATGGCTCTTTCTTCACCGGCGTGACCTCCACCGGCGTCTATTGCCGGCCGGTTTGCCGCGTCAAGCTGCCGCGGCGCGAAAACTGCTGTTTCTTTCGCCACGCCGCGCAGGCCGAGGCGGCCGGCTTCAGGCCCTGCCTGCGCTGCCGTCCCGAACTGGCGCCGCGCGCCGCCAGCTGGTCGACCGAGGACGCCTCGCGCATCCTGGCGCTGCAGGCCGCGCGCCTGATCGACGAACCCGACGCCTGGAGCGACGACGGGCCAGGGGCGGCCCGCATCGCCGCCCGGCTCGGCGTCAGCGATCGCCACCTGCGCCGCATCTTCGAGTCGCAGTTCGGTGTCTCGCCGCTGCAATACCTGCAGACCCGCCGACTGCTGGCCGCCAAGCAGCTGATCGCCGACACCCGCCTGCCGATGACCCAGGTCGCGCTGGCCAGCGGATTTGCCAGCGTGCGGCGCTTCAATGCCGCCTTCGTCACGCACTACGGCCTGAATCCCAGCGCCCTGCGCCGCGCCGGCGCCGCGAGCGGCGGCCGCGAAGGCGAATCGGTCGACGTGCGGCTGGGCTATCGCCCGCCCTACGACAGCGCCGCGATGCTCGGCTTCTTCGGCCGCCGGGCGCTGCACGGCATCGAGCAGCTGAGCGACAGCGCCGGCCAGCCCCGGTTCGCGCGCACGCTGCAGGTCTCGCAGGCCGGCCGCAGCCTGGCGGGCTGGCTGCAGCTGCGCTTCGATCCCGAGCGCGAACAACTGCTGCTGCGCGTCGGCGATTCGCTCGCCGCCGTGCTGCCGACCGTGATCAGCCGCGTCCGCGCCCTGCTCGACCTGGACGCCGAGCCGATGGTCATCAACAGCGTGCTGCATGCCAGCTTCCCCGACGGCGACGGCCTGCGCGTGCCCGGCACGGTCGACGGCTTCGAGCTTGCGGTGCGCGCGGTGCTGGGCCAGCAGGTCACGGTGGCCGCCGCCCGCACGCTGGGTTCGCGGCTGGTCGAGGCCTTCGGCGAGCCGATCGCGACGCCGATCGAGGGGCTCGACCGGCTGTTCCCGACGCCAGCAGCCATCGCCGGCGCCAGCGGCGACGCGCTGGGCCGGCTCGGCATCGTGCGCCAGCGCCAGGCCGCACTGCGCGCGCTGGCGCAGGAGATGCTGGAAGGCCGGCTCGCGCTGCACGCCGGCGCCGACCTGCCCGCGACCCTCGCGGCCCTGCAGGCACTGCCGGGCATCGGCGACTGGACCGCGCAATACATCGCGATGCGCGCGCTGCGCTGGCCCGACGCCTTTCCGGCCGGCGACATCGCGCTGCAGAAGGCGCTCGGCGCCGGCACGGCGCGCGCCGCCATCGAGGCCTCGCAGGCCTGGCGCCCCTGGCGCGGCTACGCCGTGCTGCGCGCCTGGCACCGCCCCGTCCCGCCGCCGATGGTGGACGCGGCCACCCCGACGACACACCCTGCTTTCACCCGCGCCGGCGCCATCGCCTGACTGCCATGAAGTTCAAGACCTCGACCCTCCACAGCACCCATATCGACAGCCCGCTCGGCGGCATCACCTTGGCCGCCACCGACCAGGGCCTCGCCGGCGCCTGGTTCGACCACCAGCGCCACTGGCCCGACACCCGCGGCTGGCAGACCGACGATGCGCACCCGGTGCTGCGCCGGGCCGCCCGCCAGCTCGGCGATTACTTCGCCGGCCGGCGCGACCATTTCGACCTGCCGCTGGACCTGTCCCACGGCACCGCGTTCCAGCAGTCGGTGTGGCAGGCGCTGCTGGCCATCCCGGCCGGCCGAACCACCAGCTACGGCGCATTGAGCGCCGAGGTCGGCAAGCCGGCCGCGGTGCGCGCGGTCGGCGCAGCGGTGGGACGCAACCCGATCAGCGTGATCGTGCCCTGCCACCGCGTGCTCGGCGCCGACGGCTCGCTGACCGGCTATGCCGGCGGGCTCGAGCGCAAGACGACGCTGCTGGAACTGGAAGGCGCGTTGTGAGCCAGGGAGAATGCACCGCCAGCCCGCAAGCCGAGATTGCCGCCAAGACCCCGCTTCCTCGGTCCGCCAGCCGCGCCTGGCTGCTCGACCTGCTGCTGCTTGGCGCGCTGTGGGGCGCTTCCTTCCTGTTCATGCGCATCGGCGCGGCCGAGTTCGGCGCCCTGCCGACCGCGGCGGTGCGAGTCGCGATCGCGATGCTGTTCCTGCTCCCGCTGCTGTTCCTGCGCGGCCAGTGGCCGGCGTTCCGGCAGCACTGGAAGCCCGCGCTCGGCATCGGCATCCTGAACTCCGGCCTGCCCTTCGCCTTCTTCGCCTTCGCGCTGCTGACCCTCAACAGCGGGCTCGCGGCGGTGATCAACGCCACGGTGCCGATGTTCGGCGCACTGGTGGCCTGGGCCTGGTTCAAGGACCGGCCCGACCGCTCGCGCATCGTCGGCCTGGTGATCGGCTTTGCCGGCGTGGCGATGCTGGCCGGCCGCAGCGCCGGCTTCCATTCGGGCGCCGACGAGGGCGCCGCGCGCTGGGCCATCGCGGCCTGCCTCGCGGCCTGCATCTGCTATGCCTTCTCGGCCAACCTGACGCGCAAGTACCTGACCGGCGTGCCCGTGATGGCCACCGCGACCGGCAGCCAGATCGGCGCCACGCTGGCGCTGGCGCTGCCTGCCGCCTGGCTGTGGCCGGCCCAGATGCCGAGCCTGAAAGCCTGGCTGGCGCTGATGGCGGTGGGCATCGCCTGTACCGGCCTGGCCTACATCCTGTTCTTCCGGCTGATCGAGCGGGCCGGACCGGCGCGCGCGCTCACCGTCACCTTCCTGGTGCCGGTCTTCGCGCTGTTCTACGGCGCGGTGTTCCTGGGTGAGCGGATCACGCCGTGGATGCTGCTCTGCGCGGCGGTGATCGTCTGTGGCGTCGCGCTATCGACAGGACTGGTCAAGCTGGGCCGACGCCGCAGCGCCGCCCGCTGATGCGCCGGCGCCGGTGCCGCCCTGCATCGAAGAGGCCACGACGTTGATGGACAGCGCCAGCACCAGCATGTTGAAAGCGAACGAGAGCACGCCATGCACCAGCGTGATGCGGCGCATTTCGTGCGACGTGACCTGCACGTCGGACACCTGCGAGGTCATGCCGACCACGAAGGAGTGATAGAGAAAGTCGAAGTAGTCCGGCGCCAGCTTGCCCGGAAACTTGAGGCCCGGCCCCTGCGGCTTCGGATCGATCTCCGACTGGTAGTACCGGTGCGCGTAGTGAAAGGCGTAGATCGTGTGGATCGTGAGCCACGAGCCGGTCAGTGCCACCAGGCCGAGCACGATGTGGCCGACGCGCTGGGCGCCGCACAGTTGGGGCACGCGCTGCAGCAGCATCGCGATCACCACCATGCTGACGCCGACCACGCTCACCATGGTGGCCAGGATCAGCGCATTGGGCTGGTCCTGCGACTGGGCCCGCGAGCGGGTGCGGTCGGGGTCGCAGGTCTCGGCCAGCCACCAGGCCGGCAGGAGGTAGGTCGCCGCCCCGACGCACCAGCCCAGCAGCCCGCGCGAAACGCCGTCGATCGGCCGGGGCGACCACCCGAGCCCCCAGCCGACCAGCAGTCCGACCGCGGCGCCGCACAAGAGCCGCAACCACCCCGGCATCTGGAGGTATCGAAATCGCATCCGGCGACTGTAGCCGCTCGCCCCCCAACTGATCCGATCGATTGGCGCCAGACTGAGCCTGTTCTTTTCGGTCCCGATCGCCGACAGTCGAGGGCTAAAAAAAAGCTGCCACGCATGAAAATCAACCGCCTTCTGCAGACCCTGCTGCTCGCCGCCTGGAGCCTGACGGCCTCCGCCGCCACGCCGCCGATGCAGGTTCCCGACACCATCGCCCAGCGCGCGGCGGCCTGCATCGCCTGCCATGGGCGGGAGGGCGCCAGCACCGCCGGCGGTTACTTCCCGCGCCTGTCGGGCAAGCCCGAGGGCTACCTGTTCAACCAGCTGCTGAGCTTCCGCGACGGCCGCCGCTTCAATGCCGACATGACGCACATGGTGCAGCACCTGTCGGACGCCTACCTGCGCGAACTCGCGGCCTACTTCGCCGGGCTCGACCTGCCCTATCCGCCGATTCCGGCCAAGACCGACGCCTCGCCCGAAATGCTGGCGCGCGGCAAGGCGCTGGTGTTCCAGGGCGATGCCGCGCGCGACATACCGGCCTGCGCGCAATGCCACGGCCAGGCGCTGACCGGCGTGCAGCCCGGCATTCCGGGCTTGCTCGGCCTGCCGCGCCTCTATCTCTCCTCGCAACTCGGCGCCTGGCTCACCGACGACCGCCATGCGCTGGCGCCCGATTGCATGGCCGAGGTCGGCAGGAAGCTCAGCAGCGCCGACGTCAACGCCGTGGCCAGCTGGCTGGCGCTGCAGCCGATGCCCGCCGACACCCGCGCGCTGGCGGCGCTCCCCGGCCCGCTGCCGACGCCCTGCAGCGCAACGAACCGCTGAACCCGCCATGCGACGCTTCTTCTATTTCCTGCTCTTCCTGGCGACCCTGGCGCTGCTGGCAGCCCTGGCCATCGTGGCGTTGAACCTTCGCGGCGAGGACAGGCTGCCCGACATCGCCGCGGCCGCCCTCACCCCGACCGCGGCGCAGGTCGAGCGCGGCCGCTACCTGGCGCTGGCAGGCAACTGCGCCGGCTGCCACACGACCCGCGGCGGCGCCGCCTACGCCGGCGGCGTCGGTATCGAGACGCCCTTCGGCACGGTGTTCTCGAGCAACCTCACGCCCGACCCGAAGGCCGGCATCGGCAGTTGGAGCGCGGCTCACTTCTGGCGCGCGATGCACAACGGCCGCTCGAAGGACGGGCGCCTGCTCTACCCGGCCTTCCCGTACCCGAGCTTCACGCGCGTCACGCGCGACGATTCCGACGCCCTCTTCGCCTACCTGCAGAGCGTTCCGCCCGCGCCGACGCCGAACATGGCGCACAAGCTGCGATTCCCCTACGACACCCAGGCCGCGCTGGCGGTCTGGCGCGCGCTGTCCTTCACCCCGGGCAGCTTCGCCCCCGCCCCGGACCGGCCGGCCGAATGGCAACGCGGTGCCTACCTGGTCGAGGGCCTGGGCCACTGCATCGCCTGCCACGGCACCCGCAACGTGCTCGGTGCCACCGAAGAGAAACTCGGGCTTTCGGGGGGGCTGATCCCGGTCGAGAACTGGTATGCACCCTCGCTGACCTCGCGGCGCGAAGCCGGCGTCGGCGACTGGGACCCGCACGACATCGTGGCGCTGCTCAAGACCGGCCGCTCGCCGCGCGGCTCGGTGATGGGCCCGATGGCCGATGTGGTGTTTCGCAGCACCCAGCACCTGGACGAGGCCGACCTGCGCGCCATGGCCGTGTACCTGAAAGCGCTGCCGGAAGCGGGCCCCGGGCCGGACGCGCCTGCCACGCCCTCCCATGCGCCGGTGCGCCGCGACGCCCGGGTGATGGAGCGCGGCGCGAAGGTCTACGACCAGCGCTGCGCCTACTGCCATGGCGATGTCGGCCAAGGCGCGCAGGGGGCCTACCCCGCGCTCGCCGGCAACCGGGCGGTGCTGATGGATTCCACCGCCAACCTGATCCAGGTGGTGCGCCATGGCGGCTTCCTGCCGGCCACGGCCGGCAATCCGCGCCCTTACGGCATGCCGCCCTTCAACCAGGTGCTGGACGACAGCGAGGTGGCCGCGGTGCTGACTTTCGTGCGCGCCTCCTGGGGCAACGACGCGCCGGCGGTGGCAGCACGCGACATGCTCCGCCGGTGACCCGGCGCCCTCAGAACGAGCCGGGGGGTTGATTCGCGAACCGGCGCATGCGACCGAAGGGCGCGGCAATCCGCGCCAACGAAGACAGCCCCGCGCCGATCGCCTTGCCGATCGGCGCCTTGATTCGGTCCGCGACGGCGGACTCGCCCGGGTAGGCCGGCGACAGTCCGCACTTGCGCAGCACCCGGTTGAGCTGATGCACGCGCGCCGCCTGGCGCGTGGCCGAGGTATAGAAGGTCACGCCGATCGAGATCGCGACGCCGTCGCCCGGTCGGGTCCAGTCGGGATCCGAGCGCGTCATGTGCGGCGACGTGCTCGGGAAATAGATGCCGTCGCCCGCCTGGGTGTCGTACTGGTAGCCGCGCGCCTTGAACTCTTCCTTGAGCCGGACGTTCTTCAGCGAACCGCTGACGATGAAGTTCTCCACCTCGGGCGCAGGCACCACGACCCGGTCGGTCGCTTCCCAGACGTTCATGACCTTGCGACCCCGCAACTGCAGCCAGAAATTGTTCTCGCGGTCGATATGGAATGGCGTCACCGACGGCGGTGCGGAAATGAAGATGAACCCGGTCACCAGGAAGATGCCCGGCTGCTCGCGCTCGACCGTCTCGCGCATGGGGTCCAGGATGCTGTCGAGCAGGGCCTGGTAGCGCGCAACGACCTCGACATCGTAGAGCGCGATCCACGAGCCCGGCTCCTCGATGCGACGGAAGACGTCCTCGACGCCGCGCCCGTCCGGGTGTTCGCTGGCGTGCGTGAAGGCGGAGGCCTGCGTCACGCCCGGCCTGACGAAGCGGCACTGCTTCAGGGGCATCAACTCCTTGGCCAGCGCCTCGAGTTCAGGCAGCTGGAACAGCGGATGCCGGTGATAGTTGTGATGGAACCGGCCCACCTTGCGGGTCGTGAAGCCGGCAGGGTCGTCCACCCATATGCGGCAGTCGGTGGTGGTGGACATCATCTGGTCGATCTCGCTCGCGCCCATGGCATCTCCTTAGCCGGCGCAGCATAAACGATGTAACAAGAAAATACTAACTTTCGATCGGCGTATGGCGAACGAAAGGCACGTGGAACGCGCTTGACCATCCCATGATGGGAAGGTTGATACTTCCGGCATGGAATCAATGAACAGCAGCCTGGCACTGTCGCCTGGCGCCGCCGGGCTGCAGGAGTTTTCGCTGCCGATCGAGGGCATGAGCTGCGCATCCTGCGTGGCCCGCGTCGAGAAAGCGCTGGGCGCCGTGGCCGGCGTCACCGAAGCCAGCGTCAACCTGGCGACCGAAGCGGCCAGCGTGCGCACCAACGGCTCGGTCGCGCTCGACAGCTTGCGCGCCGCGATCGAGAAGGCCGGCTACGGCGTCGGCCTGGCACACCTCGAAGGCGAGGAGCCGGCCCTCGACGAGTCCGGCGTGGCCGCCGCGCCAATCCACCGCCGCGACGAAGGCTGGCGGGTCGCCATCGCGGCGATCCTGTCGACCCCGCTGGTGCTGCCGATGTTCGGGATGCTGGCCGGCAGCGATTGGATGCTCCCCGGCGGGTTGCAGCTGGCGCTGGCCACGCCGGTCCAGTTCTGGCTCGGCGCGCGCTTCTACCGCGCCGGCTGGAAGGCCCTGAAGGCCGGCGCCGGCAACATGGACCTGCTGGTCGCCCTGGGCACCAGCGCCGCCTACGGGCTCAGCGTCTACCTGCTGTTCGCGCATGCCGGCCATGGCATGCCGCCGCACCTCTACTTCGAGGCTTCGGCCGTGGTTGTCACCTTGGTGCTGCTGGGCAAGTGGCTCGAGACGCGGGCCAGGCGCCAGACCACCGAGGCCATCCGCGCGCTCCATGCGCTGCGCCCCGAGCGGGCCCGGGTGCGCCGCAACGGCGCCGAGCAGGAGATCCCGCTGGGGCAGGTGCGGATCGACGACCTGGTCGTCATCCGTCCGGGCGAGCGGGTGCCGGTCGATGCCCGGGTCGTCGAAGGCCGCAGCGAGGTCGACGAATCGCTCATCACCGGCGAGAGCCTGCCCGTCGCCAAGCAGGTGGACGACGCCGTGACCGGTGGCTCGGTCAACGGCGAAGGCCTGCTGCTGGTGCGCACCACCGCGGTCGGCGCCGAATCGACGCTGGCGCGGATCGTTCGGCTGGTCGAATCGGCGCAGGCAAAGAAGGCCCCGATCCAGCGCCTGGTCGACCAGGTGAGCAGCGTCTTCGTGCCGGTGGTGATCGGCATCGCGCTGCTGACTTTCCTGGGCTGGGGACTCGGCAGCGGCGAGTGGGAGACCGCCATCCTCAATGCGGTCGCAGTGCTGGTCATCGCCTGCCCCTGCGCGCTCGGGCTGGCGACGCCGACCGCGATCATGGCCGGCACCGGCGTCGCTGCGCGGCACGGCGTGCTGATCAAGGATGCCGAGGCGCTCGAGGTCGCGCACGGCGTCGGCATCGTGGCCTTCGACAAGACCGGCACGCTGACCGAAGGCCGCCCCGTGCTGGTGGCCGCCGAGGCCGTCGACGGCGATGCCGGGCCCCTGCTGCGGGCCAGCGCCACGCTGCAGGCGGGCAGCGAGCATCCGCTCGCCCGCGCGGTGCTGGACGCGGCCCGCAAGGCCGGCATCGAGCCCGGCCGCGCATCGGCGGTGCGCGCGGTGGCCGGGCGTGGCGTCTCGGCCAGCGTCGATGGCCGCGAACTTCGCCTCGGCAGCACCCGCTATATGCGCGAGCTCTCGGTGCCGCTGGGCAAGCTCGGCGAACGCGCGTCGCAGTGGCAGTCCGAAGGCCGCACCGTCTCCTGGCTGGCCGACCTGAGTGCGGGCCCGACGCTGGTCGGCCTGCTGGCCTTCGGCGACCGGCCCAAGCCCAGCGCCGCGGCCGCGATCGAGCGGCTGCATGCGCAGGGCATCCGCACCGCCCTGGTGTCGGGCGACAACCGTGGCAGCGCCGAGGCCGTGGCCCGGCTGCTGAAGATCGACACGGTCCGGGCCGAGGTGCTGCCGGAGGACAAGGCGGCCATCATCGGCGAACTGAAGGCCGACGGCGTTCGCGTCGCGATGGTGGGCGACGGCATCAACGACGCGCCGGCGCTGGCGGCGGCCGACGTCGGCATCGCGATGTCGACCGGCACCGACGTCGCGATGCACGCGGCCGGCATCACGCTGATGCGCGGCGACCCGGCCCTGGTCAGCGACGCCATCGACATCTCGCGCCGCACCTACGCCAAGATCCGCCAGAACCTGTTCTGGGCCTTCGCCTACAACGTGGTGGGCATTCCGCTGGCCGCCTTCGGCCTGCTGAACCCGGTCATCGCCGGGGCTGCGATGGCCTTCAGCAGCGTCAGCGTGGTGAGCAACGCGCTGCTGCTGCGGCGCTGGAAAGGACAGGTGAAATGAGCATGGAACCGTTCAATATCGGCGAGGCCGCGTCGCGCTCGGGGGTCTCGGCCAAGATGGTGCGGCATTACGAATCGCTCGGCCTGCTGCCCGAGGTGGCCCGCACCGACGCCGGCTACCGGCAGTACACCGAGAGCAACGTGCACACGCTTCGTTTCATCCGGCGCGCGCGCGACCTCGGCTTCAGCATGGCCGAGATCGCCGAGCTGCTGAAGCTGTGGCAGAACAAGGGCCGCGCCAGCGCCGACGTCAAGCGCATCGCGCTCGACCATGCGGCCGACCTGCACCGCCGCATCGAGGAGATGACGGCGATGAAGCGGACGCTGGAGCGGCTGGCCGACTGCTGCCACGGCGATCATCGACCGGACTGTCCCATCCTCGATGAGTTGGGCTCTCCCCCAGGTTGACTCACTTCGTGTCGTCGCCCACCCCCGCCCGGGGGCAACACCAGCGGCCGGGCGTTGCCGGATCCGCGGTGTTTCACCAACGGGCCTGGCTGCGCCGGCCTCGGCGCATTCACCGATTCTCGAATCTGTTCAGGTCGAGGATGCCGGCCTGCAGCGGCTGGTCGCGGCGGTAGCGATCGACCAACCCGTCGCTGACGGACCAGAAGTCGCGGTTGGTGCGGCGCACCGCGTAGCGTTCGGAGAAGGCCGCGTAGTCCGCCTCGGACTTCAGGTCGCGGATCGCCTCGGCCATCGCCGGCAGCTGGGCCGGACTGACACGGTAGAACGCATTGGGGTAGGCGCCGATGATGCCGGGCACAAGCGTCAGCGTGTTCTCGTCGGGTCGCAGTTCGCGGCGCTCGCCGATCAGTTGCGACACCGTCGCATGCCCGGTGTTGCGCAGCAGGCTGAAGGTGGCGGGCGCGGCGCCGGGCACCTCGACCACCAGGGCGGCATCCTCCGGCAGCCATWGCAGGGACGCGCCGCGCACGTCGCCCAGCTCGCGCAGCGGCGCCCGCCACGCCGCCGGTACGCGGTCCAGTTCGAAGTCCTTGGCCAGCACCGGCGCCAGTCGCGTCTTCATCATGCCGAGCAGTTCCAGGCGCGCATCCGCGGTCCGGTAGCGAATGCCGCTGTCGACCGGCAGCGTGGTCGACGGCCCGCCGTAGACCTGGTCGCGCGTCGAAGGGCTGTCGGCGCGGTACCAATAGTCGCGCGTCGCGATGCGCTGCGACTGCGGCAGCAGCACGAGGAAGTTGAACTCGCCCTCCATCCGCAGGAAGTCCATGTAGAGGCGCGAATTGAGCTGGTGGCCGATGTTGCCGAAGACGTCGTAGTTGGCCACCAGCAGATAGTGGATGCGCTCCAGCAACGGATATCCGATGACCCAGGCGGTCTTGGGCGCGTCGCCCACCAGGCCCTTGACCACGCTGGCGCTGTCGAAATGCCGGAACACGGTGAGTGCGGCGTTGTCGTTGCGGCCGTCGCCATCCCACAGCAGGCGGAGGTCGAGGTTCTGCGGGCCGCCCAGGYTCCGGGCCAGGGACTCCGACTTGGCGCGCAGGTACTCGTTCTCCAGCTTGGCGTARTGCAGCCAGGGCGCGATCACCTGCTCGTTGCTGYTGCCCGTGGGCAGGCGCAGCAGGTCGGCGTCGCGCGCCAGCAGGTCCGCCTGCTCGCGGTGGTCGCTCCTGGAGGGCGAGAGGAAGGTGACCCAGAAGCGGTCCTCGATGACGTCGAGCGCCATCTGGCCRCGGCACACCGGGCCCTTGATGAAGCCCATGATCGTGAACTCGGCCTCGTCGAGCATGAAGCGGTAGCGGGCGTCGACCGGCAGCGCGGCGAAGGTGGCGAAAGGGTTGGCCGCGGTGTCGGCGCTGTAGCCCGGCAGGCGATCGACCGCGTAGGACGMATCGAGGAACAGCGATCGCCAGCGGGCCATGCGGGAGGCCCCGAGCGCATAGGGCATGTGGGTCTTGGCGACGATGCTCTCGCGTTCGGGGACGAGGCGGTAGTAGACGCGCTCGACGCCCGGATCGTCGACCGGCCGGCGGCTGGCGATCAGCGCCACCGGCTGCCCGGGCGGCGTCGCCGATCGCACCATCCTGAAGTACTGCCGCCGCGGATCGTCGTCGAAGTAGAGGTGGGCGAGGAACAGGTGCTCGAAGGCATAGCGGCTGAAGAGCCGCTCCTTCGGCGTGTCGCCGTTGAAGAAGCGCTCCCACATCGCGATGCGCTGCAGTGCCAGCGGCGTGGTCGGCGGCGGGCCCTCGTAGGGTGCGCCGCGTTCGATCCAGCGGGTCAGCACGCCGAGTTCGGCCGGGCTCAGTCCCGGCAGTCCGAAGGGCATGCCGCCGAGCGGCATCCWGCGCTCGTACGCGTCGATCTGGGCGCCTGCCGGGCACATCGCCTCGCGGTCGATGGAGAAATCGAGACCGCCGCCGACGATGCCGCCGGTGGGCAGCGGATGCTTCTCCTTCTGCATCAGCAGGCGATGCATCAGGCCCGCGGCGCGATTCGCCTCGGGCCTGGGCGCATGCTCGTTGAGCACCGGARAGAAGCCCAGGTCGCGCCACTCGGAGGGCTTCTGCGCGTCGACGAAYAASCGCGTGGGCTGCGCCGCCAGCAGGCGCGTGGCGTCGTAGACCGGCGTCTTGCTGGCGCCGCGCGCAATGCCTTCCCAGGCGGTGGCCTTGAGCTGGCACGGGGCGTCGTGGCAGGCGTGGCAGGCCACACAGCGGCGGTCGAGGATCGGCTGGATGGTCTGCGCATAGGACTCGCCGGGCGCCGGCGCCAGCGGCTGGTCGAAACGCTTGGGATCGGCCGGCCCGTAGAGCTGGTCGAAGCGGTGGAGGGCGATCGTCGTGCAGGC
>NZ_JBFUHO010000022.1:0-112122 GCF_056402355.1 Variovorax sp. P4_B11
CTCCTCGGGGGGCAGCGACCCACACGCAGTGGGGGAGCGTGGGGGCCCAGGCCGGCGCCGGGCCGCCCCAAGGCGGCCTGCGGCCCCCTCGGGGGGCAGCGACCCACACGCAGTGGGGGAGCGTGGGGGCCAGTTCGGTGCAGCGCTGCTGACGGCGATGCTGACCGTTACGCTGGTCGCGACCTTCGCGGCGGCCGCGCTCTGGCAGCAATGGCGCTCGGCCGAGATCGAGGCCGCCGAACGGGCGCGGTCGCAGGCCGGCTGGGTGCTGATCGGCGCGCTCGACTGGTCGCGGCTGATTCTGCGCGAGGACGCCCGTGCCGCCGGCAGCGGCGGCAGCGGCGCCGACCACCTGGCCGAACCCTGGGCGGTGCCGCTCGAGGAAGCCAAGCTGACCACCTTCCTGGCGGCCGACAAGAACATCGCCAGCGACGCGCTGGAAGGGCTGCCCGAGGCCTTCCTGTCCGGTCGCATCATCGATGCGCAGTCGAAGCTCAACGCCCTGAACCTGGTGGAGGGCGGCAAGCCCGTCGCGGCATCGGTGGACGCCTTCAGCAAGCTGTTCCAGCTGCTGGGGCTGCCGGCCGAGGAACTGTCGCTGCTGACGGCCAACCTGCAACGCGCGCTGCCGGCCGGCGCCAGCGCGCCGGCCGATTCCTCGGCAACGACGAGCGCCAGCGGCGGCACCGCCACCCCGCAAGCCACTGCGCAAGCCACCCCGACGAGCACCGCCAGCAGCGCCGGACCACTGGTGCCGCAGCGCACGGCGCAGCTGGTCTGGCTCGGCCTGTCGCCCTCGACGGTGGCGGCGCTGGAGCCCTATGTCACGGTGCTGCCGACGCGCACGCAGCTGAACATCAACACCGCGAGCGCCGAAGCCATCTTCGCGAGCACGCCCAAGCTGGACCTGGCGGGCGCCAAGCGCCTGGTCACGGCGCGCGCCCAGGGCTATTTCAAGGACCTGGCCCAGGCCGGCGCGCTGATCCAGCAAAGCACGGCGCAGCTGGTGCCGGCGCAGCACAGCGTGTCGACCAACTACTTCGAAGTCCGGGCGCGGCTGCGCATCGACCGAACCTGGGTCGAGGAACAAACCCTGCTTCATCGCAACGGCATCGATGTCCGGATCGTGTGGCGAGAACGTGGCGCCGGCACCACGATGCCGCCGCCCAGATCCTGATGCGGCACCCACCCCGCCCCGATTGGGTCAAAAATAAGCGCAGCGCCCGTTGTACCTATGTGAGATGCTATCAAATTTGTAGCATCTCGACACCTCTGTCTCCTACAATAGCGACCCTTTACTTCTTTTCATGGCTCTGCTGCTTGTAACCATTCCTCTCTCCTCCGGTACAGCCGCTGCCGAGTACGGCTGGGCGGTCTGGTCGAGCGACGGACGCAAGCTGCGTTCGCAGGGCAGCGCGGCGCCGGCCCTGTTGCCCAGCAGCGACGAAGTCATCCTCGGGGTGCCGGCGGCGGCGCTCTCGTGGCACCAGGTCACCCTGCCCCTGGGCAGCATGAGCGGCGCCGCACGGCTGCGCTCGGTGCTCAACGGCCTGCTCGAAGACCGGCTGCTCGACGATCCCGAATCGCTCCACTTCGCGCTCGAGCCCGGCGCTCGCGTCGCCGTTCCGGTGTGGGTGGCGGCCTGCAACCGCATCTGGCTGCGCAGCGCCGTGCAGGCGCTGGAGGCTGCAGGCCGCCGCGTCACGCGGATCGTTCCCGAGTTCGCTCCCCAGCCGGTTGGCGCGCCGCCGATGGTGTTCGCGATCGGCGAACCGGGTGCAGCGCTGTGCGTGGTCTGCGGCACCGAAGGCGTCGCCACGCTGCCGCTCGATCCCTCCGGCCTCGGGCTGGCCGGTCCGCTGGCCGCCGACACCAACGCCCTGGCCGAGCCAGCGGTCGCCGAACTGGCCGAAAGCGTGCTCGGACGGCGGGTGCCGATCATCAAGCCGGCCGCGCGATGGCTGCAGGCCAGCCGTTCGCCCTGGGACCTGGCGCAGTTCGACCTGGCGTCGACCGGCCGCGCCCGCGCCGGCAAGAAGCTGGCGGCGGTCTCGCGCGCGTTGTGGCGCGGAACCCGATGGCGAGCCGCTCGCTGGGGCGCGCTGGCGCTGGTGCTGGCACAGCTCATCGGCCTCAACGCCTGGGCCTGGAAGGAGCGCAGCGCGCTCGACGCCAAGCGCGGCGCGGTGCGCGCGGTGCTGACCCAGACCTTCCCCTCGGTGCAGCTGGTGGTCGACGCCCCGCTGCAGATGACGCGCGAAGTCGCGGCCCTTCAGCAGGCCACGGGAGGGGTCGCGGCATCCGACCTCGAACCCATGCTCGGCGCCCTGGCTGCCAGCCTGCCGCCGGGCCGCATGCCGACGGCGATCGATTTCAGCGCCGGCCAGCTGCGGCTGCGGGGGCTCGGCCTGCCGGCGTCCGAGTTCTCGACCGTGAAGAGCGCGCTGTCATCGCGCGGCTACGCTGCGCGCACTGAGGGCGACCTGCTCCTGGTGCAAGCGGAGGCCTTGCGATGAAATGGCTCGAATTCCTCGAAGCGCGCTGGCAGGCCTGGTGGCCCGAGCTCGAGCCACGCGAGCAGCGGATGATCCTGATCGCTGCGGCGCTGGTCGCCCTGGCGCTCGCCTGGTGGCTGGCGCTGGCGCCGGCGCTGGGCACGCTGGCAGCCGCACCGGCCGAGCACGCACGGCTCGACGCCCAGTTGCAGCAGATGACCGCGCTGCAGCGCCAGGCCAAGGCCCTGCAGTCGCAGCCGCGCGCCAATCGCGACGACGCGATGCGCGCCCTCGAAGCCTCGGTGCGCCAGAACCTCGGGGCGAACGCGCAGCTTCAAGGCGCCGGTGCCGGCGAGAACGTCACGATCGCCTTGCGCGCCGCCCCGGCCGACGCCCTCGCCGAACTCTTCACGCAGGCGCGCAGCAATGCCCGCGCCGTGCCGCGCGAGGTGCACCTGACACGCAGCGCGCAACAGACTGGCGCCGCCCCACCCGGCGCCGCTTCCGGACCGCCCCGGGTGCGCTGGGACGGCACGCTGGTCATGGGCCTGCCGGCCCGCTGAGCGCCCCATGGCCCTGTCGAAGACCTCCCCCCGCTCCGCGTCCGGCTCCGGCTGGCCCTGGGCCCTGCTCGGCGCGCTGATCGGCATCGTCTTCGCGCTGGCCGCCTTCGCGCCGGCACGCTGGCTCGCTGCCGGTCTCGCGCAATGGAGCGATGGCCACCTCCAGCTGGTCAACGCGCGCGGCACGGTCTGGAACGGCACTGCCGGCGTCGTGTTCGCCAGCGGCGCCGGCGGCGCCGAGTCGATCTCGCTGCCGGGGCAGCTGGGCTGGACGCTGCGGCCACGCTGGGACGGCGTCACGGCGGTGCTCGACGTCCCCTGCTGTGCGGCGAAGCCGCTCGAGCTCATGGGCCGCCCGCGGGCGGACGGCCTCGAGCTGGCATGGCGCGACGGCCAGTCCCGCTGGCCGGCGGCCCTGCTGGCCGGCTTCGGCGCCCCCTGGAACACGCTCAAGCTCGAAGGCGTGCTCGACCTGTCGATGCAGGCCCTGGTGCTGCGCTCGAGCGGCCCCAAGCTGACAATCACCGGACGCGCGACGCTGGACGCCACCGACATCTCCTCCAGCCTGTCGACCCTCAAGCCGATGGGCAGCTACCGCATCGCGCTCGAGGGCGGGCCGGTGCCCTCGCTGCTCGTGACCACCCGCGAAGGCGCCCTGCAACTGAGCGGCAGCGGACGATGGAACGGCACGGCGATGCGCTTCGACGGCGAGGCCAGCGCCGCGCCGGGACGCGAAGCCGCGCTCTCGAACTTGTTGAATATCATCGGGCGACGCGACGGCGCGCGCTCGCTCATCACACTGGGTTGACCATGAACAAGCCAACGTCTTCCGCCGGCATGCGCCTCGGCACCATCGCGCTCGCAGCGCAGATGCTGATCGCGGCCTGCATTCCTTCCGCCTTCGCCCAGGAGGCGCTGCGCCGGGGCGAACCGATCACCCTGAACTTCAGCAACGCCGAAATCGAATCGGTGGCGCGAACCATGGCGGTGGTGACCGGCCGCGACGTGGTGGTCGACCCACGCGTCAAGGGCACCATCACGCTGCAGACCGACCGGGCGATCGAGCCGGCCGCGGCGTTCAACCAGTTCGCCGCCGCGCTGCGCCTGCAGGGCTTCGCGATCGTCCAGTCCGAAGGCCTCTACAAGGTGGTGCCCGAAGCCGACGCCAAGCTGCAGAGCAACACCGTGACCACGTCGACGCCGACCACCTCCAGCCTCAGCGGCAACCAGATCGTCACGCAGATCTTCAAGCTCAACTACGAGTCGGCCAACAACCTGCTGCCGGTGCTGCGGCCGCTGATCGCGCCCAACAACACGATCAACGTGAATCCCGGCAACAACTCGCTGGTGATCACCGACTACGCCGAGAACATGCGGCGGCTGGCCCGCATCGTGGCCGCGCTCGACATCCCGAACGCCTCCGACATCGAGGTCATTCCATTGCAGCATTCGGTGGCCACCGACATGGTGCCCCTGGTGACGCGGCTGCTCGAAGGCGGCAGCACGGCGACCGGCGCGGCGGCGCCGGGGCAGGTCGATTCCTCCTTCCGCACCACGCTCTTGGCCGAGCCGCGCGGCAACGCGATCATCCTGCGCGCGGCCAATCCGGCGCGGGCCCAGCTGGTGCGCACGCTGGTGGCCAAGCTCGACCGGGCCCCGCTGGAAAACGCCAACGGCGCGGCCGGCAACGTCTACGTGGTCTACCTGAAGAACGCCGATGCGGTGAAACTGGCGACGACGCTGCGGGCGGCCATGTCGGCCGAAGCGCGCGGCGGCACCGGCACCGGCGCCGGCACCGGCACGACGACCCAAGGCACACAGGCCAACCTGCAGGCGGCAGCATTGCAGAACCCCCAGCAGCAGGGCAGCACGGCCGCGACCACGCCGCTCAGCAACGCCAACACACCGTCCACGGGGGGCCAGATCCAGGCCGACCCGTCGACCAACTCGCTGATCATCACCGCGCCCGAACCGCAATACCGGCAGATGCGGGCCGTGATCGACCGGCTCGACGGCAAGCGCGCGCAGGTGATGGTCGAGAGCCTGATCGTCGAGGTCAATGCCGACAAGGCGGCCGAGTTCGGCATCCAGTGGCAGAGCGGCATCGGCAACAACGGCGACCGCAATGTCGCGGTGCTGGGCACCAACTCGAACCTGGCCGGCCAGAACATCATCGACCTGGCCGTGGGCATCGCCACCGGCAACACGGCGACCCGGCCCTCGACCGGCTTCAACTTCGGTGTCGGCCGGCTGTACGGCAACCAGTACGTGCTGAGCTTCCTGGCCCGCTTCCTCGAGAACAATGCCGAGGGCAACGTGCTGTCGACGCCCAACCTGCTGACGCTCGACAACGAGGAAGCCAAGATCGTGATCGGCCAGAACGTGCCCTTCCTGACCGGCCAGTTCACCAACACCGGCGCGGCCAACGGCTCGGTCAATCCGTTCCAGACCATCGAGCGCAAGGACGTCGGCCTGACCCTGCGCGTGCGGCCGCAGATCAACGAGAACAACAGCGTCAGGCTGCAGGTGTTCCAGGAGGTCTCGACCATCCAGGCCAGCACCGTCAACAACGTCAACGGCCCGACCACCAACAAGCGCAGCATCGAGTCGAACGTGCAGGTCGACGACGGCAGCATCATCGTGCTGGGCGGCCTGCTGCAGGACGAGTACTCCAACGCGATCGAGAAGATCCCGCTGGCCGGCGACATCCCGATCATCGGCAATCTGTTCAAGAGCGAGACCCGCTCGCGCAAGAAGACCAACCTGATGGTGTTCCTGCGCCCGGTGGTGGTGCGCGACACCGCCACCAGCGACCAGCTGGCTTTCGACCGCTACGACGCGATCCGCGGCCTGCAGCAGGCTTCGCAGCCGGACAAGTCGGTCGTCCTGCACAACGTCGACGAGTCCGTCGTGCTGCCGCCGCTGCCGCCGCTGACACCGGCAGCCGCCGCCGCCCGCGGCGAAGGCACGCGCCTGGTGCCGCCGCCGCTGACGCCGAGCGACACGCGCGCGCTGCGCCCGGCGCCCCTGAAGGGCGCGCTGCCGCCGACCGCCGATCCGTCGACGGCGCGCGAAATGCCCTAGGTTCCGGCCGTGCGCTATCCCCTTCCCTACGCCTTCGCCCGCAGCCAGCAACTGCTGCTGGAAGAGGCCGACGACGGCAGCCTCACGCTCTGCATGCCGAAGGTGCCGCCGCGCAGCGGCCTGGGCGAGGTGCTGCGCAAGTTCCCGGTGAAGACCTTCGAGCCGCTGGCGCCCGAGCAGCTCGCGCAACGCATCAGCGCGGCCTACGCGAAAGGCGAATCGAACGCCGCCGCGGTGGTCAGCGAAGTCCAGGGCGATGCCGATCTCTCGCGCATGATGCAGGAGCTGCCCGCGGTCGAGGACCTGCTCGAGTCGGCCGGCGATGCGCCGATCATCCGCATGCTCAACGCCCTGCTGACGCAGGCGGCGCGGGACGGCGCCAGCGACATCCACATCGAACCCTACGAGCGGACCTCCTCGGTGCGCTTCCGGATCGACGGCACGCTGCGCGAAGTGGTGCAGCCGAACCGCGCACTGCACGCGGCGCTGATCTCGCGGCTGAAGATCATGGCCGATCTCGACATCGCCGAGAAGCGGCTGCCGCAGGACGGGCGCATCAGCCTGCGCATCGGCACCCGCGCGGTCGACGTCCGGGTCTCGACCCTGCCCTCGGCCCATGGCGAACGTGCCGTGCTGCGGCTGCTCGACAAGTCCGAGAGCAAGCTCACGCTCGAATCGGTCGGCATGCAGGGCGACACGCTGGCGCGCTTCGAGCAGCTGATCGGCCAGCCGCACGGCATCATCCTGGTGACCGGCCCGACCGGCTCCGGCAAGACCACCACGCTGTATGCCGCGCTGAGCCGGCTCGACGCCAGCAGCAGCAACATCATGACGGTCGAGGACCCGATCGAGTACGAGCTGCCCGGCGTCGGCCAGACCCAGGTCAACGCCAAGATCGACCTGAGCTTCGCCAAGGCGCTGCGCGCGATCCTGCGGCAGGACCCGGACGTCATCATGATCGGCGAGATCCGCGACTTCGAGACCGCGCAGATCGCGATCCAGGCCTCGCTCACCGGCCACCTGGTGCTGGCGACACTGCACACCAACGACTCGGTCAGCGCCGTGACGCGGCTGACCGACATGGGCGTCGAGCCCTTCCTGCTGAGCTCCTCGCTGCTCGGCGTGCTGGCCCAGCGGCTGGTGCGCAAGCTGTGCTCCGTGTGTTCACCGGCCGCCGGCCACGAGGCGCAGCCGGTGGGCTGCGACGCCTGCGGCCACACCGGCTACCAGGGACGCACCGGCATCTTCGAGCTGCTGGTGGCCGACGAGACCGTGCAGTCGCTGATCCACAACCGGGCGCCCGAGAGCCAGCTTTTCGTCGCCGCCGAGCGCGGCGGACTGCGCTCGATGCGCGAGGACGGCGAGCGGCTGGTCCAGGCCGGCATCAGCTCGCGCGCCGAACTGCTTCGCGTGACCCGAGACTGACGCCCGGGCTTGCCTGGACGAGAATCGCCCGATGCCTGCCTATTCTTTCGATGCCATCGATGCCCAGGGCCAGCCCCGCAAGGGTGTGCTCGAGGCCGACACCGCGCGCAGCGCGCGCGGCATGCTGCGGGCGCAGGCACTGATTCCCCTGTCAGTGACCGTGGTCGGCAGCGTCGAGAGCGGCGTGCCGGAAACCCGCAGCTGGCGCCGCCTGTTCGGCGGCGGCCGGATCTTCAACGCGACCACGCTGGCGGTCTGGACGCGGCAGATCGCCGGCCTGGTGTCTTCCGGCCTGTCGCTCGAGCGCGCCCTGACCGCGCTGACCGACGAGGCCGAGACCGAGGCCCAGCGCAACCTGGTGGCCTCGCTGCGGGCCGAGGTCAATGCCGGCGCGCCCTTCGGCCGCGCGCTGTCGCAGCACCCGCGCGAGTTCTCGCCGATCTACGTCGCCGTGATCGGCGCCGGCGAGCAGAGCGGCAACCTGGGCCTGGTGCTCGAGCGCCTGGCCGACGACCTCGAGCAGCGCCAGGCGCTGCAGCAGAAGCTGGTCGGCGCGGCGCTCTATCCGGCGATCGTGACGCTGGTGGCGATCGTGATCGTGGTCTTCCTGGTCAGCTACGTCGTGCCGCAGGTGGCCAACGTCTTCGCCGGCACCAAGCGGGCGCTGCCGATCCTCACGGTCGCGATGCTGGCGCTGAGCGCCTTCGTCCGCAACTACGGCTGGCTGATGCTGGTGGCGGTCGTCATCGCTGTCATCGGCGCCCGGATGGCGCTCGCACGCGCCGCCATCCGCGAGCGCTTCGACGCCGCCTGGCTCAACCTGCCGCTGGTCGGCAAGCTGGCGCGCGGCTACAACGCAGCGCGCTTCGCGAGCACGCTGGCGATGCTGGCCACCGCCGGCGTGCCGATCCTGCGCGCACTGCAGGCGGCCTCCGAGACGCTGAGCAACAGCGCGATGCGCGCCGATGCGCTCGATGCGCTGGTGCTGGTGCGCGAAGGCGCACCGCTGGCCTCCGCGCTGGCGCAGAAGAAGCGCTTCCCCGGCATCGTCTCGATGTTCGCCCGCCTCGGCGAACAGACCGGCACGCTGCCGCTGATGCTGCAGCGCGCCGCCAACCAGCTCGGCGCCGAAGTGCAGCGCCGCGCGATGCACCTGGCGACCATCCTGGAGCCGCTCTTGATCGTGGCGATGGGCGGCGTCGTGATGCTGATCGTGCTGGCGGTGCTGATGCCCATCATCCAGCTGAATCAGTTCGTGAAATGACGCTCGCCCCCAGGTTGCCCGGCACTTCGTGTCCGGGCGCCCACCCCCTGCCGGGGGCGCAGTCAGCGGCCCGGCAAAGCCGGTTCCGCGACTGCCCACCAACAGGCGTGCGCTTCGCGCCGCCAAGAAACAGGAGCACCGTCAGTTTCACGGCCGGCGCAGCCAGGCCCGTTGGTGGAACACCGCGGAACCGGCTTCGCCGGGCCGCTGGTGTTGCCCCCGGCAGGGGGTGGGCGGCTACACGAAGTGAGCCAACCTGGGGGCGAGCATGAATCTTGAAGACAAGCTGGTTGTGGCCATTTCTTCGCGCGCGCTGTTCAATCTCGAGGAAGAAAACCGCATCTTCGAATCGGGCGACGACGCCGGCTACATGAAGCTGCAGCTCGAGCGGCTCGACGTGCCGGCCCAGCCGGGCATCGCCTATTCGCTGGTGCGCAAGCTGCTGCGCTTCAACGAAGGCGGCCAGCAGCGGGTCGAGGTCGTGATCCTGTCGCGCAACGATCCGGTCTCGGGCATGCGGGTGTTCCGCTCGGGCGTGGCCAACGGCATCTCGCTGCAGCGCGGCGTCTTCACGCAGGGCCGGCCGCCCTTCGGCTACCTGCGGCCGCTGCGCGCCCACCTCTTCCTCTCGGTCAACGCCGATGACGTTCGCGAGGCGTTGGTCGCCGGCTTTCCCGCGGCCCGCGTGCTGGTCGAGTCGGTGCATGCGAGCAACGCCTATCCGAACGAAGTGCGTATCGCCTTCGACGGCGATGCGGTGCTGTTCAGCGACGAGGCCGAGCGCGTCTTCCAGGCCGAGGGGCTCGACGCCTTCCAGCAGCATGAGTCCTCCAAGGCCGGGCTGCCGCTGCCCGAAGGGCCGTTCAAGCCGCTGCTGGCGGCGCTGCACCGGCTGCAGCAGGCCAGCAGCCCCGAGATGCGCATCCGCACCGCGCTGGTCACGGCGCGCAGCGCGCCAGCGCACGAGCGCGCGATCCGCACGCTGATGAACTGGAACATCAAGGTCGACGAGGCGATGTTTCTCGGCGGCCTGCCCAAGGGCGAGTTCCTGCGCGAGTTCGAGCCCGATTTCTTCTTCGACGACCAGACCGGCCATGTCGATGCGGCAGCGCGCCATGTGCCCTCGGGGCACGTGGCCAGCGGCATCAGCAATCAGCCCTAGCGGCTGCGCCAGCCCTGGGTCCGCGCCAGCACGACGCGGCCGGCGAGCGCGAACAGGCCGCGGCCGACCGCCGCCGTGAGCATGATCAGCGAAGCCATGGCCGCGGCCGGCGCCACGTCGCCCGCGTCGTCCATGTTCAGCACCGCGATCGCGGCCAGCGTGGTCTGCGGCGAATACAGGAACACCACCGCCGAGACGGTCGTCATCGCGTTGACGAAGAAGTAGCCGCCGACCTGCAGCACCGTGGGCAGCGCCACCGGCAGGTGCACCCGCCACAGCGTGCGCCAGAACGGAACGCCCATCGACTCGGCCACCAGTTCGTACTCGCGGTCGAGCTGGCGCAGGGCGGTGAGCGAGGTCAGGTGGGCGACGGAGAAGAAGTGCGCCACGGTGCAGACGACGAGAATCGCCATGCCGCCGTAGAGCCCGTTGAGCGGATTCGCGGGCGCATTGAAGAAGAAGATGTAGCCCACGCCCAGCACCAGGCCGGGCACCGCCAGCGGCAGGTTGGCCAGCAGGTTCAGCGCCTCGCGCAGCAGGCCGAAGTGGCGCGGCTTCTCGACCAGATAGGCCGAGAGGAAGGTGGCGACGGCGCCGGCCGCCGCGGCGCCCAGGCCCAGTTTCAGCGAGTTGACATAGCTGCCCCAGCCGCCGCCATCCATGTTGCTGAAGTCGTAGTTCTTCAGCGAAGGCGCGAGCTGGTAGGGCCAGTAGCTGGCGAGCGACGCGAACACCGCCATCCCGATCATCACGAGGATGGCCGCGGCGACCAGCAGGCAGGCGCCGAACAGCACGCGATCGCGCAGCGCCACGGGCTCGGGCCGGTGCGGCGTCGCGCGCGCCGACATCGCGGCCGCCTGGCGCCGCCGCACACGGCGCTCGACCGCGAAGGACAGCACGGCCGGGATCAGCAGCACGAAGCCGACCACCGCGCCCATCTGGAAATTCTGCTGGCCGACCACCTGCTTGTAGATATCGGTGGCCAGGACGCCGGTCTGGCCGCCCACCACCTTGGGCACGCCGAAGTCGGTGACGACCAGCACGAAGACCACCATGCAGGCCACGATGAGTCCGTAGCGCGAGGCCGGCAGGGTCACGGTGCGGAAGATGCGCCAGCGCGAAGCACCGAGCGTCTGGGCCGCCTCGTACAACCGGCCGTCCGAAGTCGCCATCGCGGTGGTCAGGATCAGCAGCGCATGCGGCAGGGTCCAGAAGACCGAGCCCAGCACGATGCCCAGCGGCCCGTAGATCGAGACGCCCCCGAGCCAGTCCTTGAACACGCCCTGGTTGCCGAACAGGTAGATCAGGCTGATCGCCGGCAGCAGTGAAGGCGCCAGCAGCGGCAGCAGCGCAATGGCGCGCAGCAGGCCCTTGCCGCGCATGCACGAGAGCGTGAGCCCGTAGGCGTAGACATAGGCGACGGCGGTGCAGATCACGGCGCTCAGCGCGGCCAGCCAGACGCTGTTGAAGGCCGACTGCACCAGTGCCGGATTGTCGAGATAGCGCGCGAAGTTGGCCAGACCGACGAAGGCGCCGGCGCGGTCGAAGAAGCTCTGTCCCACCAGCGCCGCCACCGGCAGCGCGACGATCACGAGCAGCGTCGCGAGCGCCAGCCCGACGCCGGCCCCGGTCAGCCAGCGTTCGCGGTCGAGGCCCTTCAACGCGCCAGCACCGACAGCGCGTGCTGCGGCAGCTCGATGTGCACCATGCTGCTGGGCGCCAGCGCTTCGGCGACCCGGTGATCGGGCGGCAGTTCGGCCTCGATCTCGATGCCGAGCGGCTCGCAGGCCAGCCGTGCGGCCGTGCGGTGGCCGAGGAACTCGGTGTCGAGCAGGCGGGCGGCAAAGCTGTTGGCACCCACCGCGTCGCCGAAGCGCCGCACGACCACCTGCTCGGGCCGGATGCCGACCGTCGCTTGCGCGCCCACCTGCAGCGCACCGGGCGCGCAATGCAGCTCGCTGTCGCGCACCCGCACCCGGTCGCCCGCCAGCACGGTGGCCGGCAGCATGTTCATGCGGCCGACAAAGCCGGCGACGAAGCGGGTGCGCGGCCGGTGGTAGAGCTCGCCGGGCGTGCCGGCCTGCTCGATGCGGCCGTCGTGCATCAGCACCACGCGGTCGGCCATCGACAGCGCTTCCTCCTGGTCGTGCGTGACCATGATCGTCACGATGCCCAGGCGCTTCTGCAGCGCACGGATTTCGCTGCGCAGGCTGGCGCGCACCTGCGCGTCGAGCGCGGACAGGGGCTCGTCGAGCAGCAGGAGGCGCGGATTGGGAGCCAGCGCGCGGGCCAGTGCCACGCGCTGCTGCTGGCCGCCCGACAGCTGCACCGGGTACTTGTCGGCATGGGCGGCGAGGCCGACCAGGTCGAGCATCTCGCGCGAACGCCTGGCCATCTCGCGCGCCAGCGCACCCGTGGGATGCAAACCGTAGGCGATGTTCTGCGCCGCCGTGAGATTCGGGAACAAGGCATAGGACTGGAACACCACGCCGAAACCGCGCGCAGCGGGCGGCAGGCCCGCGATGTCCTGGCCATTCAGCAGCAGCCGGCCGCGGTCCGCACGCTCGATGCCGCAGACGATGCGCAGCAGCGTCGTCTTGCCGCAGCCCGAGGGTCCGAGCAGGCAGACGAACTCGCCGGGCTCGACGTCGAGGTCGATGCCGTCGAGCACGCGGCTGGCACCGAAGGACTTGCCGATGCCGCGCAGGGAGAGGTAGGCGCTCATGCGGGAGGCCTTACTGCGGCGGCGCCTTCTTTTCGGACTTCGACTCGTAGCGCTTCGACCATTCGGCCAGGATGCGTTCGCGGTTGGCGGCGGCCCAGTCGAAGTCGTTCTTGGCCAGCAGCTTCTCGACGTCGCCCGGCACGAACTCCAGCTTCTCCTGGATGCCCGGCAGCGCGAGCACCGCGAAGTTCTTCGCGTAGAGCTGGTTGGCCTGTTTCGTCACGGCCCAGTCGGCCAGCGCCTTCGCGGCGTCGGGCTTCCTGGTCGTCTTCATGATGCCGGTGGCCTCCATGTCCCAGCCCAGGCCTTCCGTGGGCAGCACGATGTCGATCGGCGCGCCGTCGCGCTTGGTCTTGTTGGCGCGGTATTCGAAGGACATGCCGAGCGCGAACTCGCCAGCGCCGGCCTGGCGGCAGGGCTTGCTGCCCGACTGGCTGTAGATGCCGATGTTCTGGTGCAGCGCGTCCATGTACTGCCACGCCTTGGGCTCGCCCATCATCTGGATCCAGCCCGAGACCATGAGGTAGCCGGTGCCCGAAGCGGCCGGGTTCGGCATCGTGATCTGGCCCTTGTAGACGGGGTTCGTCAGATCGGCCCAGCGCGTGGGCTTCGGCAGATTCTTCTTCTGCGCCTCGACGGTGTTGAAGCAGATGGCGGACGACCAGACGTCCATTCCGACCCACTTGGGCGGATTGGCGCTGTCGCGCATGGTCGGCTTGACGGCTTCGAGGCCCTTGGGCGCGTAGGGCTGGAGCATGCCCTCCTTGTCGAGCAGCATCAGCGAGGTGGCGGCCAGCCCCCAGACGACGTCGGCCTGCGGATTGGCCTTCTCGGCCAGCAGCTTGGCGGTGACGATGCCGGTCGAGTCGCGCACGAACTTGAGTTCGATCGAGGGGTTGTCCTTCTCGAAGGCGGCCTTGTAGGCCTGCACCTGGTCGGCCTCCAGCGCGGTGTAGACCAGCAGTTCGGTGCGGCCCTGCGCGATGGCGCCGGCGCCGAGGCCCAGCAGGACGGCAGGCAGAAGGGTTTGGAAGGTGCGACGCAACATGGGATTTCCTCGAGCGGGACGGAGAGATGCAAGGCGGCGCGCGCCGATGCACGAAAGCCGTGAATCATCGGCAGCCGATGTGACAGGCGTTTGTCAGCCGGCCCCGGATTTCAGCGCCGCTTAAGAAAGCGCGCCCGAGTGGGTTTAGGATGAAAGCAACGCGCCGCCCCCAGGCGTGAACCCACTCCCACGCCATGACTGCAAGCACCGGTTCCAAGAGCATGCTGACCACCCTGCGCCGCATCGGCGCGCTGGCGGCGCCCTATTTCAATTCCGAGGAGAAATGGAAGGCCCGCGGCCTGCTGGCGGCGATCGTGGCGCTCAACCTCGGCGTGGTCTACATGCTGGTGCTCAACAACCAGTGGTACGCGCGCTTCTACGACGCGCTGCAGAACAAGGACCAGGCGGTCTTCTGGCGCGAGATCGTCTATTTCTGCTGGATCGCGGCCGGCTTCATCGCGATCGCGATCCTCAAGTTCTACCTGACCCAGCTGCTGCAGCTGCGCTGGCGCGCCTGGATGACCCGCAGCTACCTGCAGCGCTGGATGGCCGACCGCACCTTCTACCGCCTCGAGCTCGCGCGCTACGGCCAGCAGGACGGCCTGTCGCCGGACAACCCCGACCAGCGCATCCAGGAAGACATGCAGCTCTTCACCGACTACACGATGACGCTGTCGATGGGGCTGCTCAACGCGGTGGTCACGCTGGTGAGCTTCATCGGCATCCTGTGGGGCCTCAGCGGCGTGGCGGACTTCACGCTCTTCGGCCACAGCTTCTCGGTGCCCGGCTCGATGGTCTGGATCGCGCTGGTCTACTGCGCGGCCGGCACGGTCATCACCCACTACATCGGCCGCCCGCTGATCGGCCTGAACTTCCAGCAGCAGCGCTACGAGGCCGACTTCCGCCATCACCTGGTGCGGGTGCGCGAGTACAGCGAAGCCATCGCGCTCGACCGCGGCGAGCAGGTCGAGCACGGCCAGCTGCAGCTGCGCTTCGGCGCCGTGCTCATGAACTACCTGCAGCTGATCAGGAAGCAGAAGAACCTGGTGGCCTTCACGGCCTCGTTCGGCCAGGCCTCGGTGATCTTCGCCTTCATCGTGCAGGCGCCGCGCTTCTTCAGCGGCGCGATCCAGCTCGGCCAGCTGATGCAGGTCAACTCGGCCTTCGGCCGGGTGCAGGACTCGCTGAGCTGGTTCGTCGACAACTACGACCGCGTGGCCGTCTGGCGCGCCACCGCCGACCGGCTGAGCTCCTTCGAGGCCGCGATGCGGGCCAATGCCGGCGCCACCAGCGCGCTCGAGCGGGCACCGGCGGACAACGCCAAGGGGCTGCGCGCCGATGGCTTCGGCGTCACCCTGCCCGATGGCGCGCGCCTCATCGACGGGGCCGCGCTCGCCGTCCATCCCGGCGACACCGTGATGCTGCAAGGCCCCTCGGGCAGCGGCAAGTCGACCCTCTTCAGGGCCTTCGCCGGCATCTGGCCGTTTGCGAAGGGCCGGGTCTCGATGCCCGACAACACCATGTTCATCCCGCAGCGGCCCTATGTGCCGGACGGCCGGCTGCGCGATGCGCTGGCCTATCCGCAACCGGCCGGGAAGTTCACCGACGCGCAGCTGGTGCAGGCCCTGAACGATGCACTGCTGCCCGACCTTGCGGCCCGGCTCGACGACCGCGATGCCTGGAGCCAGAAGCTCTCGGGCGGCGAACAGCAGCGCCTGGCGATCGCCCGCGTGCTGCTGCGCAAGCCGGCCTGGCTGTTCGCCGACGAGGCCACCAGCGCGCTCGATGCCGACAGCGAGAACACGCTCTACAAGCGGCTGGCCGCGATGGTCCATGCCGCGGGCGGGGCGATGGTGTCGATCGCGCACCGGCCCTCGGTCGGCGACCACCACCAGCGCCGCTGGACGCTGGTTCCGCAAGCCGAAGGCGCGGACGCGCGCTACAGGGTCGAGGCCACGTAGCGCTCCCAGCCCCGCGCCCGCAATTCGCAGGCCGGGCAGCTGCCGCAGCCGTAGCCCCAGGCGTGGCGCTGCGTGCGGTCGCCCAGGTAGCAGGTGTGGGTGTCCTCCACGATCAAGTCGACCAGGGCAGCGCCGCCGAGCCGGTGCGCAAGGGCCCAGGTCGCGGCCTTGTCGATCCACATCAGCGGCGTCTCGATCACGAAGCGCCGGTCCATGCCCAGCGTGAGCGCGACCTGCATGGCTTTCATGGTGTCGTCGCGGCAATCGGGATAGCCCGAGAAGTCGGTCTCGCAGACGCCGGTGACGATCACCTCCAGGCCGCGCCGGTAGGCCAGCGCGCCGGCCAGCGTCAGGAACATCAGGTTGCGGCCCGGCACGAAGGTGTTGGGCAAGCCGTTGGCCTGCATCTCGAAGGCGATGTCCTGCGTCAGCGAGGAAGCGCTGACCTGGCCCAGCACGTCGACCGACAGCAGGTGGTCGTCGCCCAGCCGTGGCGCCCATTGCGGGAAGCGCTCGCGCAGGCGCGCCAGCACCGCGAGCCGCGCGTCGAGCTCGACCCGGTGGCGCTGGCCGTAGTCGAAGCCGATGGTTTCGACGCGCTCGTACTTGGCGAGGGCATCGGCGAGGCAGGTGGTGGAGTCCTGGCCACCGGAGAAGAGGACGAGTGCGGTGGTGTGCATGAGGGCGGAAGTATCAGACAGAATCCACCAGCTCGCGCACGGCCGCGCGCTTCACAGGAAGCGCTCCAGCAGCTTGCGCGAGCCGCGGTCCAGCGCCTTCACGTCCGGAATGCGGAACTGCACCCCATGCGCGCTGGCGATCAGCAGCGCACCGCCGTCGAGCCGGCGGATGTCCTCCTCGGCCTTCAGCACGAAGTGGGTCTCGCCGCGGTCGGTGGCGATACTCCACGTGCTCGGCACGCCGAAGCTCGACACCTTGTGCAGCTTCAGCAGCGTCGGCGCGAAGTCGCGTGCCGCGAGTTCTTGCGCCAGCAGCGCACGCGCGGATTCCGGCAGGGCGTCGACACGGTCGACCCATACCAGTTCGCGCCCGTCGCTGCCGACCAGCGACAGGCCGTCGTCGGGTGCGCTGAGCGGAAAGGCGCGCACCGGCAGCACGCCGACGTGGCGCATGCCTTCGCCGTCGATCAGCACCAGCCGCCCGAAGGCATCGCGTTCGAGTCGAAATCCCATCATGCATCCCCCGCCGGATGTGCGGCATGGCTGCCCAGCACCAAGGCCACCGAGGCGCGTTCGGCCAGCGCGCCCGCACTCTCGTCGTCGGTCTGCCGCAACTGGGCCTGGTAGAGCCGCCAGTAGGCACCCTGCTTCTCCATCAGCGCGTCGTGCGGCCCGACCTCGACGATCTCGCCGCGATCCATCACGACCAGCCGGTCGGCCTTGCGCAGGGTCGACAGCCGGTGCGCGATGGCGATCGTGGTGCGTCCCTGGACCAGGTTGTCGAGCGCCTTCTGGATCTCCTTCTCGGTCTCGGTGTCGACCGCCGAGGTGGCCTCGTCGAGGATCAGGATGCGCGGATCGATCAGCAGCGCGCGCGCGATGCTGATGCGCTGCCGCTCGCCGCCCGACAGCCCCTGGCCGCGCTCGCCGACCAGCGAGTCGTAGCCGTGCGCGAGCCGCAGGATGAAGTCGTGCGCGTGCGCCGCGCGCGCCGCTGCGACGATCTCCTCGCGCGTGGCATCGGGCTTGCCGTAGGCGATGTTCTGCGCGATGGTGCCGAAGAACAGGAAGGGCTCCTGCAGCACCAGCCCGACGTGGCGCCGGTAGTCGGCCACCGCGAAGCGGCGGATGTCGCAGCCGTCGACCTTGATGGCGCCGTCGGTGACGTCGTAGAAGCGGCAGATCAGGTTCACCAGCGTACTCTTGCCGGAGCCGCTGTGGCCCACCAGGCCGATCATCTCGCCCGGCTCGATCACCAGGTCGAGGTCGCGGATCACGGCCCGGCTGCCGTAGCGGAAGCCGACGTCGGCCATCTCGATGCGCCCCTGCACGCGCTCGACCTTCACCGGATTCGCCGGCTCGGGCACGTTGCTCACGTGGTCGAGGATGTCGAAGATCCGCTTGGCACCGGCGGCCGCCTTCTGCGTCACCGAGACGATCCGGCTCATCGAGTCGAGCCGCGTGTAGAAGCGCCCGATGTAGGCGATGAAGGCGGTCAGCACGCCGACCGTGATGCGCCCGCGCGCCACCTGCCAGATGCCGAATCCCCAGACCACCAGCAGGCCGATCTCGGTCAGCAGCGACACGCTCGGCGTGAACAGCGACCAGGTCTTGTTGAGCTTGTCGTTGACCTGCAGGTTGTAGGCGTTGGCGGCGTGGAAGCGCTTCGCCTCGCGCTGCTCCTGCGCGAAGGCCTTCACCACCCGGATCCCCGGAATGGTGTCGGCCAGCACGTTGGTGACCTCGCTCCAGACCCGGTCGATCTTCTCGAAGCCGGTGCGCAGCCGATCGCGCACCACGTGGATCATCCAGGCGATGAAGGGCAGCGGCACCAGCGTGACCACCGCCAGCAGCGGATTGATCGAGAACAGGATCACCGCGGTCATGGCGATCATCAGCACATCGGTCAGGAAGTCGAGCGCGTGCAGCGACAGGAAGACGTTGATGCGGTCGGTCTCGGAGCCGATGCGCGCCATCAGGTCGCCGGTGCGCTTGCCGCCGAAGTAATCGAGCGGCAAGGTCAGCAAGTGCTCGTAAGTGGTGGTGCGCAGGTCGGCGCCGATGCGCTCGGAGACCAGCGCGAGCAGGTAGGTGCGGGCCCAGCCCAGCGCCCAGCCGACCAGCGCCGCGGCCAGCAGCGCGCCGAGGAACATCACGACCTTGGCGACCGCGATCTGCTGCCCGTTCTGGAACGGGATCAGGATGTCGTCCATCAGCGGGATGGTCAGGTAGGGCGGCACCAGGGTCGCGGCGGTCGATGCCAGCGTCAGTAGAAACCCGGCGATCAGCTGCTTGCGATAGGGCTTGGCGAAACGGCCCAGGCGCAGCAGCACCCAGGTCGACGGCGGCGTCTGCAGTTCGGGCTCGACGAAGGGGGCGTCATCGGGTTCGGCGCCGGAGGCTGTCGCCTGGGCGACAGCTTCGGCCTGCTGATCGAACAGCTTCTGCAGCCGCAAGGCCGCCGGCTGCTGGGCCAGCGTGAAACGCCAGCGCCCGAGCCGGCCCTCGGCGCCCTGCAGGTCGAGCGTGCCGATGCCGGCATGGTCGCTGAGCTGGATTTCCAGGCCCGGCGCCGGAATCCGCCATTCGGTCCATTGGCCGTCCGGTTCCCGCGCCAGCAGGCGCTGGTCGGTCAGGGCCAGCAGCCCGGACCTGAATCGAAAGTCCTCGTCAAGGTCAACCGGGAGGGCCGCCAGAACGTTTTCCGCGACTGAGAGCCGTCTTTTCAGAGCGTCTGAAGCGGCTTCCCCTTCGCCCCCCGGGGTTCCGACTGGATCGTGATGTTGCATTGTGTTTCTGTATCTCTGGCCCGCCGACGGACCCTTCATGGCGCTCCTCGCGCGCCGATTCTGACCGATGGCCATGGGCGCGCTTGAGGGCGCATCCGTGCTCGGCCAAAGCACATCGAACGTTTTCATGACCCGTTTCGACGACATCCAACTGCTGCGCATCAACTATTTGCGCGGACCGAACCTCTGGACCTACCGGCCCGTGCTGGAGGTCTGGCTCGACCTCGGCGCCCTGGAGGACCATCCGTCGAACACGATCCCGGGTTTCACGGACCGCCTGACCACCCTGCTGCCGGCCCTGATCGAGCACCACTGCGGTGTCGGCGAGCGCGGCGGCTTCATCCAGCGCCTGACCGAAGGCACCTGGGCCGGCCATGTGCTGGAGCACGTGGTGATCGAGCTGCTCAACCTGGCCGGCATGCCGACCGGCTTCGGCCAGACCCGCAGCACCTCGCAGCATGGCGTCTACCGCATGGTCTTCCGCGCCCGTGACGAGCAGGTCGCCCGCGTCGCGCTGGCCGAGGGCCACCGCCTGCTGATGGCCGCGATCAACAACGACCCCTTCGGCACCGCCGACGTGCAGCGCGCGGTCGACGCGGTCAAGGCCAAGGTCGAGGACTGCTACCTCGGCCCGAGCACCGCCTGCATCGTGGGCGCCGCCACCGACCGCGGCATTCCGCACCTGCGGCTCAACAGCGGCAACCTGGTCCAGCTCGGCTACGGCGCCAGCCAGCAGCGCATCTGGACCGCCGAGACCGACTACACCAGCGCCATCGGCGAATCGATCGCCAGCGACAAGGAACTCACCAAGTCGCTGCTCGCCAGCTGCGGCGTGCCGGTGCCTGAAGGCCAGGTGGTCGCCAATGCCGAGGAAGCCTGGGAAGCCGCCGAGGACATCGGCCTGCCGGTGGCGGTCAAGCCCTCGGACGCCAACCACGGTCGCGGCGTCTCGCTCGAACTGAACACCCGGGAGGAAGTCGCCGCCGCTTTCGCCGTGGCGGAGCCCGAGGGCAGCGACGTGATGGTCGAGCGCTTCATCCGCGGCCACGAGCACCGCCTGCTGGTGGTGGGCGGCCAGGTGGTGGCTGCCGCCCGCGGCGAGATCATCACGGTCACCGGCGACGGCGAGTCGACCGTGGCCCAGTTGATCGACAGCCAGCTCAACAGCGACCCCCGGCGCGGTGCCGAGGAAGAATATCCGCTCGACGTGATCGTGGTCGACGCCGATGCCAAGCTGCAGCTCGAACTCAAGCGCCAGGACCTGGACGCCGCGGCCGTGCCCACCGCCGGCCGCGTGGTGACGATCCAGCGCAACGGCAACATGGCGATCGACTGCACCGACCAGGTGCATCCGGAGGTCGCCCACGCGGCCGTGCTGGCCGCCCGCGTGGTCGGCCTGGACATCGCCGGCGTCGATCTGGTGGCCGAGGACATCTCGCGCCCGCTGGCGGCCCAGGGCGGCGCGATCGTCGAGGTCAACGCCGGCCCCGGCCTGCTGATGCACCTGAAGCCGGCCGTCGGCTCGCCGCGGCCGGTGGGCCGAGCGATCTGCGACCACCTGTTCCCGGACGACGCGCCCGGCCGCATCCCCGTGGTCGGCGTCGCCGGCTCGCAGGACACCGCCGTGCTGTCGCGCCTGGTGGCCTGGCTGATCGGCCTCGGCGGCCGCCACACCGGGCTGGCCTGCCGCGACGGCCTGTTCCTCGAGCGGCGCCGGGTCGATGCCCGCGACAGCGCCCACTGGGAAGCCGGCCACCGGCTGCTCGTGAACCGCGCGGTCCAGGCGGTGGTGATCGAGAACGGCGCCGAGACCATCCTGCGCGACGGCCTGGCCTACGACCGCTGCGAAGTCGGCATCGTGACCGACCTCGAAGGCGCCGAGGCACTGGGCGAATTCGACATCACCGAGAGCGACCAGATGGTCAAGGTGCTGCGCACCCAGGTCGACGTCGTGCTGTCCGAAGGCACCGCCGTGCTGAACGCCGGCGACCCGCGCGTGGCCGGCCTGGCGCCGCTGTGCGACGGCGACGTGATCCTCTACGCCGCCGACCCGCAAGCCGAGGCGCTGGCCAAGCACCGCGACGCTGGCGGCAAGACGGTGCTGGTGCGCCAGGACCGCGTGGTGCTGGCCACCGGCAGCAGCGAATCCTTCCTGCCCGGCCTCGGCCGGCTGACGATCTGGCGCGCCACCCACGCGGGGGTCAGCCTCGAGAGCCTGCTCGCCGCGGTCGCCGCCGGCTGGGCGCTGGGCATTCCGCTGAACCTGATCGGGGCCGGCGTCGAAGCCTTCGAAGCCGACCTGCAGGCGGCGCTGGCCTCGCTGCAGCTGTCGCAGACCCTCGTTTCACCCGAACCACAATTTGCCTGACCGGCTGGACCGCAGGTCCACCGGCGCCCGAACACCATGGAAGTCACGCGAATCCGCGCCCTGCGCGGGCCCAACTTGTGGAGCCGCCACACCTGCATCGAGGCGATCGTCTCGTGCACGCCCGACGAATCCGCGATCGAGCGCCTGCCGGGCTTCGAGAACCGCCTGCGCGCGCTGTTCCCGACCATCGGCGAGCTGCACCCGATCGTGCTGGGCCAGCCACTGGCACTGGCGCATGTGCTCGAGAACGCCGCCATCGCCCTGCAGGCGCAAGCCGGCTGCCCGGTGAACTTCGGCCACACCTCGCGCACGCTCGAGGAAGGCGTCTTCCAGGTGGCCTTCCAGTACAGCGAGGAAGCCGTCGGGCGGCGCGCGCTCGAGCTGGCCAAGGGGCTGATCGACGCCGCCCACGGCGGCACCGAATTCGATGCCAATGCGGCGATCACCGAACTGCGGGATCTCGACGAATCCGCACGGCTCGGCCCGAGCACCGGCTCGATCGTCGATGCGGCGGTAGCGCGCGGCATCCCGTTCCGCCGCCTGACCCGCGGCAGCCTGGTGCAGTTCGGCTGGGGCTCCAAGCAGCGCCGCATCCAGGCCGCCGAAGTCGACAGCACCAGCGGCGTGGCCGAGGCCATCGCGCAGGACAAGGAACTCACCAAGCAGTTGCTCAACGCCGCCGGCGTGCCGGTGCCGCTGGGCCGCCCGGTGAGCGATGGCCAGGACGGTTGGGCCGCGGCCCAGGAGATCGGCCTGCCGGTGGTGGTCAAGCCGCAGGACGGCAACCAGGGCAAGGGCGTCACGGTCAACATCAGCAGCCGCGAGCAGCTGCTGGCCGCCTACGACTCGGCCGCGGCTTACGGCGAGGTGATGGTCGAGAAGTTCCTGCCGGGCTTCGACTTCCGCCTGCTGGTGGTCGGTGACCGGCTGGTGGCCGCCGCCCGCCGCGATCCGCCGCAGGTGATCGGCGATGGCGTGAAGTCGATCCGGCAGCTGGTCGACGGGGTCAACCAGGACCCGCGCCGCGGCGAGGGCCACGCCACCTCGCTGACCAAGATCCGGCTCGACGACATCGCCATCGGCCGCCTCGAGTCGCAGGGCCTTGGGCCCGACAGCGTGCCGACGCTCGGCCAGCGCGTGGTGCTGCGCAACAACGCCAACCTGTCGACCGGCGGCACCGCCACCGACGTCACCGACACGGTGCACCCCGAAGTCGCGGCGCGCGCGGTCGATGCGGCCCAGATGGTCGGCCTGCACATCTGCGGCGTCGACATGGTCTGCGAGAACGTGCTGCGCCCGCTCGAGGAGCAGCACGGCGGCGTGGTCGAGGTCAATGCCGCGCCGGGCCTGCGGATGCACATCTCGCCCTCCTTCGGCCGCGGCCGCGCGGTCGGCGAGGCGGTGATGGACACCCTGTTCGCGCACGGCGACGACGGCCGGATTCCCGTGGTGGCGGTCACCGGCACCAACGGCAAGACCACCACCGCCCGGCTCATCAACCACCTGCTGGCCGGCAGCGGCCTGCGCACCGGGATGACCAACACCGATGGCGTCTACGTCGATGGCCGCCAGACCGACAGCGGCGACTGCAGCGGTCCGAAGAGCGCGCGCAACGTGCTGCTGCACCCCGACGTCGATGCGGCCGTGTTCGAAGTGGCGCGCGGCGGAATCTTGCGCGAAGGCCTCGGCTTCGACCGCTGCCAGGTGGCGGTGGTGACCAACATCGGCAGCGGCGACCACCTCGGCCTCAACTACATCACCACCGTTGAAGACCTCGCGGTGCTCAAGCGCGTGATCGTGCGCAACGTGGCGCCCGGCGGCTACGCGGTGCTGAACGCGGCCGACCCCAACGTCGCCGCGATGGCGGGCACCTGTCCCGGCAGCGTGATCTTCTTCTCCGCCGACCGCGCCCACCCGGTGATGGCCACGCACCGCGCCCAGGGCAAGCGCACGGTCTATGTCGACCAGGACGCGCTGGTGGCGGCCGAAGGCTCCTGGCGCGAGCGCATCCCGCTGCGCGACGTGCAGATCACGCGCAACGGCAGCATCGGCTTCCAGGTCGACAACGTGATGGCCTCGGTGGCCGCGGCCTGGGCCGTGGGCCTCGACTGGGACAGCATCCGCAGCGGCCTCGCGAGCTTCAAGAACGACGCCGCCGGCGTGCCGGGCCGGTTCAACGTGATGGACTACCGCGGTGCCACCGTGATCGCCGACTATGGCCACAACACCGACGCCATGCGCGCGCTGGTCGCCGCGGTCGACACCATGCCGGCCAGGAAGCGCTCGGTCGTGATCAGCGGCGCCGGCGACCGCCGGGACTGCGACATCCGCGACCAGACCGCCATCCTCGGCGAGGCCTTCGACGACGTCATCCTCTACCAGGACGCGGCGCAGCGTGGCCGCGCCGACGGCGAAGTCATGGCCTTGCTGCGGCAGGGGCTCCAGGGCGCCGGCCGCACCAGCTTCATCGACGAGATCCGCGGCGAGTTCATCGCCATCGACAGCGCGCTGGCGCGGCTGCAGCCCGGCGACCTGTCGCTGATCCTCGTCGACCAGGTCGACGAGGCGCTGGCCCACCTGGCCAAGCGGATCGCCGCCGGCTGACGGGAGGCGCGCGGCCCCGTCCGACAAGAATGCGAGCCTGCGACGGCTCGCGCGCGGCGCCGACCGCTCTCACACTGCTTGAAGCCCGACCGCACATTGACGGTCGGACCGGCGCGATGGCGCGCCGCCAAGACTCAAGGAGTGACCGATGAAAAACGTTTTGCGTTCCTGTTCCGCCGCCCTGCTGGCCGCCGGCAGCCTGTTGGGCGCCCCGGCGGCTTTCGCGGCCGGCCTGCCCCCCGGCTCCCTGCCCTGCGATGGCGTGATGCAGGACCAAAATGCCTGCCTGCGCGAACGCGGCGCAGCGGCCGAGATGGCGCGCCGCGGCGCCTTCCCGGCGCCGGATGCCGCCACCCTGCAGCAGAATGCGCTGGCGCGCTGCGACCGCCAGCCGGCCAGCGACCGCGAAGCCTGCGAAGCCAGGGTCGTGGGGGGCGCTTCGACCACCGTCACCGGCAGCGTGCTGGGCGGCGGCGTGATCCGGCAGGCCGAGACACCGGTCCGCTGAACCGTGCGGGAGGGCCGGGAAAACCCCAGCCTGTCACGCGACTGTCACAAATGGCATGGAGGCGCTGGCTATAGTCAGCGGAATGTACTAACAAGGGAGCTTCCCCCATGAACGCCATCAAGGTCGCCCGCCGACTCATCGAGACGGACCCGACCCACGCGTCCGCCAAGATCCTGGCCCAGCTGGTCCTGGCGCTCGAATCCGAGGCCAGTTTCGAGCTGGTCACGCTCTACGAACTCGACTACAAGAGCTTCCAGCTGGCGATGGACATCCTGAAGGAATGGCGGCTCGACCGCTACTACGCCAGCAAGTCGAAGCTGTACGATCTCTCGCTGCAAGTCAGCGAACTGAAGGAGTGAAGCCGGGGCCCGCCGCGTTCGGGTCATCGAGTGGCCCAGTGATCGAATTCGAGCTCAAGTTCCAGGTCGATTCCGCGCACCAGGCGGCGGTGGAAGCGGCGGTCGGGCGCGGGCGCTCGCACCGTGCGCGGCTGCGGGCGCGCTATTACGACACGGCGGACGGCGCCTTGGCTGCGCTGCACATCGTGCTGCGGGTCCGCAAGGAAAACGGCGCCTGGGTGCAGACCGCCAAGGCACCCGGGCGCAGCCTCGTCGAGCGCCTCGAGCACAACGTCGAGCTGCCGCCGGCGCAGGCCAGGGAGGTCCCGCGGCCCGACGTCGGGCGGCACGAAGGAACGCCGGTCGGCGAACGGATCGCCGAGGCCTTGCGCCGGGCCGGCCAGGACCCGGCCGGGGCCGAACTGGTGCCGCTCTACGGCACCGACGTCTGGCGCATCACGCGTGAGATGCGCAGCGGCGATGCGCTGGTCGAACTCGCCTTCGATGTCGGCACCGTGCGCGCCGGCGAGCGCACGCAGCCGCTGCGCGAACTCGAGATCGAGCTCAAGCATGGCAGTCCTTCGTCGCTGCTCGAGCTCGCCGGCCGCTGGCGCGCCCGCTACGGACTCTGGCTCGACACCGTGTCCAAGTCGGAGCACGGCGAGCGGCTGGCCCGCGGCGTGGTGCACGGCCCGCCGATCAAGGCTGCGGCGCCCCGGCTGAAGGCCGGTGCCAGTGGCGCCCAGGTCTTTCGCGCGGTGCTCGACAGCTGCCTGGCACAGATCCTTCCGAACGCCAGCGAGGTTGCGGCAGGCAGTCCCGATCCCGAGCACGTGCATCAGCTGCGCGTCGGCATCCGGCGCCTTCGCACTGCCCTGCGCGAATTGGCCGCCTTTGCGCCGGCGATCGACCCGGCGTGGGAGCCGGCGCTGGCCGAGGCCTTCCAGGCGCTGGGCCAGCAGCGCGACCGCGACCACATGCTGCGCAGCGTGCAGCCGCAACTCCTGGCCCACGGTGCGCCGCCTTTCGCCGTCGACCGGGCCGCAGACGACATCCAGTCCGCAGAGACCGTGGTGCGTGCAGCCGCCTTCCAGGCGGTGCTGATGCACCTGATCGCCGCGGCGCTGCCCGACGGCGGCACCGAGGCCGGGCCCGAGCAACCGTCCAGCGCGGCCCGCAAGGCGATGCGGGCCCGGCTCTCGACGCTGCATCGGCAAGTGCTGCGCGATGGCAAGCGATTCGAAAGCCTCGACCCGACGCAGCAGCATCGCGTCCGCAAGCGCCTCAAGCGGCTGCGCTATCTGGGCGAGTTCGTGGCGCCGCTGTTCGGCCGGCGCGCGGCCGAGCGTTTCCTGGCGCACCTGGGGCCGGCGCAGGACGCGCTGGGCGCGCACAACGACGCCGCGATGGCGATGGCCGCCTACCGCGCGCAGGCCGCGACCGATGGCGCCGCCTGGTTCGCCGTCGGCTGGCTGGCGGCGAACCAAGCGGCCAGCGCCATGCAGTGCTGCAAGGCGCTCGCCAAGGTGGCCGAGCAGCGTCCGTTCTGGAAGGCCTGAGCCGAAAGCTCAGCGCCCCCAGCGCAACACCAGCGGATCGAGGCCGCGCGCGATCTCGATCAGACCGGCGCGGGTCTGCGGGTGCAGCGACGGCCAGGGATGGCGCGGCGCCTCGCAGTCGATCACGCCGCCCTCCTTCATGAGCGCCTTGCAGGCCAGCAGGCCGGCCTGCCGGTTCTCGTAGTTGATCAGCGGCAGCCACTGCCGGTAGCGCTCGAACGCCTGCTCGCGGCGGCCGGCGAGGTGATCGAAGATGATCGGCCGGATGCCGTCGGGGTAGCCGCCGCCGGTCATCGATCCGGTGGCGCCGGCATCCAGGTCGGGCAGCAGCGTGATCGCCTCCTCGCCGTCCCAGGGACCTTCGACGGCGTCGCCGCCGAGGCGGATCAGCTCGCGCAGCTTCGATGCCGCGCCCGCGGTCTCGATCTTGAAGTAGCACACCTGCTCGATCTCCCTCGCCATGCGCGCCAGGAAGGCCGGCGACAGCGGCGTGCCGGCGGCCGGGGCGTCCTGGATCATGATCGGGATGCGCACGGCGTCGGACAGCCGGGCATAGAACTCGAAGATCTGCGGCTCGGGCACGCGGAAGGTGGCGCCGTGGTAGGGCGGCATCACCATCAGCATCGCCGCGCCCATGTCCTGCGCCCGGCGGCTGCGCTCGGCGCACACCCGGGTGCTGAAGTGAGTGGTGGTGACGATGACCGGCACGCGGCCCGCGACGTGCTCCAGGATCGTGCGCGTGAGCAGTTCGCGCTCGTCGTCGGCCAGCAGGAACTGCTCGGAGAAGTTGGCCAGGATGCACAGACCGTCGGAGCCGGCGTCGATCATGAAATCGACGCAGCGCTTCTGGCTCGCGAGGTCGAGTTCGCCGCTCTCGGTGAAGGTCGTGGGAACGACCGGGAAGATGCCCCGGTAGCGGGGTTTCGAATGCGTCATGGTGCGGGTCCTTCTAGTCAGTTGAGGACAGAGCAAAAACTGCTGCGCAGTTTCTTGGTCTGTCCCGCAAGGTCTTCGGCAGGTCGAGGACAGAGCAAAATCTGCTGCGCAGTTTCTTGGTCTGTCCCGCAAGGTCTTCAGCGGCAAGGTCTTCAATGGGAGTGCCGGGGCACGGCGGCGCCGCGGCAGCCGACCAGAAAGTCGAAGTCGCAGCCCTCGTCGGCCTGCAGCACATGATCGACATACAGCCGCTGGTAGCCGCCGCCGTTCGCCGGCACGGCGCGCCGTGCGATGGCTTGCAGGCGCGCGGCCAGTTCGTCGTCTCCGATGTCGAGATGCAGCCGGCCGGCTTCGCAGTCGAGCTCGATCCAGTCGCCGTCCTGCACCGCCGCGAGCGGGCCGCCATCGGCCGCTTCGGGCGCGACATGCAGCACCACCGTGCCGTAGGCGGTGCCGCTCATGCGGGCATCGGAGATCCGCACCATGTCCTTGACGCCCTGCCGCAGCAGCTTCGGCGGCAGGCCCATGTTGCCGACCTCGGCCATGCCCGGGTAGCCCTTCGGCCCGCAGTTCTTCATGACCATCACCGAGCCCGCATCGATCTCGAGCGACTCGTCGACGATGCGCTCCTTGTAGTGCTCGAGGTTCTCGAACACCACGGCGCGGCCGCGGTGCTTCAGAAGCTCGGGCGATGCGGCCGAGGGCTTGAGCACCGCGCCGCGCGGCGCCAGGTTGCCGCGCAGGATGCACATGCCGCCATCGGCCACCAGCGGCCGGTCGAGCCGACGGATCACCTCGTCGTCGAAGCTCGGCGCCTCGCGCACGTTGTCCCACAGCGAGCGGCCGTTGACAGTCAGCGCGCCCGGGTGCGGCAGCAATCCGTTCTCGCCCAGGCGGCGCAGCACGGCGGGCAGGCCGCCCGCGTAGTAGAACTCCTCCATCAGGAAGCGCCCCGACGGCATCAGGTCGACCAGGGTCGGGGTGCCGCGGCCGATGCGGGTCCAGTCCTCGAGCGCCAGCGGCACGCCGATGCGGCCCGCGATCGCCTTCAGGTGGATCACCGCGTTGGTCGAACCGCCGATCGCGGCGTTGACGCGGATCGCGTTCTCGAAGGCCTCGCGCGTCAGGACCTTCGACAGCGTCAGCCCCTCGCGCGCCATCTCGACCGCGCGCAGGCCCGACATCTGCGCCAGCACATAGCGGCGCGCATCGACCGCCGGGATCGCCGCGTTGTGCGGCAGCGAGGTGCCCAGCGCCTCGGCCATGCAGGCCATGGTCGAGGCCGTGCCCATGGTGTTGCAGGTTCCGGCCGAGCGCGACATGCCGGCCTCGGCCGACAGGAACTGATGCAGGTCGATCTGGCCCGCCTTCATCGATTCGTGCAGTTGCCAGACGGCGGTTCCGGAGCCGATGTCGCGGCCTTCGAGCTTGCCGTTGAGCATCGGACCGCCGCTCACCACGATGGCCGGGATGTCGCAGCTCGCGGCCCCCATCAGCAGTGCCGGCGTCGTCTTGTCGCAGCCGGCGAGCAGCACCACGGCGTCGATCGGGTTGCCGCGGATCGCCTCCTCGACATCCATGCTCGCAAGGTTGCGCGTGAGCATCGCGGTCGGCCGAAGATTCGATTCGCCGTTCGAGAACACCGGGAACTCGACCGGGAAGCCGCCCGCCTCCGAGATGCCGCGCTTCACGTGCTCGGCGATCTTGCGGAAGTGGGCATTGCACGGCGTCAGCTCCGACCAGGTATTGCAGATGCCGACGATCGGCCGGCCATCGAACTCGTGGTCCGGGATGCCCTGGTTCTTCATCCAGCTGCGGTACATGAAGCCGTTCTTGTCGGCCGGGCCGAACCATTCGGCGGAACGCAGCTTCTTCTTCGGGATGTCGGGCATGCATTGGCCTCAGTGCAAAGCGGTGCCGCGCGCCGTGAACAGGCGCTGCAGCAGGCAGAAGACGAACAGCAGCACGCCGACCACGATGCGGGTCCACCATGAGCTCAGCGTGCCGTCGAAGGAAATCAGGGTCTGGATGATGCCCAGCATGAGCACGCCGAACAGCGTGCCCACCACGTAGCCGACACCGCCCGTGAGCAGGGTGCCGCCGATCACCACCGCGGCGATGGCGTCGAGTTCGAGTCCGACGGCATGCAGGCCGTAGCCCGACAGCATGTAGAAGGTGAACACCACGCCGCCGAGTGCCGAGCAGAAGCCCGACAGCGTGTAGACCCCGACCACCGTGGAGCGCACCGGCAGGCCCATCAGCAGCGCCGAGGACTCGCTGCCGCCGATCGCATACACCGCGCGGCCGAAGGGCGTGAAGTGGGCGACGAACACCGCCAGTGCCACCATCGCCAGCGCGATCAAGGCCGACAGCGAGATCGACGCATCGCCCCACACCGGCAAGCGCCACTGCGAGACCTTGGCATAGAACTCGTTGGTGATGCTGATCGAGTCGATGCTGATCAGGTAGCAGAGGCCGCGCGCCAGGAACATGCCGGCCAGCGTGACGATGAAGGGCTGCAGCCGGAAGCGCTCGATCAGCACGCCCATGAAGGCACCGAAGAGGGTCCCCATCACCAGCACCAGCGGAATCACGATCGCCGGGCTCCAGCCGTGCTTCTCGACCAGCGAGGCCGAGACCATGGTGGTCAACGCGATCACCGAGCCGACCGACAGGTCGATGCCGCCCGACAGGATCACGAAGGTCATGCCGACTGCGACGATGCAGATGAATGCGTTGTCGATCAGCAGGTTCAGGAACACCTGCGGCGAGAAGAAGCCGTCGTAGAAGACCGAGCCCAGGGTCGCCATCGCCACGAACAGCGAGATGGTCGCGGCCAGCGGCAGGTACTTGGGGTTGAGGCGCGTGCGCCCCGGCCTCGCAGGCGGGGCGGATGCCGCGCGCTCGGGCTGCGACGTCGACGACACCACGGCGCTCATAGGGCAACCTCCGTGCTTCGCACTGCGGTGCGAGCGCCTTCGGGCGGCCGGGCGGCGCTCATGGCGTCATCCCTCCGCGCACCGGCCGCACCGCCAGCTTCCGCAGGCTGGCACGAAACTCGGGCGACTGCAGCAGCATCACCGCGAACACCACCACCGCCTTGACCACCAGGTTGATCTCGGGCGGCACGCCGAGCGAGTAGATCGCGTAGGTCAAGGTCTGGATGATCAGCGCGCCGATCACGCTGCCGACCAGGCTGAAGCGGCCGCCGGTCAGCGCCGTGCCGCCCAGCGTGACCGCCAGGATGGCATCGAGCTCGAGCAGCTGGCCGGCGTTGTTGCCATCCGCGCTCTTCACGTTGGAGCTGATGAGCAAGCCCGCAACGCCGGCGCACAGGCCGCAGAACATGTAGGCGCCGACGATGATGCGGCGCGCGCGCACGCCGGCGACCCGAGCCGCGCCCGGATTGATGCCCACCGCCTGGATGAACAGGCCGAGCGCGCTGCGCGTGATCGCGAGGTACAGCAGGGCGAAGACGAAGGCCGCGATGTAGACCGAGAACGGCAGCCCGAACAGGTAGCCGCTGCCGATGAAGAAGAAGGGCGCGTAGTAGATCGTGATGATCTGCCCGCCGGTGATGAGCTGCGCGATGCCGCGCCCGGCCACCATCAGGATCAGTGTCGCGATGATCGGCTGCATGCCGACGCGCGCGACCAGCATTCCGTTCCACAGACCGCAGGCCAGCGCGGCGCCGAGCGCCCCCAGGATCGCCAGCCACATCGGGAAGCGGCTCGCCAGCGCGGCCCCGCTGCTGCTCAGCGAGCCCCCGATCATCCAGGCGGCGATGGCCGCGGCGATCGCCACCACCGCGCCGACCGAGATATCGATGCCGCGGGTGGCGATCACCAGCGTCATCCCGAGCGACACCAGCACCAGCGGCGCCGCGCGGTTCAGGATGTCGATCAGGCTGCCGTAGAGGTGGCCGCTGCGCCACTCGAGGTGCAGGAAGCTCGGGTTGAAGGCCGCGTTGATCGCCAGCAGCAGCCCCAGCGTGACCAGCGGCCAGGCCAGGCGGTGGCGGAAGACGCGCGCGAAGATGGGAATCGAGTCCGTGGTGCTCATTTCAGCGCTCCATCGCACCGCGCCCCACCCGCGACATTTGATCCCGGACGACTCAGGCCAGGGATACCGCGGAACCGGCTTCGCCGGGCCGCTGGTATCGCCCCCGGTAGGGGGTGGAGAGCGACACGAAGTGCGCGAGCCTGGGGGCGAGTCATGTTTCCGCCGCGATCAGTTCGTACACCGCGTCCTCGCTGCTGCCGCCGGGCAGTTCGCCCACCTTGCGCCGCTCGCGCAACACCGCGATGCGGTGCGACACGCGAACCACCTCGTTCATCTCGGAGGAGATGAACAGCACCGCCATGCCGCCGCGCGCGAGCTTCAATATCTCTTCCATGATCTCCTGCTTGGCCGCGACGTCGATGCCGCGGGTCGGCTCGTCGAGGATCAGCAGCCGCGGCGCGACGGCCAGCCAGCGCGCCAGCACGGCCTTCTGCTGGTTGCCGCCCGACAGCAAGCCGATCGGCGTCTCGACGCTGGCGGTCTTGATGCCCAGCGCCTTCACGAAACGCTCGGCCAGCGCGGTCTGCTCGGCCCGCGACAGCGTGTTGCGCACGCCGCGCCGCGCCTGCAGCGCCAGCGCGATGTTCTCGCGCACCGACAGCTCGGCCACGATGCCGTCGGTCTTGCGCTCCTCGGGGCACAGCGCGAGGCCGTGCTTCACCGCATCGGCCGGGCTCGCGAACTCGACGACCCTGCCATCGACGCGCAGGCTGCCCTGGTCGGGCTTCGCCAGCCCGAACAGCAGCCGCGCCAGTTCGGTGCGGCCCGCGCCGAGCAGGCCGGCCAGGCCGACCACCTCGCCGGCGCGTACCCGCAGGTCGACCGGCTGCAGTTGCCCGCGCTGCCCCAGTCCCTCGGCCTGCAGCAGCACCGGCGCTTCGGCCTCGATCGCCGGCAGTTCGGCATGGCCGCTGGCCTTGGCCGCGAACTCTCGCCCGACCATCGCCGAGATCAGGGCCTGCGGCCCGAGTTCGGCGGTCGCCCATTCGCCGACCCGGCAGCCGTTGCGCAGCACCGTGATGCGGTCCGACACCGCATAGACCTGGTTCAGGAAGTGCGTCACGAACAGGATCGCGAGTCCTTCGCCGCGCAGCCGGCGCAGCACCGCGAACAGGCTCTTCACCTCCTCGTCGTCGAGGCTGGACGTCGGCTCATCGAGGATCAGCACCCGCGATGACAGGCCCAGCGCGCGCGCGATCGCCACCATCTGCTGCACCGCCACCGAGTAGCTCGACAGCAGCTGCGTGACATCGATGTCGACGTCGAGCCGCGCCAGCAGCGCCCGCGCTTCGCGATGCACCGCCGTCCAGTCGATGCGAAATCCTTGCGCCAGCCCGCGGCGCGGACAGCGCCCGGCGAAGATGTTCTCGGCCACCGACAGATTGGGGCAGAGGTTCACCTCCTGGTAGACCGTGCTGATGCCCAGGCGCTGCGCATCGAGCGGCGACGTCGGCTGTATCGGCTGGCCGGCCAGCCGCATCTCGCCGCCGTCGGCCGGGTAGACGCCCGTCAGCACCTTGATCAGCGTCGACTTGCCGGCGCCGTTCTGCCCCAGCAGCGCGTGGATCTCGCCGGCGCGCAGGCGCAGCGCCACGTTCGACAGCGCCGCCACGCCGCTGAACTGCTTGTCGATGCCCTTGAGCTGCAGCACCGGCGTATCGGAGAGGCCTTCGGTGCTCATTTGTTCTTGTTGTAGACATCGATGAACACCGCCGCCAGCAGCACCAGTCCCTTGATGACCTGCTGGTAGTCGATGCCGACGCCGAGGATCGACATGCCGTTGTTCATCACGCCCATGATGAAGGCGCCGATCACCGCGCCCATCACGCGGCCGACGCCGCCCGAGGCCGAGGCGCCACCGATGAAGCAGGCCGCGATCACGTCGAGCTCGAAGCCCAGGCCGGCCTTGGGCGTCGCGGTATTGAGGCGGGCCGCGAACACCAGCCCGGCCAGCGCCGCGAGCACGCCCATGTTGACGAAGGTCAGGAAGGCCAGCCGCTGGGTCTTGATGCCCGACAGCCGCGCCGCCTTCTCGTTGCCGCCCAGCGCATAGATGCGCCGGCCGACCGTGGTTCGGTTGGTCACGAAGTCGTAGGCGACGATCAGCACCGACATCACGATCAGCACGTTGGGCAGCCCCTTGTAAGTCGCCAGCAGGTAGCTCAACAGCAGGATGACGGCCGCGAAGAACAGGTTCTTGGCGAGGAAGAAGACGTAGGGCTCGGTCTCCATGCCGTGCTGCGCGAGCTTGGCGCGGCCGCGCAGCTTGAAGAAGACCAGCGCCGCGGCGGCCAGCGCGCCGAGCACCAGCGAGGTGGTGCGCAGGCTTTCGCCGCCGAGCACGTCGGGCACGAAGCCCGAGCTGAGCTTCTGGAAGGCCTCGGGGAACGGCCCCACCGATTGCCCTGCGAGCAGCGCCAGCGTGAGGCCCTTGAAGACCAGCATGCCGGCCAGCGTGACGATGAAGGACGGAATCCGGAAGAAGGCCACGAACCAGCCCTGCGCGGCGCCGATGGCACCGCCTGCGATCAGGCAGACGATGAAGGTCGGCACGAAATGCCATTCGTACTCGACCATCAGCACTGCCGCCAGCGCGCCGATGAAGCCGCACACCGAGCCCACCGACAGGTCGATGTGGCCGGCCACGATCACCAGCAGCATGCCCAGCGCCATGATCACGATGTAGCTGTTCTGCAGCAGCAGGTTGGTGAGGTTCAGCGGCCGCATCAGCGTGCCGTCGGTCAGCACCTGGAACAGCGCCATGATCGCGACCAGCGAGATCAGCATGCCGTACTCGCGCAGGTTGTTCTTGAGGAAGCCCGCGTGTTCGCCGGTCGTCGTCGGGGCCATGGGAGCGACGGCCTTCACCGCTTCGAGTTCAGGCGGCATGGACGCTGCTCCCCGAGGCCACGATCACGCGCATGATCTTTTCCTGCGAGGCCTCGGCCACGGGAAATTCGGCGACGAAGCGGCCCTCGTTCATCACGTAGATGCGGTCGCACATGCCGAGCAGCTCGGGCAGTTCGGAAGAGATCATGAGAATGCCTTTGCCCTCGCTCGCGAGCTGGTCGATGATGGTGTAGATCTCGTACTTGGCGCCGACGTCGATGCCGCGCGTCGGCTCGTCGAGGATCAGCAGTTCGGGCTTGGCGAACAGCCACTTGCTCAGCACCACCTTCTGCTGGTTGCCGCCCGACAGGTTGACCACCTGCTGGTCGACGCCGGCGCAGCGGATGTTGAGCGCGCGCCGGTAGTCGTTGGCGACCTTGAACTCGCGCCCGTCGTCGATCACGCCGCGCTCCGACACCGCCGCCAGGTTGGCCAGGCTGACGTTTTTGCGAATGTCCTCGTCGAGCACCAGCCCCAGGCTCTTGCGGTCCTCGGTGACGTAGGCGATGCCATGGTCGATGGCCTTGCGGATCGTCCCGACGTCGACCTCCTTGCCGTGCATGCGCACCGTGCCGCGGATGCGCTGGCCATAGGACCGCCCGAACACGCTCATCGCGAACTCCGTGCGGCCGGCGCCCATCAGGCCCGCGATGCCGACGATCTCGCCACGCCGCACATGCAGGCCGACGCCCTTGATCAGCTCGCGCTCGGCGTGCAGCGCATGGTGCACATGCCAGTCGCAGACCTCGAACACGGTCTTGCCGATGTTCGGCGAGCGCCGCGGATAGCGGTGCGCCATGTCGCGCCCGACCATGCCGCGGATGATGCGGTCCTCGCTGATCGGCTCGGCGCGGCAGTCCATGGTCTCGACCGTGGCGCCATCGCGCAGCACGGTGATCGAGTCGGCCACCTTGGCGATCTCGTTGAGCTTGTGCGAGATCAGGATCGACGAAATGCCCTGCGCCTTGAGCCCGAGCAGCAGGCTCAGCAGCGCGTCGCTGTCGCTCTCGTTGAGGCTCGCGGTCGGCTCGTCGAGGATCAGCAGCTTGACTTCTTTCGCGAGTGCCTTGGCGATCTCGACCAGTTGCTGCTTGCCGACGCCGAGGTTGGTGATCAGCGTGGTCGGCGGCTCCTTGAGCCCGACCTTGGCCAGCAGCTCGCGGGTCCTGGCATAGGCGGCGAACCAGTCGATCACGCCGCCGTGCGCGATCTCGTTGCCGAGGAAGATGTTCTCCGCGATCGACAGCAGCGGCACCAGCGCGAGCTCCTGGTGGATGATGATGATGCCGAGCTTCTCGCTGTCGGCGATGTCCTTGAAGCGGCGCGGTTGCCCTTCGAAATGGATCTCGCCTTCATACGAGTCGCACGAATAGACGCCGCTCAGCACCTTCATCAGCGTCGACTTGCCCGCGCCGTTCTCGCCGACCACGGCATGGATTTCGCCCGCCCGCACCGCGAGATTGACGTTGTCCAGCGCGTTCACGCCCGGAAAGGTCTTGGTGATGCCGCGCATCTCCAGAATCACATCGTTCACCGTGTCTCCTTGCGCACTCGGCGCCGCCGCTATCGGATCTGGCTCTCCTTGTAGTAGCCGCTGTCGACCAACGCCTGTTTCCAGTTCGAGGCATCCACGCTGACCGGCTTCAGCAGATAGGAGGGTACGACCTTCACGCCGTTGTTGTAGGTCTTGGTGTCATTCACTTCGGGCGTCTTGCCGGCCAGCATCGCATCCACCATGCCCACCGTCACCTTGGCCAGCTCGCGCGTGTCCTTGAACACGGTGGCGGTCTGTTCCTTCTTGAGGATCGACTTGACCGACGGCACCTCGGCGTCCTGGCCGGTCACCACCGGCATCGGCTGCTGGGCCGATCCATAACCCACGCCCTTGAGCGAGGAGATGATGCCGATCGACAGCCCGTCATACGGCGACAGCACCGCATCGACCCGGTCCTTGGTGTAGTAGGCCGACAGCAGGTTGTCCATCCGCGCCTGCGCCACCGCGCCGTCCCAGCGCAGGGTCGAGACCTTCTCCATGCCCAGCTGCTTGCTGCGCACCACCAGCTTGCCGCTGTCGATGTAGGGCTTCAGCACCGACATCGCGCCGTTGTAGAAGAAGAAGGCGTTGTTGTCGTCGGGCGAGCCGCCGAACAGCTCGATGTTGTAGGGGCCCTTGCCCTCCTTGAGCTTCAGCGCGTTCTCGATGTAGCTGGCCTGCAGCACGCCGACCTGGTAGTTGTCGAAGGTCGCGTAGTAGTCGACGTTCTTCGAGCCCTTGATGAGCCGGTCGTAGGCGATCACCTTGACGCCCTTGTCGGCGGCCTTCTGCAGCACGTCGGACAGCGTCGTGCCGTCGATCGCCGCGATGACCAGCACCTTGGCGCCCTTGGTCACCATGTTCTCGATCTGCGCCAGCTGGTTCGGGATGTCGTCGTCGGCGTACTGCAGGTCGGTCTTGTAGCCCTTCTCGTTGAAGTACTTGACCATGTTCGAGCCGTCGGCGATCCAGCGCGCCGACGACTTGGTCGGCATCGAGATCGCGACCAGGCCCTTGTCCTGGGCGTGGACGAGCGGCGCAAGGCCGATCAAGAGCGTCGCAGCTGCGCCACCGAGCAGGGTCTTCAAGAAAGTGCGTTTCATATCAAGTCTCCTATGTGTGATCAAGTGCCCGCCTGCGGCCGCGCAGCGCGCCGCCCTTCGTGGAACACCGCGAACCGGCTCTGCCGGGCCGCTGGTGTTGCCCCCGGGAAGGGGGAGACGGCTACACGAAGTGAGCCAAGCCGGGGGTGGTCAATACTTCCTGTTCGGGAACTCGGCCTTGGCGACCTCCATCGGGAAAATCCCTTCCTTGGTCAGGATCCGCTTGGGCAGCGGCTTGCCGGCCTGGATGTCGGCCACCGCGGCCATCAGTTGCGGACCGAGCAGCGGGCTGCACTCCACCGACACGTTGAGCTTGCCGGCCATCATGGCCTCGAAGGCGCCCTTCACGGCGTCGATCGAGATGATGATGATGTCCTGCGCCGGCTTCATGCCGGCCTCCTCGATCGCCTGGATCGCGCCGATCGCCATGTCGTCGTTGTGCGCGAAGAGCACGTTGATCTTCTTGCCCTCGGCCTTCAGGAAGGCCTCCATCACCTCCTTGCCCTTGGCCCGCGTGAAGTCGCCGGTCTGCGAACGGATGATCTTGAACTTCGGGTCGGCCTTGATGATTTCCTCGAAGCCCTTCTTGCGGTCGATCGCCGGCGCCGAGCCCACCGTGCCCTGCAGTTCGACGATGTTGATCGGACCGGGGTTGCCCTTCTCCTTCTCGACCAGCCAGCGGCCGGCCTTGCGGCCTTCCTCGACGAAGTCGGAGCCCATGAAGGTGACATAGAGCGAATCGTCCTTGGTGTTGACCGAACGGTCGGTCAGCACCACCGGGATCTTGGCCGCCTTGGCCTCGAGCAGCACCGTGTCCCAGCCCGATTCGACCACCGGCGAGAACGCGATCACGTCCACCTTCTGCGCGATGTACGAGCGGATCGCCTTGATCTGGTTCTCCTGCTTCTGCTGCGCATCCGAGAACTTGAGTTCGATGCCGGCCTCCTTCGCGGCCGACTTGATCGACTCGGTATTGGCCGTGCGCCATTCGCTTTCGGCGCCGACCTGGGCAAAGCCGAGCACCGGCTTCTTCTGCGCCAGGGCGGTGGCCGGCAGCAGCGAGGACAGCGTGGCGGATGCCAGCGCGATGTTGAGCGTGCGACGGTTCAGTTTCATGATGTCTCCTGGTTGGCGTGTTGAGAAAAGCTCTTATTGGTTCTCTTATCAGTTGAGGACAGAGCAAAAACTGCTGCGCAGTTTGTTGGTCTGTCCCGCAAGGTCTCAGGAGAGGACAGAGCAAAAACTGCTGCGCAGTTTGTTGGTCTGTCCCGCAAGGTCTCAGGAAAGCACATAGCCGGTCTTGACACTGCTGTAGAACTCGGCGGCGTGACGGCCCTGCTCGCGCGGTCCGTAGCTCGAGGCCTTGCGGCCGCCGAAGGGCACGTGGTAGTCCACGCCCGCGGTCGGCAGGTTGACCATGGTCATGCCGACCTTGGCATGGCGCTTGAAATGCATGGCGCGCGACAGCGACGTGGTGCAGATCCCGGCGCACAGCCCGAAGGGCGTGTCGTTGGCCAGTTCCAGCGCGTGCGCGTAGTCGTCGGCGCGCAGCACGCAGGCCACGGGGCCGAAGATCTCCCCGCGCGCGACGCGGTGCCCGGGCTGCGCGAGGAACAACGCCGGGCTCATGTAGTGGCCGGGGCTCGCGCGCGTCAGTCGCTCGCCGCCCCAGACATGCTCGGCGCCCTCTTCTTTCGCGCCGGCGACCGCCGCGAGATTGCGTTCGAGCTGCGCGGCATCGACCACCGGGCCGATGTCGGTCCCCCGCTCCAGCGCGTGGCCGACCCGGAGCCCGGCGAGGCGATGGCGCAGGCGGGCGACGAAGGCATCGTGCACCGTCGCTTCGACGATCAGGCGGCTCGACGCCGTGCAGCGCTGGCCGGTGGAGAAGTAGGCGCCCTGCACGGCGCAGTCGACCGCGCGGTCGAGGTCGGCGTCCGCCAGAACCACCAGCGGGTTCTTGCCGCCCATCTCCAACTGCACCCTGGCAAGGCGCCGGGCCGCCGCCCGCAGCACCTGTGCGCCGACGGCGGCCGAACCGGTGAAGCTGATCGCATCGACCAGCGGGCTGTCGACAATGGTCTGCCCCACCTCCCGGCCGCTGCCCATCACGAGGTTGAAGGTGCCCGCCGGCAGTGCCGAGCGACTGATGATCTCGGCCAGGGCCCATCCGCATGCCGGCACCAGTTCGGCCGGCTTGAAGACCACGCTGTTGCCGTGCGCGAGCGCCGGCGCGATCTTCCACGCCGGAATCGCGAGCGGAAAATTCCACGGTGCGATGAGCCCGACGACGCCGACCGGCTCGCGCGTGATGTCGATCTGCACATCGGGCCGCACCGATGCCAGCATTTCGCCGCTGCCGCGCAGGGCCTCGCCGGCGAAGAACTTGAAGATGTGGCCGGCGCGCGCGGCCTCGCCGACGGCCTCCGGCAGCGTCTTGCCTTCCTCGCGCGCGAGCAGCATGCCCAGCGCCTCGCGGCGCGCGAGGATCTCGCTGCCGATCTGGTCGAGCACGTCGGCGCGGCGCTGCGGCGTGGTCAGGCTCCAGTGGGGAAAGGCATCGGCCGCGGCGCGGATCGCGAGTTCGGTCTGGCTCCGGTCGGCGCGCGCATATTCAGCGACCACCTCGCCGGTGTCGGACGGGTTCCGGCTGATCCCCGTGGTGACGCCAGTCTCCCATCGGCCGTTGATGAACTGCCGTGCATTCTGCTGGAGGTCGCTGTGCTTCAAGGTGGGACGAGTGTAGGAATCGCACCAATATCTTTCCAATCAATATTTGGATGAAATGGATAGCAGAAGAAGCATTCAGGTAAACCCCATGACCCACTACACGCACTGGTTCATCCGTGCCCGCCTGAAGACCCGCCAGTTGCTGCTGCTCGTGGCGCTGGCCGAGGAAGGCAATATCCATCGCGCCGCGCAGGTGCTGAACATGACGCAGCCGGCCGCCTCGAAGCTGCTGAAGGACCTGGAGGACGTACTGGAAGTCTCTCTTTTCGACCGCCTGCCGCGCGGCATGCGGCCGACCTGGTACGGGGAAACGATGATCCGCCACGCGCGCGTCGCGCTCGCAAGCCTGAACCAGGCGCACGACGAGCTCATGGCGCTGAAGACCGGCAGTGCGGGGCAGGTCAACATCGGCGCCATCACCGCGCCGGGACTGGTGCTGTTGCCGCCGGCGGTCGCGGCGGTGAAGCGCGAGCATCCCAATCTGCGCGTCTCGCTCGATATCGAGACCAGCCCGGTGCTGCTGGAGCGGCTCGAACAGGGCAAGCTGGACCTGCTGGTCGCGCGGCTCTTCGCGGAGCACGACAAGACCAACCTGCGCTACCAGGCGCTCACCGAGGAACCCGTCTGCGCGCTGGTGCGGCCGGGTCATCCGCTGCTGGGCATGACGGGGCTGGGCCTGCGCGATCTGGTGTCGGCCGGCTGGATCGTGCCGCCGGCGGGCAGTGTGCTGCGCCACCGCTTCGAGCTGATGTTCCAGGAGGAGGGGCTCGCGCCGCCGATCAACGTGATCGAGACGGCCGCCCTCCTCTTCATCACCCGCATGCTGCAGCAGAGCGACATGGTGGCCGTGCTCGCCACCGATGTGGCCCGCTACTACGCGGCGCACGGCATCGTGGCGCTGCTGCCGGTGGAGATGCCTTGCCACATGGATGCGTTCGGGATCATCACGCGAACCGACCGGCTGCTGTCGCCCGCGGCCAAGGTGATGATGAAGGCGCTGAAGGCCGAGAGCTTCGCGGCCTATGGGCGGAGACTGGAAGACTGATGGGCCGCCTTTGGCGGTGAAGACGGGGGGCGGCGGCGAGCGGACGCCCCATCGCGGCAAGCCCGGGATACGATCGGCGAAACAACGGAGACCCCCTTGAGCAAGCTCTCGCGATCCGCCCCGGCCCTTCTCGAAGAAGCCCCGCGCTGCATCTGGCCAGCCGCTGCAACGCTGGGCGAAGGCACCCTGTGGTCGCAGCGCGAACAGGCGTTGTACTGGGTCGACATCCTCGAGCGGCGCCTGCATCGCTTACACCCTGCAAGCGATGCCCGTGCCAGCTGGAACTTCGACGAGGAGATCTCCGCCGTCGCCGAACGTGCATCGGCGCCGGGCCTGATCGTGACGCTGCGCCGCGGCTTCGCCTTGTTCGACCCTGCTGCAAGCGAAACGCGGCCCCGCTACCTTCACCAGCCCGAACCGGAACTCACCGGCAACCGCTTCAACGACGGCAAATGCGATGCGCAAGGCCGCTTCTGGGGCGGCACCATGGATGTCGACTGCAAGGCGCCGACCGGCTCGCTCTACCGCTTCGACCCCGACGGAAACTGCAGCCGCCACGACCAGGGCTTTGCCGTCACCAACGGCCCCACCTGGTCGGCGGACGGACGGACCCTGTACTTCAACGACACCGTCACCGCCCGCATCCACGCCTACGATTTCGACCCCGTCGCCGGCAGCCTTTCCAACAAGCGCCAATGGCACCGCTTCGCGCGCGGCGACGGCTATCCCGACGGCATGACCACCGACGCCGCCGGCCGCCTCTGGATCGCGCACTGGGGGGGTGCCTGCGTGACCTGCCACGACCCTGACACCGCCGAAGAACTCTGCCGCATCCCGCTGCCGACCAGCCACATCACCGACTGCGCATTCGGCGGCCCGGACCTGCGCACGCTCTACATCACCAGCGCCACCAGCGGCCTCACGCCGGCGCAGCGCGCAGCCGAACCCGACGCCGGGGGATTGTTCGCGGTCCCCCTGAATGCGACGGGCTTGCCGGCTCGGTATTTCGCGGGCTGAAGGCTGGAAATTTCCTTCATTGTTTCGCCACGAGCAACACCGCGATTCTTTTTATGCGGGTTTTTACCTACATGCCGCGGCTAGACTTGGCGGCACGGATCGCCAAGCACGGTCCGGTCGGTCCATCCAAACAACAGGAATCCAACAATGAAGACCTCGCAAATCATCGCCGCCGCCGCCGCCGCCCTCTCGCTGCTCGCCGCTGCCGGCGCCCACGCTGAAATCTACGACGGCGTGCATGCCCTCACCTCCGCGAATGCCCGCGCCGAAGTGAGCGCTCAGGCTGCAGTCGCCGCGCGCAGCGCCAACCCCTACGCAGAAGGCTACGGCCATGGCGTGACCACCATCGCCAGCACCCGCGACCGCGCGTCGGTGCAGGCGGAAGCCGTCGCCGCCGCCCATGCGCCGAACCAGAACGTGCGCCGTGAATCCTTCGCCGGCAGCGTGATTCCGTCCCAATTCGGCGGCGCCCGCACCGGCACGACGCGCCAAGCCGCGCTCTGATCCTGAGATCGCTCGAATCAGACGGCCCCGCCAAAAGCGGGGCCGTTTTTTTTGCGCTTGCATGTCAAGGCGCCCGAATTCTTTAAAACAAGGCGGCTATACAGGTAGTCACTACGGCAACACTTACACCAAAGGGCAGCTTGTCATGCCCGGAAGCCGCGTGTTGAATGCACCCTCGTTGCCGGCGAATAAATAGCGACACCGGTCTTGTGCGGTGTTCAGCGCCAGGCATCAGGAGGTATGGCATGGGAAAACTGACGCAATGCGCGGCGGGCGGGGATGCGCCAATCGTTCGCCTGATCGACGACGACGTTGCCTTCCGGCGTGCAATGCAGAGACTTCTTCGGACTGCTGGACTCCAGGTGGTCGAGTACGGTTCGGTGGGGGACATGCTGCTCGAGGGCATCGGCAGCGCCCCGGGCTGCCTGGTGCTGGACATCCACATGCCCGGGCCCAGTGGGCTCGACCTGCAGGAAATGGTCGCCAGCCAGCCCGAGACGCTGCCCATGATCTTCGTCACCGCCGAGGCCACCGTGCACGAGACGCTGCGAGCGATGAAAGCCGGCGCCACCGATTTCCTGTTCAAGCCGGTGGACGGCGAGATGCTGCTGTCGGTGATCAGGAAGGCGATCGCGGACGATGCCGTGCGGCGCCAGGCACGGCGGCGGCTGTGCGCCCTGCAGAACCGCTATTCGCGGCTCAGCCCGCGCGAACGCCAAGTGATGGAAATGGTGGTCAACGGCGCCCTCAACAAGCAGATCAGCGCCGAACTCGGCGCCGCCGAGCGCACGGTCAAGGCACATCGCGCGCACGTCATGGCGAAGATGGAAGTGAGCTCGCTCGCCGATCTGGTCCGTGCCATGGGCCAACTCGGCGTGCCGCCTGGCGGCGTCAGCCCTGCCGGCGCCTGATGCCGACCATGCACGACCCCGCCGCAGCGCACCCCGGGACGGCCCCTCACCCCTCGATGGTGTGGATCCCCGACGGCAATTTCCTCATGGGCTCGGACCGGCACTATGCCGAAGAAGCACCGGTGCACAGGGTCGCGGTGAAGGGCTTCTGGATCGACACCCACACCGTCACCAACGCCGAGTTCAAGCGCTTCGTCGAGGCCACGGGCCACGTCACGCTGGCCGAACGCCCGGCGAAGGCGGAGGACTACCCGGGCGCCGACCCCGCAATGCTCGTTCCCTCCTCGGTCGTGTTCCAGAAGACCGCCGGTCCGGTCGACCTGGGCAATCCCCACAACTGGTGGACCTACCAGCGGGGCGCCGACTGGCGCCATCCGCGCGGACCGGCCAGCTCGCTGCAGGGACTGTGGAAGCACCCGGTGGTGCATATCGCATTCGAGGACGCCGAAGCCTACGCGGCCTGGGCCGGCAAGTCGCTGCCGACCGAGGCCGAATGGGAATTCGCCGCCCGTGGCGGCCTCGAGGGCGCCGAGTACTGCTGGGGCGACGAATTCAAGGTCCGCGGCAGGTCGATGGCCAACACCTGGCAAGGCCAGTTCCCATGGCAGAACCTGCTCGAAGACGGCTACGAATGGACGGCCCCGGTCGGCTCCTTCGCGCCCAACGGCTATGGTCTCTACGACATGGCGGGCAACGTCTGGGAATGGACCACCGACTGGTACCAGGAGCACGGCCGCATCACGCACGCCTGCTGCACGCTCGACAACCCGCGGGGTGGCGCGCTCGAGGACAGCTACGACCCGCGAACGCCCGAGCTGCGCATCGCCCGGCGTGTCATGAAGGGCGGCTCGCACCTGTGCGCACCGAACTACTGCCACCGCTACCGGCCAGCGGCGCGGATGGCGCAGCCGATCGACACCTCGACCTGCCACCTGGGCTTGCGCTGCATCGTGCGCGGCGAGCCCTGCTGAACGAAAGGCCCGGCGACCGGTGCCGCGGCCCTTCGGGCTGCAGGCCTGATCGGCTGCTGCTGGGGCATGACGCGAGCGCCTTCGCCTCGCTCCTTGATTCAAATCGTGGAGGGGAGATCCCTGAACCGGAAGCCGGTCGTGAGCAGGCACAGGCCGACCGCCAACGCAAAGAGCCCGATCAGCAGGCGCCGTCCGTCGACGCTGCCATAGCCGATCAGCAGGCCGACACCCAGCAGCAGCGTGCAGGCGCTCACGAGCGCTGCGGGCGCCACGCCGCCGCGCTGCGCGGGCGCCGCGCGGCGGCCCGCCAGCACGTAGATCAACCCGACCGCGCCCAGCGCAATGCAGGAGGTGATGACGCCGCCGAAGAAGGCGACCGAACCCAGGATGCGGGCCTCGATGTCAGGGTAGGCGAAAGCCACGGCGCCGATCGCCAGGCGGATCAGTGCATCGACCAGCACCAGGCCGAACAGCCATTTGAAGCGCGGCAGCTTCGACAGCGCAAGGGCCACCGCCAGCGCGAGCAGCCCGTCGCCCAGCGCATAGAAGCCGTTGCGGCCGAATGCCGGCACCAGCAGCATGGCGAGCGCGTAGAGCACGCCGAATGCACCTCGAAGCAAGAGCAGGACGCGCAATGCGGGCATGAGAACGACTCCTTGGTCCGATGCGATTCGGCTGTCGATCAGCCGCCGGTCCACGGCGCGACCAGTTCCCAGGGCGGCGTCTTGGACTTGGTGTTCTTGCAGAAGATGTAGCTGCCCCCGCCGAGCAGCGTCTTGTGGCGATTCTCGATCTGCGCCAGCCGGCAGGACGCACGGCCCTTCGGGTCCTTGGCCGGGGTGACGCTGCCGCTGCTCGAGGTGGCCGGGTTCTCCCAGCTGACCTTGACGCCGTCCGCGCCTGAATCCAGCGCGCCGTAGACGGCCTTGTTCATCAGGTCCATGTCGGCCTTGTTGAACTTGGTGATGGGCGTTTCGCGCAGCCCGTTGTAGAAGCTCAGCGGGGTGGCCGCCGCCGTTGCCGCGGCCGTCATCGCCACCGCGATGGCCAGCCCCTTCAGTTTATCGATCGCACGCATACCTGAATCCTCATTTGGGTCATACGAAATTGACCTGGAACCGGACGAACCAGTCGGACGCATTGTCAGGCCGGATCACGTTGTAGCCAGCGCCGACGACGAAATTCATTGGAACGAAGCCCTCGGGACGGACCAGCAGCGAATAGGAGACCCCGAGCGGCACCATCGGCAATGGCACGCTGGCCGAGACGGTCGTACCATGAAGCGTGCGACAGTGCATTTCCAGGAAGCAGGGGGACACATGAAAAAAGCGCCATTCGAAATCGCAGCCGTGCTCGCCGCCGCCGTCATCGGCATCCCCGTGACGGCCGGCGCCCAGCAGGCGGGGCACGCCGTGCCGATGGCCGACGAGCAGCAGGAGGCCGACTATCGCGTGATCGCAGCGCGTTGCGGCACGCCGGCCTTCGAGAAAGCCTTCTACAAGCAGTCGAGGGCGGCGGTCGCGGCCGGCCTGGTCGTCAAGAACCGTGACCCGGTGCAGGTCGAGAAAACCATCACCTCGCTCCGGCGCAGCCCCGTCGTGCTGGTCGCCACCCAGGCGGATTGCGCGGCTGAACTCAAGCGGCTGGCCGAGGTGCAGAAGCACCGCGGCGAGACGCTCCGGAGCGCAGCGGGCAGGAAGAAATGAGCGGCGCTGCCGCCCGAGGGCGCGCAGACGGCGTGTCGGCGCCTCGCGCCCCGGGCGTGGGTCGCTAGAGCGCGCCGTACGCGCTCTCGCCGGGCTGGCCGCGGTCATGTCGCCTGGTTGCGGTGCGCAGGCTCAGGACCCACAGCCTCGCGTGCCGCTGTTCACGGCTCTCGATGAGCTCGGTGAAGCGCCGGATGCCCGGCCGCTCGATGGCCGCGATGGTCATCCAGTCGGTGCCGCCAAAGGGTTCCGCGTCGCTGCTGCGGTCGACCAGAGCCGGACGCAGCGCCATCACCCATTCGGTCGGAACGCGCGGATCGCGATCGAGCATCCGCAGCGCGATCTTCGCCGCCTTGGGGCTCAGCGCCTGGATCTTGTGGAGGTGGAAATCCAATTCCATGCGGCGGATCCTTTCAGATACACAAGGATACTTGTGCATCTGCCGCGAGCGCAAGGGCGCCGCCCCCGGGGTCCTACTGGGTCTTCAAGCGCTTGTATTCGTTGCGCTTCATCTCGAGGTAGTCGCTGCGGTCCACCTCGTGCAGCTGGCGCGCGTAGCGCTCGGTGCTGTCGAACCACTGCGCCAGGCGCTGCGGCAACTGGGCCTCGGCCGGCGAGTCCAGGTAGGCATCGATCGCGAGGTAGTAGCGCATGGTGTTGCGCTCCACCACGCCGAGCACGCCGCCCACCAGGATCGGCTGGCCCGAGGCGTCCTTGTCCTTGGCGCTGAAGCCCACCTTGTCGCTGCCCAGGGTGGCGAGGTAGCCCTGCATCGCGATCCGCGCCGCCGTGCCATAGGCGTAGGCGTAGGCCAGGTGAATGAAGGTCTTGCCGTTGGGCAGCGGCGTGGCCTCGAACTCGATGCGGTAGTCGCGGGTCGACAGCGGCCCCTTGTCGGCGCTCAGCCGCGCGCTCATGTAGTCCGCGCCCGAGACCGGCGGCAGCCAGACGAACTCGATGCGCTGCGCGTCCCCGAGCGGCTGGTCGAACTTGCGGCCCACCGACACGGCCAGCATCGTCCCCTGCCCGCCCTCGCGCACCGCGCAGTACTTGGTATTGAGGTGCAGCATCAGCACCTCGCACCAGACGGCCGGCTTGGAGAGCGCGCCGCTCACTGACTCGAACGGGTGGTCGACGAGCGCGAAGATGTTGCCGCTCAACTGGCCCGAGGCCTCGCTCGACTCGAGCACCAGCGGCCGGCCGAAGGCGTTCTTGTCGAACTGCGACTTGACCGCATCGTGCTTGGCCAGCAGCGCCGCGGCGCTGCCGAGCTGGGGCTGGGACCAGACCAGCGCCGGCAGCAGCAGGCAGACACACACAAGGATCCGGCGGAGCAGAGTGTTTTGCATGATGCCCGCCATTGTGGTCCCGCCCGCCAACGACGCAAAGGCCACTCATCCACTGGCCGGCGGAGCCCGGCCTGTTGGTGAAACACCGCGGAACCGGCTCCGCCGGGCCGCTGGTGTTGCCCCCGGCAGGGGGTGGGCGCCCGACACGAAGTGCGGGCAACCTGGGGGCGAGCAACAGTGCCACCGCGGAACCGGCTTCGCCGGGCCGCTGGTGTTGCCCCCGGTCGGGGGTGGGCGGCTACACGAAGTGAGCCAACCTGGGGGCGAGCCCTATACCGCCATGATCGACACCGACTTGGTGTTCAGGTAGTTCTCCATCGCCTCCGGACCGCCCTCCGAGCCGTAGCCGGAATCCTTGATGCCGCCGAAAGGCATCTCGGGCGAGGGCGCGGCCGGCTGGTTGATCCACAGCATGCCGACTTCCACGCGCTGCGACAGCAGGTGCGCGTTCTTGATCGACTGCGTGAAGGCATAGCCGGCCAGGCCGAAAGGCAGGCGGTTCGCCTCGGCGATCGCGTCGTCGAGCGAGTCGAAGCCGCGGATCGCCGCGATCGGGCCGAAGGGCTCATTGTTGAAGACATCGGCCTCGAGCGAGACATCGGTCAGCACCGTGGGCGCAAAGAAATTGCCGCTGCTGCCGACCCGTTCGCCGCCGGTCGCGACCTTGGCGCCCGTGGCGCGGGCGTCTTCGAGCACCTTGGCCATGGCGCCGAGGCGGCGCGCATTGGCCAGCGGGCCGAGCGTCGTGCCTTCGGCCAGGCCGTCGCCGAGCTTCAGGCTCTCGGCATGCTTCACCATCGCCTGGACGAAGGCGTCACGGATGCTGTTGTGCACCAGGAAGCGGGTCGGCGAGATGCAGACCTGCCCGGCATTGCGGAACTTGGCGCCGCCCGAGGCCTTGACGGCCAGTTCGACGTCGGCGTCGGCGGCGACGATCACCGGCGCATGGCCGCCGAGCTCCATGGTGGCGCGCTTCATGTGCTGGCCGGCCAGCGCCGCGAGCTGCTTGCCCACCGGGGTCGAACCGGTGAAGGTGACCTTGCGGATGATCGGGTGCGGGATCAGGTAGTTCGAGATCTGGGCCGGATCGCCGAACACCAGGCCGACCGTGCCCTTGGGTACGCCGGCGTCGACGAAGGCCTGCAGCAGCGCGGCCGGCGAAGCCGGGGTTTCCTCCGGCGCCTTGCACAGGAAGGAGCAGCCGCTGGCCAGCGCCGCGCCGAGCTTGCGCACGATCTGGTTGATCGGGAAGTTCCAGGGCGTGAAGGCGGCGACCGGGCCGACCGGCTCCTTCAGCACCAGCTGCTGCGCCGCCAGGTTGCGCGAGGGCACGATGCGGCCGTACACGCGGCGGCCTTCGTCGGCGAACCATTCGATGATGTCGGCGCCCGCGAGCACCTCGCCGCGGGCTTCGGCGAAGGGCTTGCCCTGCTCCTGCGTGAGGATGCGGGCGATCTCGGGTGCACGCTCGCGCAGCAGCGCGGCGGCCTTTCGCATGGTGGTGGCGCGCTCGTTGGCCGGAATCCGGCGCCAGGCCTCGAAGCCGCGCTGGGCCGCGTCCAGCGCGCGATCGAGGTCGGCGGCGCCGGCAAAGGCGACTTTGCCGATCGGCTTGCCGGTGGCCGGGTTGATCACGTCCTGGGTCTTGCCGCTCGCGGCGTCACACCATTCGCCATCGATCAGCAGGCGGGTGTCGGGGTAGCTGGGGGTGGTCATGCAGAGTCCTTGAATTGCGGGGCCGCCCGGAAGCAGGGGCGGCCGCCGATCCTACCTAACTCGGCGGTGGGCGCGAGGGCGGTGGGCTATTGGCGCGCACCCAATAGAACTGCCTGGCCGCGGCGGCCGGCTCGACCCGCAGCCGCCGCACCGGCCTCACGCCGATCTGGCCTTCGGCCGAGCAATGGAGCGGCTCGCCCTCGGCCAGGCTGCGATGGGCATCGAGCATCGATCGGAGGGAGACCGAGGCGCTGTTGCGCCCGGCGTCGACCGAGCGCACGAAGAAGCGCTCGCGGGTCGCCACCAGCTGGCTGTGGGCGTTGTGCTGGCCGCCGGTGCCGGCGAGCCTGAGGCCCCTCCAGGCCGCGTCGACGTCGAAGGCCAGCATCACGGCATCGGGCGTGTCGATGCCCTTCAGCGATCCGCTCTGGGCCGCGGCGAGCCAGCCCAGCAGCTGCGGTGTCAGCTCGAAGGAGACCGTATCGGGAGGAGCGCCGGGAATTCCCGGCACCTCGACGAAGACGATCCGGCAACTGCGGCTCGCACTTTCGAACCGGCGCGCCTGCTCGCGGCGCCGCGTCGCCCGCACATGGGCGACCGCCGCGAAGCCCGCCACCGGCGCGGCGAAAGCGAGCATCTTGAAGGCATCGTAGCCATAGACGGCCAAGCTCATATCCGCCCCTTGGGGCGCGTGCCGCAGCGGCCCTGCACCAACCTCAGATTCACACTGGCTCCTCGTCGCGACCGCCGCCTCGCCCCCGAACGGCGAGCGGCTTGCGCTGAACGCATATCGGCGATCCGGCAGGAAACTTGAGTCAGCGTTGCGCCGCCGTGACGCACGGCGTGCATTTCACTGCCGCATCCGCTCGCGGCCGGCCGCTTCAGGCTATTCTGGAAAGCGTGTCATCCGGCACTTCAAACCCCCTTAGGAGGAACTCCATGGCAGCAAGGCTTTTCTATCGCGTCGCAGCATTCGCGCTGGCGCTGGTGCTCACCGCGTGTGCGGCGCCAGGCTCGCAGCCCGGATCGATGACGATCCGCCAGGGCAAGATCGAGCAGATCACGCCGACCACGATCCCCAGTTCGCACCACACCGGCGTCGGCGCGGTGCTCGGCGGCCTGGCCGGGGTCGGCATCGGCAGCCTGATCGGCGGCGGCACCGGGCGCGACGTCGCGATGGTGGTCGGTGCCATCGGCGGCACCGTGGCCGGCAGCGAGGTCGCCCGGCGCTACGACACGCCGGTGGCCGGCCAGGAGGTCTTCGTGCGCACCGACAGCGGCGTGCTGGTCGAGGTGACCCAACCGGTCAGCCCGGGCCTGCGCGTGGGCCAGCGCGTGTTCATCCAGGGCAACGGCGTCGACGCGAGGGTAAGCCCGCAGTAATTGGCTCGCCCCCAGGTCGGGCTCACTTCGTGTAGCCCTCCCACCCCCTACCGGGGGCGCAGTCAGCGGCCCGGCGAAGCCGGTTCCGCGACTGCCCACGAACAGGCGTGCGCTGCGCGCCGCCAGAGAACAAGCACGACGCCTCTCATCTATCGGCCGGCGCAGCCAGGCCCGTTGGTGAAACACCGCGGAACCGGCTTCGCCGGGCCGCTGGTGTTGCCCCCGGCAGGGGGTGGGCGCCCCGACACGAAGTGCAGGGCAACCTGGGGGCGAGCTAAGGTTTTCCGTTCTGCGAGAGCAGGACGGCAATCGGGCGGGTGCCTGGAAACTCCGAGAAGATGATGGTCATCATGGCGGTGATCGGCACCGCCAGGAAGGCACCGGGCACGCCCCAGAGGGCGACCCAGACCGCCAGGCTCACGAGGATCGCGAACGGGCTCAGGTTGAGCGAGTTGCCCATCACGTAGGGGTCCAGGAAGTTGCCGATCACGAACTGGACCGCGGCCAGCAGCATCATGATCTGGATCGCCTCGCCGGCACCGCCGAACTGAGCCACCGCCATCAGGCCGGGCAGCACGACGCTCAGGAACGAGCCGATGTAGGGCACATAGTTCAGCAAGGCGATCATCACCGCCCAGAAGCCGGCGAACTCGAGGCCGGCGAAACGCATGATCACGTAGCTCAGCGCGCCCAGCAGCACGCCGAGGAAGGTCTTGAGCGCCAGGTAGGCGCCGACCCGGGCGTTGATGTCGGCGATCACCTGCTTGATGCGCTGCGCATGCGCGGGGCTGCGCGCGATGGCGGAGATCTTGCGGTCGAGATGGCTGCGCTCGACCAGCAGGAAACAGGCGTAGAGCGCCACCACGATCACGGTGGCGAACAGCGAGGACAGCGACGCCAGCACCGAGCCGACCACCCGCTGCAGGCTCACCTGCGCCAGCAGGTCGCGGCGCAGCGTGGTCCAGGTCGGTTCGGACTCGACCCGCATCAGCACCGCCACCCGCTGCACCGCCGCCAGCAGCGACTCCTGGTAGCGCGGCGCCATCGCGATCACGCTGTCCTTGTTGGCCAGGATCGTGTAGACCACCATGCCAAGGCCCACCGCGATGATCAGCACCGACAGCATCGAGATGACCACCTGCGGCAAGGCCGACCCCAGCAGCGGCACCTTGCCGATCAGGCGCGCCAGCCCGAGGATCACGTAGACCACGAAGACGCTGAACATGATCGGCACGAAGACGTTGCGCCCGATGTAGAACACCCAACCCAGCATCAGCGCGGTCGCGGTGCCGTAGACGAAGGTCTGGAAGCGCTCGTTCATGCCGATGCGGTCAGCGGCTGCGCCTGTCCGCCATGCCGACCGGACGCTGGGTCATCGAATCGGCCGTGTCCACCCAGCCGCCGCCCATCGCCTGGTAGACGTTGACCGCCTGCGTATAGCGGCCGGCCTGCAGGTTCACGAAGGCCAGCTCGGCCGCGAACAGTTCGTTGTCGGCCACCAGCACCTCGAGGTAGCCGATCAGGCCGTTCTCGAACTTGAGCCTGGACAGCCGCGCGAACTCGCGCAGCGCGATCACCCGGCCGCGCTGGAACTCGACCCCCTCGATGCTCTTCTGGGTACCGATCAACGCGTTGTTGGCGTCGCGGAAGGCGGCGAGCACGGTCTGCTGGTAGACCAGCTCGGCCTGCGCCTTCTGGGCCTCGGCCGAGCGCACCTGCCCCTCGATGGCGCCGAAGGTGAAGATCGGCCCCGTCAGGCCCGCGACCACCGACCAGGCGGTGGCGGGCCCGGTGAGGAAGTTGCTGAACGAGGTGCTGGTGGAGCCCAGCGCGCCGGTCAGCGACAGGCTCGGGTAATAGAGCGAACGCGCCACGCCGATGCTGGCGTTGGCGGCCACCAGGTTCTGCTCGGCTGCCAGGATGTCGGGCCGCCGCTGCAGCAGGTCGGAGGGCAGGCCGGCCGGGATCAGCGGCGCGACCAGTTCGTCGATGGTCCGCCCGCGCGGAATCGACGCCGGATCGCGGCCCAGCAGGATCGAGATCTGGTTCTCGAGCGTCGCGATCTGCTGCTCGAAGGTGGGAATCGCGGTCAGCGCCTGCTGGTACTGCGAGCGCACCTGCATCACTTCGGTCTGCGACACCAGGCCGCGCTTGAAGCGCAGGTCGAAGATGCGCGCGGTCTCGCCGAAATTGGCGGCGGTCGACCTGGCGATCTCGAGCTGGCGGTCGAGCGCGCGCAGCGCGATGTAGCTGGTCGCCACGCCGGTGACGAGCGTCAGCACGACGCCGCGCTGGGCCTGCTCGCTGGCGTAGACCTGGGCCTGCGCGGCCTCGCTCAGGCGCCGCACGCGGCCGAACAGGTCGACCTGCCAGTTCGCGCTCAGGTTCGCCTGGTAGAGCGAGAAGTAGTTGCTCGCGGGCTCCGGGATCGGCGGCTGGCCTTCGCGGCTGGCGCGCGTGCGGGCGGCACCGGCGCCGTAGCCCAGCTGCGGATAGGCCTGCGAATCGGTGGTCGTCAGGGCGCCGAGGAACTGGTCGATACGGGCCGCGGCGACGCGGACATCGAGGTTGTCGCGCAGCGCGGTCTCGATCAGCTGGTTCAGGACCGGATCGCCGAATTGCTCCCACCATCGGGTGTTGGCCACTTCGGCGGCCATCGGGTAGTCGATCCGCCAGGCCGCCGGCGACTGCACCGCGGGCCGCACGAAGTCGGGCCCGACCGTGCAGCCCGCCAGGACCACCAGGACCGCAGCGGACACTGCCGCAAGCGTTGACTTCCTCATCTCGTTCTCCTTCAGCCCGGTGCCATCAGCGCGTAGCCGAACAGCAGGGACACTACCAGCAATGCGATGCTCGCGACGGCCCAGCGCCGCGCGAAAGTGTCGATCGTTTCGAATCCTCGCGCCGCCGCAGCGACCACCCCGTCGAGCCGGCCCAGGGCCACGCCGATATCGCCCGCCGGGATGCGCGGCAGCGCTCGCCCGAGGCTGTCCAGCCCGAGCGCGATGGCGGCGCCGATCAGGACCGGCCAGAGCGCCGCCCACAGCGCCGCCGGCGACAGCGCCTGGGGCAGCGCGCCGAGCGGCAGCGCCAGGCAGAGCGCCCAGGGCAGCGCCACCGAGGCCAGCGCCAGCGCCAGCCAGGACAGCACCAGCGCGAACGGCGCGCGCGCGCCCGGATCGACCGCCGTGTCGGCGGCCAGGCGCCGCAGGAAATGGACCATCAGCAGCGTGGTGGCGATCGAGGACACCACGGCCACGGTGGCGGCCAGGCCGCTGCCCATGAGGTCCTTGGCCGCGTACTTGGCCAGCGCACCGCCGGTCAGCGGCAGGCCGCCGAGCCCCAGCGCGATGACCGCGGCCGGCAGCAGCATCGGCCACAGGTGCCGGCGGCCGGTGCACATCACCACACCGACGGCGAGGAACAGGGCGCCCTTCACGAGCAGGTGGTGGGCGGCGTAGAAGGCCGCGGCCAGCACGGTGCCGGGGTTGCCGGCGGCCAGGCCCATGCCGATCACCGCCGCCAGGAAGCCCATCTGGCTGACGCTCGAGTAGGCCAGGATCAGCTTGGGCTGCGTCTGCGTGATGCCGATCGCGACGCCGTAGAGGGCGCCGAACAGCCCGAGCGCCGCCAGCGGCAGGCCGAAGGCCGGCAGCGCGGCATCGAACGGCAGGAAGCGGACCAGCGCGATGATGCTGGCCTTGACCACCGCGCCGCTCATCACCGCCGCGGCCGGGATCGGTGCCGCGCCGTAGGCGATCGGCATCCAGAAATGCAGCGGCAGCAGGCCGGCCTTCATGCCGAGGCCGACCAGCAGCAGCAGCAGCGTGAGATCGCGCCACGGCGAGCCGGGCAGCGCCGCCACGGCGTCGCCGATCAGCAGGCTGCCGTCCGGCGTGGCCTGGGCCAGCAGCAGCAGGCCGGCGAGCAGGAAGGCCTCGGCCAGCAGCGCCAGCCCGAGATAGAGCGCGCTGGCGCGAAAGGCGTCCGGCCCCTCGCCCTGCAGCACCAGGCCGCTGGCACCGACGCTGAGCACTGCCAGCAGGAAGTAGAAACCGATCAGGTCCGCCGCCAGGAAGACGCCGACGCTGCCGGTGAGCGTCAGCAGCCAGCAGACGATGAAGCCATCGCGGTCGGGCCGCTCGCGCAGCCAGCGCGCGGCGTAGGCGCCGGCGAAGATCCACAGCACCGATGCGACGCCGAGCAGCATCGCACCCGGCGCATCGAGCGCGAAGGTCAATGCGAAGAAGGCATTGCCCAGCACCAGATCCGGGTCGGCGCCGGCCAGCAAGGCCGCCGCCAGGGCCGGCAGGGGGGCCAGCACGAACAGCGCAGGCAGCCGCCGGCGCAAGGCCGGCAACGCGCACGCGAGCAACAGCAGCAAGGGCACGCCGAGCGCCAGCGGCAACAGCACCGGGACTTCGAACACGACGGCGGCGAGCGTGACGGACCCGATCATCTGGCCCCCATCGAGAGCAGGCCGGTGCGGCCGATCTGGGCGACGTCGATCGGCAGCAGCGCCGCCACGCCGAGCAGGAACGAGCACAGCGCGAGCGCCAGCACGGCCCCCTGCTGGTAGCCCGGAACGCGCGCCTTCGGCACCCAGCCGAGGGCGGCCGGCGCCATCGCGCGCACCATCACCATGAACACGTAGGCGCTGGTCAGCAGGCCGCCGACCAGCATCACCACCACCCACCACCACTGGGCGGTGGCGATGGCCGCCGACAACAGCATCCATTTGGCGAGGAAGCCGCCCGACGGCGGCAGCCCGATCAGCGAAGCGCCGGCCAGCGCGAAGGCGGCCATCGTCATCGGCAGGGCCCGGCCGGCGCCGCGCAGGTCGGCCACGCGGTCATGGCCGAGCGTGCTGTAGACCAGCCCGGCCGCCATGAACATCGCGGCCTTGGCGGTCGCATGCGAGATCGCCTGCAGCAGGCCGCCGGTGACCGCGACCGTGCTGTCCATCTGCGCGGCGTCGAGCCCGGCCACCAACGGGAACATCAGGAACAGGTAGCCGATCTGCGCCACGGTCGAATAGGCGATCAGCAGCTTGAGGCGCGCCTGGCGCAAGGCGACGACGTTGCCGACCAGGATCGCCGAGGCGCCGAGCGCCGCCAGCAGCTGCGCCGAAGGCAGCGTGACCACGCCGGCGAAGACGTCGACCCACAGCCGCACCACGAGGAACCAGGCGCCCTTGATCACCAGCGCCGACAACAACGCGCTGGCGGCTGCGGGCGCGCCGGCGTGGGCCGGCGGCAGCCACAGGTGGAGCGGAAAGAGCGCGGTCTTGGCCAGCAGCCCGGCGGTCATCAACGCCGCGGCCCCCCAGGCCACCGGCTCGGCACCGACGCGCTGCGCCAGCAGCGCGATGTCGAGCGTGCCGTAGGCGCCGTACAGCAGGAAGACGCCGAGCAGGTAGAACATCGAGCCGGCCAGCGCATACAGCAGGTAGCGCAGCGCCGCCTGCAGGGTCTCGCCGCGGCCGTCGAGGCTGACCAGCGGCACGCCCGCGAAAGTCAGCAGTTCGAGTGCGACGTACAAGGTGAACACGTCGCCGCTCACGAACACCAGGTTGAGCGAGCCCCAGACCGCGAGCAGCAGCAGCCAGAAGGTCAGCGCCCCGCGTTTCTCGCGCACCCCGGCGGGCGTGCCGAAATCGCCGCTGGCGTAGACACCGATGCCGACGACCACCACCATCACGACCACCATCATGCAGACCGACAGGCCGTCGGCCCGCAAGGTGACGCCGAGCGGCGGCGCCCAGCCGCCGAGCAGGTAGATCAGCGCGTCGCCGGACACCCACAGCCGGTGCGCGATCGCGGCCACCCCGACCCCGCCGAGCGCGAGGGTGGCCCAGGCCACCTGCTGCGCACGCCGGCCGCCGAGCACGAAGCCGAGCATCAGGCCGACGAAGGGCAACAGCACGGCCAGCACCAGCAGCAGGCCGCCGGGTGTCGTCGGATCCACGGGCACCGAAGGCGGCACTTAGACCTCGCCCTCGGCAGCATTCGGCTTCGGCGCGGCGCCCTGGGCGGACAGCGAGGCCGAGCCGGTCTCCTCGAACAGCCTCAGCACCAGCGCGACCGCCAGCGCGGAGGCCGCGAACGCCACCACCAGGGCGGTGATCAGCAGCGCCTGCGGCACCGGGTCGCCGCCCAATCCCGCACCCGCCCCCCGGCGCGCGATCACCGCGCAGACCAGGAAGATGCCGTTGCCCATCACGTTGAAGGCCATGATCTTGCGCAGCGGGTGCGGGCTCACGATCAGGCCGTAGAGCCCCAGGCCGACCAGCACCGCGGCACACAGTCCGAGCAACGTGGGCGTGTTCATCGGCCACCGTCCTTTCGGCGTGGCGGCCCGGTCAGCAGCAAGGCCAGCGTGACCGCCAACGACGGCAGCAGCGCCGCCTCGACGACCACGATCAAGGGCTTGGCAAGCGCTTCGGGGTAGCCCAGGAAGGCGCCCGCGATGCCCGCGCCGATGAGGCCGATCGCGATGAACACGGCCGGGCCGCCGGCCAGCGCGATCCGGACCCAGGTGCGGTCGACGGCGGGCGCATCGGAGAGGCCGGCCATCATGACCAGCAGCCACATCGCCGCCAGCACGGTGGCGCCCTGGAACTTGCCGCCTGGATCGTCGGCGCCGACCCAGAGGATGTAGACGCCGACGACGATCCCGATCGGCGGCAGCACCCGCGCGAGATAGCCCAGGATGCTGTTGGGATCTTCCGTCGGCGCCGGCCCCGGCCGCCCGCCCCAGAAGCGGTCGGGCGCCAGCGACCAGACGCCGATCAGGCCCAGCAGCAGCACGATGGCCTCGAGCAGCGTGTCCATGGCACGGAAGGACATCAGCACCGCGGTGATCGGATTGCCGACGCCGGTGGCGGCGATGTTCTGCGCCACGGCCGGCGCCAGGGTCGGGGCCGGATCGGGCAGCAGCAGCACGCAGGCCCCGATGGCCGCGGCCACGGCCGCCGACACGATCGCGGCCAGCACCCGGGTCAGCGCGCCCGGCCGCTCGGCCCAGGCTGGCGCCTCGGTCGACCGCAGCCGCGCGGCGGCCGCGATCAGCAGCACGCCGGTCAGGCCGGCGCCGATCGCCGCCTCGGTCATCGCGACGTCGACCGCCCGCAGCTGCAGCCAGGCCAGCGTGAGCAGCAGGCCGTACGGAACGAAGCCGGCGACCGCGGCGAAGGTGTCGCGCGCCACCAGGGTCCAGACGGCAAGCGCCATGAGCAAGCCCACCAGGGCCAGGGTCAGCGCCTCGGTCACAAGGCAAGCTCCGTGCTGCGCACTGCGGTGCGAGCGCCTTCGGGCGGCCGGGCGGCGCTCATAAGGCAACCTCCGTGCTGCGCACTGCGGTGCGAGCGCCTTCGGGCGGCCGGGCGGCGCTCATGGCAACCTCCGTGCTGCGCACTGCGGTGCGAGCGCCTTCGGGCGGCCGGGCGGCGCTCATGGCTTCGGCCCGCCGCGCCGCACCGCGCGCGCAATCAGCTGCGACACCGTCGCCGAGGCCAGCAGCACCATCAGCCAGACCAGGATCAGCTTGAGGCCGGCCATCACGCCGTCCATCTGCGGCAGCAGGCCCATCACCACCAGGCCAAGCCCGAGGTTGTCGGCCTTGGTGAGCGCGTGCAGCCGCGTGAAGGTGTCGGGGAAGCGCAGCAGCCCCACAGTGCCGGCCAGGAAGAAGAACGCGCCAGCGACCACGGCGACGATCGTGAAGATGTCCGCGATACCCTTCATGCGCGGTCCTCCGGCTCGGCGAGGTCGGGCCCCGAGCGCACGCCGGCCTTGACGAAGGCCAGCGCGGCGAAAGCCGCCAGCACCGCCAGGATCAGCGCCAGGTCGACCACCGCCGCCGCGCCGATCGCGGCCCCCAGCAGCAGCAGGGCCGCGATGCCGGCGGTGCCGAACAGCTGCACCGACATCATGCGATCGACGTCGTCGGGGCCGCGCAGGATGCAGATCAGGCCGACCGCCACCGTCAACAGCACGAAGGCCGATGCGCCGAGCAGGAACTCAGTCATGGTGGCGCTCTCCCGCGACCAGTGCCCCGCGCAGGCGGCGCTCCTCGGCGGCCATCTGTTCGGCGACCGGCTCGCCGACGTCCAGGCAGTGATAGACGATCTCTTCTTCCGAATCGGCGACCGGCACCGAGCCCGGCAGCAGGCTGGTGATCGAGGTGAACTCGTTGCGCGCGAGGCCGGGGGGAAAGCCGACCCGGTAGACGACGAAGCCGGGCCGCAGCGGCATCCGCGGCGACAGCGCCCGGCGTGCGACGTCGACACCGGCCAGCACCGATTGCCAGAGGAAATGCGGCAGGAATCCGAGCAGCGCGCCCAGGCGCAAGTGCCCCGCCTCGGGCGGCAGCAGGCGCAGGCTGGTGAAGGTGCCGGCCGCCACCGCGACCAGACCGACTACAAGATCGGCCGGCTTGAGGCTGGGGATCAGCAGCAGCCAGAGCACGAGCAGCAGCAGCCCGCGGACCATCGCCGTGGAACGCCGCGAAGGTGCCGACGGGGCGGACTTCATGCGCGTTGTCCCTTCAGAGATCCGGCCGCTCACGCCGGCTCGACCGCGCCCGCCGGCGGCGTCGGCTTCTCCTTGCCGAACACCAGCACGTACAGGGTCGGCAGGAAGACCAGCGTCAGCACGGTGGCCACCAGCAGCCCGCCCATGATCGCGAAGGCCATCGAGCCCCAGAACACCGTGGGCGCGATCGGGATCAGGCCGAGCACGGTCGAGATCGAGGTCAGCATCATCGGCCGCATCCGCGAGGTGGCCGAGGCCACGACGGCATCGAGCACGTTCATGCCTTCGGCGCGGAAGGTCTCGATCTGCACGATCAGGATCACGCCGTTCTTGGCGATCATGCCGATCAGCGCCAGGATGCCGAGGATGGCGACGAAGCCCAGCGGCCGGTTGAACACCAGCAGCGTGATCACCACGCCGATCAATCCCAGGGGCATCACGCAGACCACCATCGCGAGCCGGCGGAAGCTCACCAGCAGCACCATCATGCTCAGCAGCATCAGCACGATCATGAGCGGCACGACGGCGAACACCGAGGCGCTCGACGCGGCACTCTCCTCGGACAAGCCGCCGGTCTCGATCTTGTAGCCCTTCGGCAGCTTGGCGTTGAACGCCTTGATCTTCGGCGCCAGCGCCTCGACGATGGTGTCGGGCAGCGCGCCGTGCACCACGTCGGCCCGCACCGTGAGCGTCGGCACCCGGTTGCGGCGCCAGACCAGCGGCGACTCCTGCTCTTCCGAGAAGGTCGCGAACTGGTTCAGCGGCACCATCCGGCCGCTGGCCGTGGGCACCTGCAAGGTGCTCAGCGTCTGCAGCGACAAGCGCTGCTCGGCGCTCGAGCGGGCCACCACGTTGACCAGGTAGATGTCGTCGCGCACCTGCGTGACCGGCGTTCCGGTGATGGTCGCGTTCATGATGCCGGCCAGCGCGCCGGTGCTGATGCCGAGCTGGCGCGCCTCGTCCTGGTTGACGCGGATCTGGATCTGCCGCGCCGGCTCCATCCAGTCGAAATTGACGTGCCGGGCCTGCGGATGCGAGCCCAGGATGCCGGCGAGATCGAGCGAGATCTTGCGCACCTCGTCCTTGTCGGGACCCATCACGCGGTACTGCAGCGGCCAGCCCACCGGCGGCCCGAGTTCGAGCGGCGACACCCGCGCGACCATGTCGGGGAACTGCTCGGCCAGCACCTTCTCGAGCTTGTTCTGCAGGCGGTCGCGCGACTCGAGGTCCTTGGCGACCACGATCAGCTGCGAGAAGAAGGGGTTGGCCAGCTGGACGTTGAGCGTCAGGATGAAGCGCACCGCGCCGCGCCCGACATAGGAGCTGAAGTGGTCGACATCGGGGTCGGCCTTGAGGATGTCCTCCAGCCGCTTGACTTCGTCCTCGGTGGCGTGGATCGATGCGTTCTGCCGCAGGGTCAGGTCGATCGTCAGCTCGGGCCGGTCGGAGGCCGGGAAGAACTGCTGCGGCACGAAGCGCACCAGGAACATCGACACCACGAAGGCCGCCAGCGTGAGACCGATCGTCAGCCAGCGGGCCCGGATCGCGCCTTTGAGAAAGCTGCCGTAGGCACTGAGGAACTTGCTCGGCTGGTTGTCGGCGCCGGGCTTGGGCGCCTTCAGCAGCGCCTTGCCGACCAGCGGCGCGAAGATCACGGCGCCGAGCCAGGACACGATCAGCGCGATCGCCACCACGGCGAAGATCGAGAAGGTGTATTCGCCGGCCGAACTGCGCGCGAAGCCGATCGGCACGAAGCTGGAGATCGACACCAGCGTGCCGATCAGCATCGGCGCGGCCAGCGTGCGGTAGGCGAAGGTCGCCGCCTGGTCCTTGGTGTCGCCGGCCGCGAGCCGGTTGATCATCGCGTCGACCGTGGTCATCGCATCGTCGACCAGCAGGGTCAGCGCGATGATCAGCGCCCCGAGCGAGACCCGGTGCAGGTCGATGTGGACCAGATCCATGACCGCGAACACGATCGCCAGCGTCAGCGGAATCGACAGCGCCACCACCGCGCCGGGCCGCACGCCCAGGCTCACGAAGCTGCACACCAGGATGATCGCGATGGCCTGCCAGAGCGAAGCCATGAAGTCGCTGATCGCGACGTCGACCGTGACCGCCTGGTCGGCCACCAGCGTCGGCTCGATGCCGTGCGGCAGGTTGGCCGTGATGTCGGCCATCTCGGCCTTGATGTTCTTCCCGAGCGCGAGGATGTCGCCTGACTCGCGCATCGCGATCGCCAGGCCGATCGCGGGCTTGCCGTTGACCCGGAACATCGGCTGCGGCGGATCGGCGAAGCCGCGGCGCACGGTCGCGATGTCGCCGAGCCGGATGTTGCGGCCGCCGAGCACCAGGTTGACCGCCTCGATGTCGCGCTCGGTGTCGAAGGACCCCGTGACGCGCATGAAGACGCGCTCCTGCTCGGTCTGCAGCACGCCGGCCGGCCGGATCACGTTCTGTGCCTGCAGCGCCGCGACGATCGCGCCGTAGTCCAGGCGCAGGCCGGCCAGGCGCTCGGTCGAGAACTCGATGAAGATCTGCTCGTCCTGCGCGCCCAGCACCTCGACCTTGGAGACGTCGGGCACCTGCAGCAGGCGCGAACGCGCGTCTTCGACCTTGTCGCGCAATTCGCGGAAGGTGTAGCCGTCGGCGGTGAAGGCATAGATGACGCCGAAGGTGTCGCCGAAGTCGTCGTTGAAGAAGGGCCCGACGACGCCGCTCGGCAGCGTCTGGCGCATGTCGCCGATGTTCTTGCGCACCTGGTACCAGATGTCGGCCACCTCGCCCGCCGGCGTCGATTGCTTGAGGTCGACGAAGATCGTGGTCTGGCCGGCCGTGGTGTAGCTGCGCACGCGGTCGAGGTGGTGCGTTTCCTGGAGCGTGCGCTCGAGCCGCTCGGTGACCTGCGACAGCGTCTCGTCGACCGTCGCACCGGGCCAGCCGGCGGCGACGATCATGGTGCGGAAAGTGAAGGCCGGGTCCTCGGCACGCCCCAGCTTCAGGAACGACAAGGTGCCCGCGACGACCGCGATGATCATCAGGAACACCACCAGCGAGCGCTTCGAGAGCGCCCACTCCGACAGGTTCGGGCCGATCACTTCGCGGCCTCGAGCCAGCGGACCTTCTGTCCCGGCCGCAGCGCCTGGACCCCGGCGGTGACGATCACGTCGCCGGGCGCCAGCCCCTGCGAGACCTGGACGCGGGCCGCGTCATAGGCGCGCACCTGGACATTGCGGGCCGCGACGGTGCCGGCCTTGGTGTCGACGATCCACACCGAGCTCTGGCCGTTGGCGCGGACCAGTGCGCTGGCCGGGATGTCGAGCGCGGGCTCGGTGTCGAGTTTCATGCGCCCCGTGACCGTGCTGCCCAGGCGCATCGCCGCGGGCGGATTGATCAGCCGGACCCGGACCGCGAAGGTGCCGGTGACCGGATCGGCGCGCGGCGAGACCTCGCGCACCTTGCCGGCGGCCGTGACCTTGGGGTCCCCGCCCAGCGCGACCAGGATGTCCGGGTTGCTCGGGGCGATGTCCTTGACCTGCGCCGGGACGTCGAACACGGCGTCGATCGCGCCCTCGCGCGCCACCTGCACGATCATGCGGCCGGCCGGCACCACCTCGCCGGGCTCGGCGCCGCGCGCCGTGACCACGCCGGCCACGTCGGACAGCAGCCGGGTGTAGCTCACGCGGTTCTGGGCGATGTTGACCAGCGACTGTGCCGACTCGACCTGCGACTGCGTGACCTTCAGCAGCGCTTCCGCCTGCTCGAACGATGCGCGCGACACCGCGTTCTCGGCCAGCAGGTCGCGCATCCGGTTGAAGGTGTTGCGCGCCTCGATGCCTTGGGCCTGCGCCGCCGCCAGCTGGGCCCGCGCCGATTGCAGGCTGCTGTCCTCGTTCATCTGGTCGAGCCGCGCCAGCAGCTGGCCCGGCTTGACCCGGTCGCCGATGTCCACGTTGCGCTCGATCAGCCGGCCGTCGATGCGGAAGGACTGGTTGACCTCGCTCTGCGCCTGCACGCGCCCGGTGAGGGAGACGGTGTCGCCGACCGAGCGGCGCTCGATCGTCATCACGCGGACCGGCCGGACCTCGGGCGCCGGGGCTTCCTCGGCGCGCCTGCAGGCCGACAGCGACACCAGCGCCGCGATCGCCAGCAGCGTCGTCGTCCTGGGCCAATTACCAACTCGTTGGGCAGCGGATGTGGCGGGCACGTGGGACTTGATCAGCACCCAGTACGACACGTTGCCGATGCAGCTGCCGATCCAGTAGCCGAAGGCCGACAGGAAGCCGGGATAGTCGCCGAAGCCCGCCTTCGCATAGGCGAACACACCGGCGTCGAGGTCGGGCTTGCGCTCGGCCAGCGACTGGAACACCCGGGCCAGCATGTACATGCCGGTGCCGGCGATGAGCCACGCGATCACGGCGCCGAGCGGACCGGTCGCATTCGCGAAGGTCCGCGGAAGGGAGAAGATCCCCGCACCGACCATCCCGCCCACCACCATCGCGGTGAGCTGCATGCGCGACATCTTCTGCTCGGTCGAAGCCATTCCTACTCCTTTGTTCTTCTTTTCGATGCCCTGTATGTGCACTTTCACTTACAGCGCGGAGCGAGGATCAATGTGCTCATAGGGTTTGTCAAGGCGCACGTACCCAAGTCGGGCGACGCATTCAGAAGCTCTTTCGGACATTGAGCCAGGCCTCGGTCGCGCCGTAGTTGAAGCCAACCGAATTGCTCTGGTCGCGAATCCAGAGCAATTCGGGCCTGAGCGTCCAGGTCGGCACAAATTCCCAGACCAGATAGGCGCCCACCTCATAGAGCTTGTCCTTGCGCCGCAGGATCACGCTGTTGTCGATCGTGTCCGGGTGGAAATGCACCCGGTCGACGTTGTAGGCATCACGCTCCCACCAGGCAAAGGTGCCCCAGCTCAACGTGTTGTTGACCGTGAAGTCCAGCGCCACGGTGGCGCCGTAGAAACTGGAGTTGCCGTCGGGCCGGCTGGTCGCGACGTGCTGGCCGCCATGCGCGGTGACCGTCAGTCTGCCGCTTCCGTCCAGCAGCGAATGAACCCAGCCGGCCGAGACGTCGGCACTGGTGCGGCTGCGCTCGCGCAACCGGCCTTCGGGGTAGCGGCGGCGCCGGTACTCGGCACCCGGCGTGAGCTGGTTGTCGGGTTGGGCTCCCTCCAACTTTCTTCGTCGGTTCATTCGAGCTCCTCCTGAGGCCAATGCCCCTTTTTTTCGGGCATTAAACACAGACAGTTCCGCACCGGCAATTCGAACGAACAGAACAAATGCGTCTTGACAATGTTGAAGATTGCCAGGCCTGCTCGGCCTCGCGTCGCCAGGCGGATGCGCAAAGAAAATTCTTAATCCGAAGATAAATAGACAAATCTATGCACCGATCAAAAAATACTTGGCATGCCGATCCGCCGATCGAAGAATCCGGGCTTCACAACGCCCATCAGAGACTTCTTCATGACCGCCTCGTCCCCCTCGCTGTTCAGCCATGTCCCGCCCTACGCGGGCGACCCCATCCTGTCTCTGATGGAAGCCTTCCAGGCCGACCCGCGCCCGAACAAGGTCAGCCTCGGCATCGGCGTCTACTTCGACGATGAAGGCCGCCTGCCGGTGCTGCCCTCGGTACGCCGCGCCGAGACTGCCCTGCTGCAGGAGATCGGGCCGCGCCCCTACCTGCCGATCGAGGGCCTCGCGGATTTCCGCAGCGCCGTCCAGCGACTGCTGTTCGGCGCCTCGCACGAAGCCGTCACCAGCGGCCGCATCGCCACGCTGCAGACGCTCGGCGGCTCCGGCGCGCTGAAGGTCGGCGCCGACTTCCTGCGCCGCTACTTTCCCGAAGCCGGCATCTGGGTCAGCGATCCGACCTGGGAAAACCACCGCGCCATCTTCGAAGGCGCCGGCCTCGCGGTTCGGACCTATCCCTACTACGACCCGGCCACCGGCGGCCTTTCGTTCGACCGCATGCTGGCCAGCCTCGACGCCCTGCCGCGCCGCAGCATCGTGCTGCTGCATGCCAGCTGCCACAACCCGACCGGCGTCGACCTGTCGCACGAACAGTGGCAGGCGCTGATCCCGGTGCTGCGCGCGCGCGAGCTGATCCCGTTCATCGACATCGCCTACCAGGGCTTCGGCGACGGCCTAGACGAGGATGCCTTCGCCCTGCGCGCGCTGGCCGACGCCGGCATCGCCTTCTTCGCCGCCAACTCGTTCTCGAAGAACTTCTCGATGTACGGCGAACGCTGCGGCGGCCTCAGCGTGGTGTGCGAGAACCGCGCCGCGGCCGAGACCGTGCTGGGCCAGCTGAAGGCGACCGTGCGCCGCAACTACTCGACCCCGCCCACGCACGGCGCCCGCGTGATCAGCCGCGTGCTGCAGGACCCGGCGCTGTTCGCGCTCTGGACCGACGAGACGGCCGCCATGCGACAGCGCATCCGCGCCATGCGCGAACGCCTGCTGGCGGTGCTCGACGAGACGTTCCAGGGTCGGCGCGACTTCGGCTACCTGGTCACGCAGCGTGGCATGTTCAGCTACACCGGACTCAGCGAGGCGCAGGTGGCGCGGCTGCGCGACGCGCATGCGGTCTACCTGGTGCGTTCGGGCCGCATGTGCCTGTCGGGGCTGACCAGCGCCAACGTGGACCATGTGGCGCAGGCGATGGCGGCGGTGCTCGCGTGAAGGAGATCGTCGACACCGGCCTGCCGGCGCTGGCGCAGCCCTTCTCCTGGGCGGTGAAGGCCTCGGGCCTGTTGTTCACCGCCCACGGGCCGGTGCGCCCCGACGGCCGCATCGACACCGGCGCCATCGAAGACCAGGCCCGCCTGACTTTCGCCAACCTGCGGCGCGCCGTGGAGGCCGCCGGCGGCCGCCTCGACGACGTCACCCAGGTGCTGATCTACATGACCGACGTCCAGGACATGCCGCGGATCGACGCCGTGTACCGCGAGTTCTTCGCCGCCCCCTACCCGAACCGATCGAGCATGGGCGTCTCGGGCCTGGTGGTGCCGGGCATGAAGATCGAGATCGTGGCCTACGCGGCGATCGCGTAGCTGACGCTCAGACCGGCGCCGAGCCGCCCCAAGGCGGTCTGCGCCCCCCTCGGGGGCAGCGAGTACACGAAGTGACGAGCGTGGGGGCCTCAGACCGGCGCCGGGCCGCCCCAAGGCGGTCTGCGCCCCCTTCGGGGGGCAGCGAGTACACGAAGTGACGAGCGTGGGGGCCTCAGACCCCAGCCTGCTGGTGCCGGTACTCCTGGGTCCTGCCGCCATAGCCGTAGGCCGCGGCGCGGGCATCGATCAGGTGCACGTACGAGACCTCGTGCAGATTGCCCCTGAGCTCGGCCATCGCGGCGTGGACCTCGCGCAGGTAGCGGGCCTTCTCGGCCTTGGTGTTGGTCTCGTCGGTGATGCTGATGTCGAGATGGAAGGCCGACTTTCCCAGCTCGGCCAGCGACTGGCCGCCGACGAACCAGCTGTCGGCCGCGATGTACTGCACCGCGATCGCGATCACGGGCAGCTGCTTGTCGAGCACGGACTGGGTCAGGCCGGCGACCTTGTCGACGACCTTGCGCGTGAGTTGCGCATCGGGCTGGCCCGAGAGATGAATGACGATATGGGGCATGGTGGCTGAGCTCCTGCAATGAACGAGGCCTCATTGTCGAAACCGCAATGTCATCTGAAAAGCGGGAAGATATGATGCATATCATCGGTTTCATGAATGGATATCGGCATGCAGCCTCTCGATCTCCAACAACTCAAGACCCTGGTCGCGGTGGTCGACGCGGGCAGCCTGACGGCGGCGGCGCCGGTCGTGTTCCTTTCTCAGTCCGCGGTCAGCGAGCAGATGCGCAAGCTCGAAGAGCGGATCGGCCATGCGCTGCTGAGCCGCAGCAAGGCCGGCGTCGCGCCGACGCCCGCCGGCCTGCGCCTGCTCGACCATGCGCGCCGCCTGCTCGCCGCCAGCGACGAGGCGCTGCGCGACCTGAGCGGCGAGACGCTGCAGGGCGAGCTGCGGCTCGCGGTCACCGACTACTTCAGGCCGGGTGAGCTGAGCCGCCTGTTGAGCCGGGTCGGCCAGAGCTATCCGCAACTGCGCCTCCACGTGAGCGTCCTGCAGGGCAGCGCGATGGAAGCCGCCTTCGGGCGCGGCGATTTCGACATCGGCCTGGCGATGCGCATCAACCCGGCGGCGGCCCGGGCCGGCAGCCGAGGGCCGGCGTCGCCGCTGCGGCGCGAAGCACTCGCATGGGTCGGCGCCGAAGGCCATCGCATCGCGCGCGGCGAGCCGCTGCGGCTGCTGGTGCTGCCCGACAGCTGTACGCTGCACCAGTTCACGATCCGCCTGCTGCGCGAGCGGCGCGTGCCATACGCGGTGGCGCATGTCGCCTCGGGCGTGGCGGGCCTGCAGTCGGCGCTGGCGGCCGGGCTCGGCGTGGCCTGCCTCAACGAATCGGCGCTGTGCGCCGGCGTGACGCGGCTGCAGGCGCCGCACGGCCTGCCGGCGCTGCCGCGCGTGGCCTTCCAGTTCCTGCCGCCGCGCCGCGCCGAGCCCGAACTGGTGACACGGGTGCGCGAGCTGCTGGCATCGCATCTGGCGTGAAGGACTGAGCCCCCCGCCGCCTTGGGACGGCCCGGCGCCGGCCCGAGGCCGCTGCCCTTACAGTCGACGCATGACAGGTCAGTACAGGACATTCATCGGCCGCGCTGCGTCGGGCCTCGCCTGCGCCGTGGCCGGCGCGCTGCTCATCGGGTGCGCCACCCAGCCCGCCCCGCCCGCACGGCGCGCGGCGCCGGCTGGCGCAGCCCCGGCGGACGATTCCGGCGCCCGCTCGGAAGCTTCGCGCAGCACCAGCGCGCCGAAGCCATCCGGTTCGAAGCAGGCATCCCGGTCGAAGAAGACGCAAGCGCGCACCGAGGCCGACAAGCCGGTGGCTGCAATCAAGCCCGACCGCAGCTACCAGCGGCCCGCGAGCGGCGCCGTCGTGGCGCGCTTCGACGGCCGCTCGAACAAGGGCGTGGACTTCGGGGGCACGAAGGGCGACCCGGTCCGCGCCGCCGGCGACGGCAAGGTGGTCTTCGCGGCGGCCACGCTGCGCGGTTACGGACGGCTGGTCATGATCAAGCACGACGCCACCTACATGTCGGCCTACGCGCACAACAGCGAACTGCTCGTGAAGGAAGGCCAGAGCGTGAAGCGCGGCCAGCTGATCGCCCGCATGGGCAACAGCGAGTCCGCCACCGTCAAGCTGCATTTCGAATTGCGCCGGAACGGCAGCGCGGTCGATCCGATGCCGTTCTTCGCGGCCAGCGGCGGCGCCAACGCCGCCACCGACGATTGACGGGCCGGCCCGCCGGCGCCGGGAATCACTGGATCAGCTTGTCGGCCCGGTCCAGCACCGTTCGCGGGATCGTCACGCCGAGACGCTGGGCGGTCTTCAGGTTGATCAGCAACTCGAAGGTCGTCGGCTGCTCGATCGGCAGGTCCGCGGGCTTGGCGCCCTTCAGGATCCTGTCGACGTAGCGGGCGCCGTCCTTGCCCTCGGTGCCGTAGCCCGGTCCGTAGGCCACCAGGCAGCCGTTCTCGGCATAGTCGCTGCGGGCACAGATCGACGGCAACCCGTGCGCGATGGCCAGCTCGGCGATCATCCTCTGGTTCGAATTGGCCACCGGGTTCAACGTGACCCACACCGCGCCGCTGCGCGCCCTGGCGGCTTCCTTGAAGGCCTCGGCATAGGCGTCGGCGCTGCTGGCCGCCATCGAATACAGCTGGAGGCCGAGTTTCTCCGCCGGCGACTGGCTGGCCTCCCACTGGGGAACGGAGCCGGGCGCCAGGGGGTCCCAGAGCACCGCCACGCGGGCGACGGCGGGCTGGATCTCCTTCAGGAGTTCCAGTCGCTTGCCGGTGAGGATCGCCGCCACGTTGGTGATGCCGGTGCTGTTGCCGCCGGGCCGCGCCAGGCTCTGGGCCAGTCCGGTGGTGATCGGATCCGTGACGCCCATGAAGACGATCGGCACGGTCCGGGTCGTCCGGCTGGCGGCCTGCGCCGCATTCGACGTCACCGCCACGAGCACGTCGACGTCGAGGCCGACCAGCTCGGCCGCCAGGCTCGGAAGCCGCTGCAGATCCTGGCTCTCGTGGCGGTAGTCGATCAGGATGGTCTGCCCTTCGACATAGCCGAGATCGCGCAGCCCCTGCCGGAATGCTTCCAGCCGCGGCGCATCGGCGCTGGCCGAAACGGCCGCCAGGTAGCCCAGACGCGGAACCTTCCTGGGCTGCTGCGCCTGCGCAAGGGCAGCGCTGGCCGCCAGCGCAGCGCACAGAAAAACCCACCCCATCCTGCTGCGCATCGCTTCTCTCCTAGTCGCCGGCAGCCGCCGGATGGATTCTGCGCCCCCCGCCCCGCCACCGGGCGCCATAGTGACTCGGCCAATAGGCCTACTCGCCCGGCCTTCCCATCGTGCAGGCGACGATGTCCAATTGACAGGCCATGACGGCCCAGGATTCGTCCCCCGCCTCGCTTCCCGGCGAGCTTGCAGCAACAGCCCAGGACCGACGCTCCGCCCTGTTGCCCCAAGGCACGCGGGACGTGCATCGGGGCCGCCTGTTCCGCAAGTACCTGCTGCTGATCCTTTCGCTGGTGACGATGGTGCTGCTGGCGTCCAGCGCGATCGGCCTCTATTTCTCCTACCAGGAGAACAAGGCGGCACTGGCCAGCCTGCAGCATGAAAAGGCCCTGGGCGCCGCGGCGCGAATCGAGCAGTACCTCCAGCGGGTGACCCAGCAGCTGGCCTATGCCTCGCTGGCCCAGCTCGACGCTTCGGACCTGGCGGCGCGGCGCGCGGAGTTCTGGCGGCTGCTGCGCCAGGCGCCCGAAGTGACCGACATCGCGCAGCTCGACGGCGACGGCCGCGAGCAGGTCGCGGTGTCGCGCGTGGGGATGGACGTCGTGGGCTCCGGCAGGGACCGGTCGTCGGAGGCGGCATTCCGCAGCGCCCTGCCCGACGCGCCGTGGTTCGGCCCGGTGTATTTCAACCGCGGCACCGAGCCCTACATGACGGTCGCGATCCGTTCCGCGGGCCCAGGCGGCCCGGTCACGGTGGCCGAGCTGAATCTCAAGTTCATCTGGGATGTCGTCTCGCGCATCCGCATCGGCGAGGCTGGCAAGGCCTATGTGCTCGACAGCCAGGGCCTGCTGGTGGCCGACCCCGACATCGGCCTGGTGCTGCGCAAGACCAGCCTCGCCCAGCTGCCGCACGTCCAGGCCGCGGCGGCCGACGGCGTGCCGCAGCGACCGGCCATGGTGTCGCGCGACCTGCAGGGCGCCACCGTGCTGACCGCGATGGCATCGATCGAGCCGCTGGGCTGGAAGGTGTTCGTCGAACAGCCGATCGCCGAGGTCTACGCCAAGCTCAATGCCTCGATCCTGCGCGCCGCCATGCTGCTGCTGGCGGGCCTGGCGATCTCGGCGCTGGCGGCGTCGCTGCTGGCGCGCAGCATGGTGCGGCCGATCCGGACGCTGGCCCGGGGCGCACGGCACATCGGCCAGGGAGACCTGAATCAACAGATCGAGGTCCGCACCGGCGACGAGCTGGAAGGCCTGGCCAACCAGTTCAATCGCATGTCGGCGCAGCTGCGCGAGTCCTACGGCGAACTGGAGCGCAAGGTCGACCAACGCACCGCCGAGCTGAGCGCGGCGCTCGAGCACCAGACGGCGACGGCCGGGATCCTGCGCGTCATCAGCCGATCGCCGACGGATCTGCAACCGGTCCTGCAGGCCGTGGCCGAGCGCTCGGCGGCGCTGTGCCGGGCCTACGGCTGCCGCATCTGGCTGCCCGAGGACGATCACCTGCGTGCCATGACCGGCTACCTGGGCACCGGGAGCGACGCCGCCCTGGGCCGGGACGAGGTTCTGCCGCTGACCCGGGGATCGGTGGTCGGGCGGGCCTTCGCCGAGCACCGTACCGTGCACGTGCAGGACGTCACCCGGCAGCTCGACTCCGAGTATCCCGATTCACGCGAACCGCAGGCCCGCCACGGCTTCAGGACCGTGTTGGCCGTTCCGATGGTGCGCGAGGGTGCGTCGGTCGGCATCATTGCCGTGATGCGCAAGCAGGTGCAACCCTTCTCGAATGCCGAAGTCCGCCTGATCGAGACCTTCGCCGACCAGGCGGTGATCGCGATCGAGAACGCGCGCCTGTTCCGTGAGATCGAGGAGAAAGGCCGCCAGCTCGAAGTGGCGAACCAGCACAAGTCCGAGTTCCTGGCCAACATGTCGCACGAACTGCGCACCCCCTTGAACGCCATCATCGGCTTTTCCGAAGTGCTGACCGAACAGATGTTCGGCGCGGTCAATGACAAGCAGATGGCGTACCTGCGGGACATCCACTCCTCCGGCCAGCACCTGCTGACCTTGATCAACGATGTGCTGGACCTGTCGAAGATCGAAGCCGGACGGATGGAACTGGACCTGAGCTGCTTCGACCTCGGCCTGCTGCTGGAGAACGCCCTGACCCTGGTGCGCGAGCGCGCGCAGCGCCACGGCCTCTCGCTGTCGCTGGCGGTCGGCGAAGGACTGAACGAATGGGTCGCAGATGCACGCAAGGTCAAGCAGGTGGTGGTGAACCTGCTCTCCAACGCGGTGAAGTTCACCCCCGCCGGCGGCCGCGTGCGGCTGAGCGCGCGGCGCATCGACAGCGCCGCGGGCCAGGCGATGGCCGAGGTCAGCGTCGCCGACACCGGCGTGGGCATTGCACCCGAGGACCACCAGCTGGTGTTCGACGAATTCCGCCAGGCGGGCAACGACTATCTGCGCAAGGCCGAAGGCACCGGCCTGGGCCTGCCGCTGGCCAGGCGTTTCGTCGCGCTGCATGGCGGCACGCTGGGCGTCGACAGCCGCCTCGGCGAAGGCGCGACCTTCACCTTCCTGCTGCCGCTGCAGGTGCTGGAGGCTGTCGAATGAGCGCCGACCGACCGCCGCCGCGGACAACCCTGCGCAGCAGTGTTCCAACGGCCTTCATGAGGCCAGAGGTTGCCTTATGAGCGCGCACGTGCTGGTCGTCGACGACGTCGACAAGAACGTCAGGCTGCTCGCCGATGTCCTCACGGCACGCGGCTATCGGACCAGCACCGCCGCATCCGGCGAGGAGGCCCTGGCACGCATCGCCGCCGACCCGCCCGACCTGGTGCTGCTGGACGTGATGATGCCGGGCATGAACGGCTACGACGTGTGCCGCGCCATCCGCGCGGATCCGGCGCTGGCGGCGTTGCCGGTGGTGCTCGTGACGGCGCTGGATCCCGAACAGGAGCGGGTGAACGGCTTGAACGCCGGGGCGGACGACTTCCTGGGCAAGCCGATCCACCAGGCCGAGCTGATGGCCCGCGTGCGCTCGCTGCTGCGGGTCAAGTCGCTGTACGACGAGGTCCAGCGGCAGAAGGCCGAGCTGCAGGCGTGGAACAGCACGCTCGAGCAGCGGGTGGCGGAGGGCGTGAAGCAGCTCGAGCGCGTGGGCCAGCTCAAGCGCTTCTTCTCGCCGCAGCTGGCCGAGGCCATCCTGGCCGGCGGAACCGACGATCCGCTCAGGAGCCACCGGCGCGAGATCACCGTCGTCTTCCTCGACTTGCGCGGATTCACCGCGTTCACCGAGACCGCGGACCCCGAGGAAGTGATGGCCGTGCTGGCGCAATACCACGCCGCGATGGGCCGGCTGGTGCTGGCCCACGAGGGCACGCTGGAGCGCTTCTCGGGCGACGGCATGATGATCTTCTTCAACGATCCGCAGCCGGTGGCCGATGCGCCGGCGCGCGCCTTGCGCATGGCGGTCCAGATGCAGCGCGAGATGGTTACGCTCAGGAGCCAGTGGCACCGGCGGGGCTACGACCTGCACATGGGCGTCGGCATCGCGCAGGGCTTCGCCACGCTCGGCGGCATCGGCTTCGACGGCCGCATCGACTACGGCGCCATCGGCACCGTGACCAACCTGGCCGCGCGCCTGTGCGGCGAAGCGGCGGGCGGCGAGATCCTGATCTCGCAGCGCGTCCGGGCCGCATTGCAGGATGCGGGGCCCGAAGGCGGCGGGTCGATCGAGGACGCCGGCGAGCTGGAGCTCAAGGGCTTCCATCGGAAAGTGGCGGCCTGGCGGGTGCTGCCCGGGCCTTGACGAGGCCCTGCGCCAGCCCGGCCCCCGGCTGCGGCTGGCCCTCAATTTGCATGCGGCAGCGCACACGTGCACCACATCGGGGCGGCGATCTGGATTCATAATGCGCCCCGCAACAATCCCTGGCCCCCCGACTTTCCTGCCCCCGAAGGTATGTCCATGAAATTGACGTCGCTGCGTCCCACCTTGATCCTGAGTGCGGCCATGGCCGCTGCCGCGGCGCTGGCGGCCTTCGCCGTGCATGCCGAGGAGGAGAAGGTCCTCAATATCTACAACTGGGGCGACTACATCGCGGACGACACGGTCGCGAACTTCGAGAAGGAAACGGGGATCAAGGTCCGCTACGACCTGTTCGACAGCAACGAGGCCTTGCACGCCAAGCTGGTGGCCGGGATGTCGGGCTACGACATCGTGGTGCCCGGATCGCATTTCGCCAAGATGCAGATCCAGGCCGGCCTGCTGCAGACGCTGGACAAGTCGAAGCTCCCGAACCTCGCCAACCTCGACCCCGCCATCCAGGCCCAGCTGGCCAAGATGGACCCGGGCAACGCGCACATCGTCGACTGGCTCTGGGGCTATACGACGGTCGGCATCAACGCCGACAAGGTCAAGAAGGCGCTGGGCGGCGCGCCCTTGCCGGACAACGCCTGGGACCTGGTCTTCAAGCCCGAATACCTGTCCAAACTGAAGGACTGCGGCGTGTCTTTCCTGGACAGCCCGTCCGAGATCATGCCGATCGCGCTGAAGTACATGGGCAAGGATCCGCGCAGCAAGAACCCCGACGACTACAAGGCGGCGGGCGACATGCTCAAGGCCGTGCGACCCTACGTCACGCGCTTCTCGGGCTCGGGCTCGGACTATATCGACCAGATGGCCAAGGGCCAGCTGTGTGCCGTGATCGGCTGGTCCGGCGACATCATGATCGCCAAGGACAAGTCCGCCAAGGCAAAGACCCCCCAGAACCTCGAGGTGCTGCTGCCCAAGACCGGCGGCCTGCTGTTCTTCGACACCATGGCCATCCCCAAGGACGCCAAGCACCCGGAGAACGCCTACAAGTGGATCAACTACATCCTGCGGCCCGAGGTTCATGCGTCGCTGACCAACAAGGTCTTCTATGCGAACCCCAACAAGGCGGCCATGAAGTTCGTCAATCCGGCCCTGGCCAAGGACAAGGCCGTGTTCCCGGACGAGGTGGCGCTGTCGACCATGATCGCGCCCGACACGCCCGACCAGGCGACGCTCAAGCTGATCACGCGCACCTTCACCAACTTCAAGGCCAAGCGCTGACCCGACACCCATGAATGCTCCCAGGGAAGACCGCGCCTTCCTGCGAATCGAATCGGTCAGCAAGGACTTCGGCGACTTTCGCGCGGTGGACCAGGTCGAACTGGACATCGGGCGCGGCGAGATCTTCGCGCTGCTGGGTCCCTCGGGCTGCGGCAAGAGCACGCTGCTGCGAATGCTGGCCGGCTTCGAGACGCCATCGTCCGGTCGCATCGTGCTCGACGGCGTCGACCTCACGGGGCTGCCGCCGTACGAACGTCCGCTCAACATGATGTTCCAGTCCTATGCGCTGTTTCCCCACCTGAGCGTCTGGGACAACGTCGCCTTCGGCCTGCGGCGCGACAAGCTGCCCAAGGCCGAGGTGGCCTCGCGCGTCGAGGACATGCTGCGCCTGGTGCAACTGGGCGGACTCGGCCGGCGCAAGCCCCACCAGCTCTCGGGCGGGCAGCAGCAGCGCGTGGCTCTGGCGCGCTGCCTGGCCAAGCGGCCGCGGCTGCTGCTGCTCGACGAGCCGCTCGGCGCGCTGGACCGGAAGCTGCGCGAGGCGACCCAGATCGAGCTGGTCAACATCGTGCGGGAAGTCGGCGTGACCTGCGTCATGGTGACGCACGACCAGGAAGAGGCCATGACGATGGCGTCGCGCATGGCCGTGATGAGCGGCGGCCGCTTCATCCAGGTGGGCAGCCCCGGCGACCTCTACGAAACGCCCGCCACGCGCTTCGTCGCCGACTTCATCGGCAACGTGAACCTGATGGACGGCAGCATCGTGGCCGACGCCGCCGACCACGTCGACATCCGATGCGCCGATGTCGTGCATCGCGTCGGCCACGGCGTCAGCGGCCATGCGGGGCAGACGGTCACGGTCGCGGTTCGCCCGGAAAAGATCCTCCTGCGCGCCGAACGGCCCGAGGGCGAATTCAACCAGGTCCGGGGCGTCGTCAAGGCGCTGTCGTACTTCGGCGACTCCACGCTGTACCACCTGGAGATGCCCAGCGGCGCCGGGCTCAAGGTCCAGGTCGCGAACGAAAGCCGCCATCGCGAGGGAGCGCCCGAACGGGGCGACACGGTCTGGGCGCACTGGCTGCCGACTTCGCAGGTCGTCCTGACGAGCTGAAGGCATGGCGGCCAACCCCTCTCACGGCCACGAGGCGCCGCCGCGCCGACGCCGGTTCTCGAAGGCACGGGCCCTGCTCATCGGCACGCCCTATGTGTGGCTGCTGGTCTTCTTCCTGCTGCCCTTCCTGATCGTCCTGCGCATCAGCCTGGCCGAAATGGACGGCGCCAGGATCAGCAGCCTGTTCTCGTTCGCGGACCAGGCACTGGTCATGAAGCTCGACCTGCGGACCTACGCGACCATTCTGCAGGACGACATCTACGGGGCGACCTACGGCCAGTCGCTGCTCTATGCCGGCGCCACGACGCTGATCTGCCTGCTGATCGGCTACCCCTTCGCCTACTTCATGGCGCGCGCCTCGGCCGCCCTGCAGCCCTTGCTGCTGATGGGCGTCATGCTGCCCTTCTGGACCAGCTTCCTGCTTCGCGTCTACGCCTGGAAGGGCTTGCTGGATGCCGAGACCGGCTGGGTCGGCAGCTTCCTGCGCCACGCGCATGTCGACCAGCTGCTGCTGCCGCTCGGCCTGATATCGGCGCCGGGGCAGTTCATGTACACCCCCTTCTCGCTGGTCCTGGGAATGGTCTACACCTACCTGCCCTTCATGGTGCTGCCCTTGTTCGGCACGCTGTCCAAGCTGGACCTGCGCCTGCTCGAGGCCGCCCAGGACCTCGGCGCCACGCCGTGGCAGGCCTTCTGGCGGGTCACGGTGCCGCTGTCGCGGGCCGGCATCGTGGCGGGAGCGATGCTGGTGTTCATCCCCTGCGTGGGCGAGTACGTGATCCCCGAGCTGCTGGGCGGCCCGGACACCCTCATGATCGGCCGCGTGCTGTGGGACGAGTTCTTCTCGAACAACGACTGGCCCATGGCGTCCAGCGTGGCCGTGACGATGGTGCTGCTGATCATCGTGCCGCTGGCCGTCTTCGGCAGCAACCAGGCGAAGGCGGCGGGCCGATGATCGCCACGCGCACCGGACGCTGGACCAGCCGCCTGTGGCTGGCGCTCGGCTTCGGCTTCCTCTACCTGCCGATCGTCGCGCTGATCGTCTTCAGCTTCACCGACTCCCCGGTTCCGAACATCTGGGCCGGCTTCAGCCTGCGCTGGTATCGCAAGCTGGTGGCGGACGACGCCATCCGCGACGGCCTGCTCCTGTCGCTGAAGATCGCGGCCTCGACCGCCACGGCGGCCATCGTCCTGGGCACGCTCGCGGCCTTCGCCCTGCAGCGCTTCCCGCGCTTCCGCGGGCGCACCCTTTTCTCCGGCATGGTCAGCGCGCCGCTGGTGATGCCCGAGGTGATCGTCGGCCTGTCGCTGCTGCTGATGCTGGTGTCGGTCCAGCGCCTGTTCGGCTTCCCGGAGCGCGGCCTGGTCACGATCTGGCTCGGCCATCTGCTGGTGGGCATGGCCTATGCCACGGTCGTCATCGGCGCCCGCCTGCGCGACCTCAATCCGCAGCACGAGGAAGCCGCCCAGGACCTCGGCGCCCGCCCCGTGCAGGTCTTCTTCCTGATCACGCTGCCGATGATCGCGCAGTCCCTGGTGGCGGCCTGGCTGCTGACCTTCACGCTGTCGCTGGACGACGTGGTGATGTCCGCGTTCCTCTCCGGCCCGGGCTCCACGACGCTGCCGCTGGTGATCTTCTCGAGGGCCCGCCTGGGCCTGGATCCCACCGTGAACGCACTGGCCACCGTGGTGATCGCGGTCGTCGCGGTGTTCGTCGTGGCATCGAGCTACCTGATCGCCGTGCGCGAACGCCGGCTCTACAAGGAACAGCAGGCGGCCCTTCGGGGCGGCGACACGGCCCGCCGGACCTGAGGCGCCGAGGCCGCTGCGTGCTGCAGCGCAGCACGAAAAACCAATCTTTAGGTGGGCGGCCCGCGCGCGCCCTCCCTGATCGAATGCCTCCACCGCCGAACACAGGCGCAGGAGACACAGATGATCGAACTGGAGGGCCGCAAGGCCCTGATTTCCGGCGCGGCGCAGGGGCTTGGCCTTGCGATCGCCCGGCTGTTCGTCGAGCGCGGCGCGCAGGTGATGCTGGCCGACATCGACGAGGCCGGCGCCGCCAAGGCCGCCGACGCGCTCGGCCCGCGGGCGCGCGCCGTGCGCTGCGACGTGACGCAGGCGGCCGACTGGGGGCGCGCCGTCGAGGCCACCCTCGCCGCCTTCGGCGGCTTCGACACGCTGGTCAACAACGCCGGCATCGAGATCGTCAAGCCGCTGTTCGAGCAGACCGAGGAAGAGATCGGCCGCCTCATGAACATCAACGTGATGGGCGTGTTCCTCGGCATGAAGCACTCGCTCGGCGCCCTCGCCGCCTCGGGCAAGGGCTCGGTGGTCAACATCTCGTCGCTGGCGGGGACCAACGGCGTGCCCTTGTTCGGCTCGTACGCGGCGTCGAAGTCGGCCGTGATCCAGCTCACGCGCACCGCCGCGGCCGAGCTTCGCCCCACCGGCATCCGCGTCAACGCGGTGTGTCCGGGCTTCGTCGGCACCGCCATGGTCGAGCGGCTGATCCCGACGGTCGAGGCGATCGTCGGCGTGCCGTTCAGTGCCCTCGTCGCGGCCAAGCAGTTGCGCCTCGGCACCCCCCTGGAGGTGGCCGAGATGACCGCCTTCCTCGCCTCCGACGCCGCCAGCTGGACCACCGGCTCCCACTACATCCTGGACGGCGGCCTGTCTGCCGGATTGCTATGAGCCAGTTGCTCCTGAAGGACAAGGTCGCCATCGTCACCGGCGCAGGGCGCGGCCTCGGCGAAGCCGTGGCGCGGGCCTACGCGGCCGAAGGCGCGAAGGTCATCGTGTCGGACATCGACGCCGCCGCGGCACAGAAGGTCGCCGCCTCGTTGGCCGGGGCCACCGCCGTCGCCTGCGACGTGCGGGTGCCGGCCCAGGTCGAAGCCCTGGTGGCGGCGGCCCTGAAGCAGCACGGCCGGCTCGACATCATGGTGCCCAACGCCGGGGTCGCCCGGGTGGCGCCGCTCGCGAGCACCAGCTACGAGCAATGGCGCGAGGTCACCTCGGTCAACCTTGACGGCGTGTTCCTGTGCATCCGCTATGCAGCGCCCGCCATGGTGGCGGCCGGCAGCGGCACCATCATCACCATGGCCTCCGTCACGGCCAAGGCGGCCTGCGCGCTGATCGGCAGCTACGCGGCGGCCAAGGCCGGCGTGGTGTCGCTGACCCAGACGGCGGCGACCGAGCTGCGCGGCCACAACATCCGCGTCAATGCCATCTTGCCGGGCTTCATCGGCACCGAGCTGGTCGCCAGCCACAAGCACGAATTCGAGCAGCAGCTGGGCATCCCGGACTTCGACGCGGTGATCGCCCAGCGCCAGGGCCGCTATGGCACGCCCGAGGAAGTGGCCCATCTTGCGGTCTTCCTGGCCTCGGGCCGGTCCAGCTTCTCCAACGGCAGCGCCTACGTCCTCGACGGCGGCGTGAGCTCCTCGCTTCTTTGAATCGGCCACATCCCGGGAGTCATCGATGAGCAACCCCAAGAAACCCGTCGTCGTCTATGGCGCCAGCGGCTACACCGGCCGGCTGGTGTGCGAGTACCTGCGCGAGTACGGCATCCCCTTCATCGCGGCCGGGCGCAGCGCGGACAAGCTGCAGGCCGCCATGAAGTCGAACGTGGCCGGCATCGAGACCGCGGACTGCGAGGTGGTCGAAGTGCAGCACAACACCGAGGCGCTGACCGCGCTCTTCCGCGGCGCCTCGGTGGTCCTCAACACCGTCGGCCCGTTCGCGAAGTTCGGCCCTGAAGTGGTCCAGGCCTGCCTGGCCGCCGGATGCCACTACACCGACACCACCGGCGAGCAGGACTGGCTGATCACGCTCGACGCGCAGTACGGCGCGCAGTTCGCGGCCGCCGGCCTGCTGCTGTCGCCCGGCCTGGCGCAGATGTACACCACCGGCGAGATCGCGGCGCAGCTGTGCCTCGAGACGCCGGGCCTCGACACGCTGGACATCGCGGTGTTCTGGGGCGGCAGCCCGACGATCGCCTCGACCCAGACGATCCTGGTCAACGCGGCAACCTCCAAGGCCTTCCACCTGCAGCAGAACCGCTACGTCGAGTGGCAGCCCGACGCCGGCCTCTACAGCCTCGCGATCCCCGGCCAGCACGAAATGGCGCTGGCCCTGCCGTGGGGCGGCACCTCGCATCCCGTGTGGTTCCGCAAGGATCCGCGCGTGGCCAACGTCAAGGTGCTCGGCGGCGTGTTCAACAAGCCGCTGATGCTCGGGGTGCCGAAGATCGTCGAGGCGGCCCTGAAGGCCACCGAGGGCATGAACGCGGAAGACCGCTACGCGGCGCTGGCACAAACCGCCGCCGGCGTGATGAACACCATGCCGCCGCGCGAGAACCCGCGGCTCAACAAGTCGGTCGATTCGGTGCACGCTTCGGGGCCGCTGGGGCGCGCCCACTGCACGATCTTCGGCAACTGCAACTACAAGCAGACCGGCATGCTGCAGGCCTACGCCGCGCATTCGCTGCTGCAGCAGGCACCGAAGCGGTTCGGCTTCGCCTCCGGCTGCCAGGCGTTCGGCCACCATGAACTGCTGGGCCAGTTGCGCAGCTTCGGCCTGGTGGCGAAGCCCGAGCTGACGGTCCACGCCTGAAGCGGCCGGCACGCATGACTCCGGCGCATCCGCCGCTGCGGGACCTGGCCGACATCGAGGCGATCGAGGCGCTGCCGATCGCCGCCCGGCTGACGCAGCCGGTGTCGAGCCATGCCGCACTGCGCCGGCAGGCCGCGGCCACGCCGCACGCGCCGGCCCTCACCTTCGTGCCCACGGGCGACCCGGCCGACGGTGAAACGCGCTTCGACTATGCGGCGCTCGCGGCCCGGGTCACGCAGGCGGCCAACGCCTTCGTCGGCCTGGGCGTGGGTCGGCGCGACGTCGTCTCCTACCTGCTGCCGAACCTGCCCGAAACCCACTTCACCCTCTGGGGCGCCGAGGCCGCGGGCATCGTGAACCCGGTCAACCCCTTTCTCGAGGTCGACCACATGGCCGGCATCCTGAACGCCGCCGGCACCGTGGTGCTGGTCGCGCAGGGCCGGCAGGATCAGCCCGGCATCTGGGAAAAGGTGGAGTCGCTGCGCGACCGCGTGCCCAGCCTCCGCGCCGTGGTGCGCGTCGGCGGCAGCGGCCTCTGCCCGCCCTGGGCGCTCGACTTCGAGGCCCTGCTCGCGGGCCAGCCCGGCGATGCGCTGCACGGCGCCGCGCCGCCGCAAGCCGACGACGTGGCCTCGTACTTCCATACCGGCGGCACCACGGGCACGCCCAAACTGGCGCGGCGCACGCACTTCAACGAAGCCGCCAATGCCTGGGGCGTGGCCGCGGTCGTCGCCATGGGGCCGCAGGACACGCTGCTGTGCGGCCTGCCGCTGTTCCACTCGAACGCGATGATGGTCACCGGCCTCGCACCGTTCAGCGCGGGCGCGCACGTGGTGATGCTGTCGACCGCCGGCTACCGCGATCCGCGCACGCTGGCCGCCTTCTGGCGCTCGGTGCAGCGCTACCGCGCGACCCTGTTCAGCGCCGTGCCGACGGTGCTCTCGGCACTGCTCAATGTGCCGCGCGAGGGCGCCGACCTGCGCTCGCTGCGCTTCGCGATCTGCGGCGCGGCACCGCTCTCGCCCGAGCTGTTCCAGCGCTTCGAGGCCGCCACCGGACTCAAGCTGCTCGAAGGCTACGGCATGACCGAGGCCACCTGCGTCAGCGCGATCAATCCGCGCGACGGCCGGCGCGCGATCGGCTCGATCGGCCTGCGCCTGCCCTACCAGGAGATGAAGGTGGCACAGCTCGCCGCGGACGGCACGCCGCAACGCGACGCCGCGGTCGACGAGATCGGCACCCTGCTGCTGCGCGGGCCCTACGTCTTCTCGGGCTACGTGAAGGACAGCGACAACCGCGGCGTCTGCCTGGCCGACGGCTGGCTCAACACCGGCGACCTCGGCCGGCAGGACGCGCAGGGCTACTTCTGGCTCACGGGTCGCGCCAAGGACCTGATCATCCGCGGCGGCCACAACATCGACCCGGCCATGATCGAAGAGGGCCTGATGCGGCACCCGGCGGTGGAACTGGCGGCCGCGGTCGGCAAGCCCGACGGCCACGCGGGGGAACTGCCGATGGCCTACGTCACCTTGCGCAAGGACGCGGTGTGCAGCACCGCCGAGCTGCTGGCCCATGCGCGCGCCACCATCACCGAACGCGCGGCCGTGCCGGTCGATGTGGTGGTGGTCGACACGATGCCGCTCACGGCGGTCAACAAGATCTACAAGCCGAAGCTGCGCGAGCTGGCGATCGCCAGGGCATTGACCGAGACGCTGGAGAAGATCTGCGGGCCATCCGGCCTGGCGGTCGACGTGGTGCCCCACGCCCGGCACGGGCTCGAGGCGCACATCGTGGCGGCCGCACCGGCCGGACCGCAAGGCGAGGCGCTGATGAAGCAGGCGGAAGCCGAACTAGGCCGACTGCCCGTGCACTGGACCATCGACTGGCGGCCTGCCGCCTGACAGGTGCGCAGCGCCCCTCTCTGAGGCACACTGAGGCGCACAACACGACGAGCGGAGACATCCAGGCATGGCGCAGCAGCACAGGCAGCAGGCTCGCGGAACCGGCTTGGCCGAGGCATCGGCCGCGGTGCTGGTCGAGGCCAAGCTCGCGCCGCCGCAGCTTTCCCTGAGCCTGCTGGCGCGCTCGCAGCTGTCGGCGCTGCTGCACGCGGGCCTGACCCGGCGCCTGATCAGCGTGATGGCGCCGGCCGGCTACGGCAAGACCACCGCGCTGGCGCAGTTTGTCTCCCAGGTGGAGCCGCAGGGCATCACCACCGCCTGGCTCAGCCTCGACGCCGAGGACAACGACCCGCTTCGCTTCATGCGCTACCTCGCCGCGGCGCTGCACCACGCCGACGCCCGGCTCGGCCGCAACGCGCTGGCCCAGGCCGACGGCGGCAACATGGCCTCGATCGATGCGCTGGTCGCCTCGCTGCTGCACGACCTGCTCGGACACGACCGGCGGCTGCTGCTGGTGCTGGACGACTTCCATCTCGTGCAGCACGAAGGCGTGCACCGCAAGCTCGAATGGCTGGTCGCGCACCTGCCGCCGACCATCGGCCTCGTGATCGCCAGCCGTACGCGGCTGCCGCTGTCGGTGAGCCAGGTGCGGCTGCGCGGCGAGCTGCTCGAGCTCGAGGCTGCGCACTTCGGGCTGGGCCTTGACGAGGTGGCCGATTTCGTCGGCCGCGTGAGCGGTGCACCGCTCGATCGCGCCCAGGTCGAAACCCTGCACGACCTGACCGAAGGCTGGATCGCCGGCCTCCAGCTCGCGTCCCTCGCACTGCGCGAGAGCGGCGACCGCAGCGCCTTCCTCGCCGACTTCTCCGGCACCGACCGCGACATCACCGACTACCTGGGCGAGCAGGTACTCGACAGCCTGCGGCCGGAGCTTCGCACCTTCCTTCTCGGCACGGCCGGACTCGAGCGCTTTTGCGCCGAGCTCTGCGACGAGGTGCTGGAACGGGACGACAGCCGCGCGATGCTGGCGGAAGTGCAGAGCCGCAACCTGTTCCTCTCGGGCCTGGACCGCTCGCGCACCTGGTTCCGCTACCACCACCTGTTCGCCGACTACCTGCGCGGCCGGGCGCGGGAACTGCCGGGCGACACGGTGCGGGCGATCCACTTGCGCGCCAGCGACTGGTTCCACCGGCACCGGCTGCCGCACGAGGCCGTGCGCCACGCGTTCGAAGCCAACGACCTGGAGCGCGCGGCCGATCTCGTCGCCTCGTTCTCGGCCGAGCTGGTTCAGCACCGCGGCGAACATGCGACTCTCCTGGGCTGGCTCACGCGGCTGCCGCAGGCGCTGGTGCATGCGCGGCCGAAGATCCGAACCGGCCACGCCTGGTCGCTGGTGCTCACGCGCCGCTATCCGGAGGCCGACCAGGAGCTGCGCGCCCTCGAAGCCGCCTGCGCCGAAAGCGGCGACGATGCGCTGCGCCGCATCGTCGAGATGATCCGCTGCGTCTACTGGGCCCACACCGGCGAGCTGCTGCTGGCCAAGGCACGCAGCGAGGCCTGGCTCCAGACCTGGCCGCAGGCCGATGCCTTCCTGACCGGCGTGGTGGCGAACGTCCTGGCCAGCGGGTGCTGCGCCACCGAAGCGTTCGAGCAGGGCCTGCGCGCATTGGCCATCGCGCGGCGCGCGCTCGAGGAAAGCCGGGCCGACTACGGCCTGGCCTGGGCCTCCGCACTGGCGATGATGATCGCGATGCGGCGCGGCGACCAGCACGAGGCGATGGCCCAGGCGAAGATTGGCATCGCGACCGTGGAGCGCAGCCTTGGCGTGGCGTCGTACGCCGGCTCGATGCTCACGCTGCTCGCGGCCGAGGTCTGCTACGAGCAGAACGACCTGCCGCAGGCGCAGCGCTTCGTCGACCAGGGCCTGCCCTTCATCGACGAGCACGGCCTGGTCGAGATGACCACGGCCGGCTACCTCACGCGGGCCCGCCTGCTGCGCCTGCGCGGCGACTCTGCGGCGGCCGACGCCTGCCTGCTGGAAGGCGAATCGCTGGGCCATCGGCTCCAGCTGCCGCGCCTGGTGCGGATCCTCGCGGCCGAGCGCTGCACGCTGCGGCTGCAGTCCGGCGCGCCGGACGACGCACTCAAGCTCGCGCAGTCCTATGGTTTCGTGGGCCACGGCGGCGGCAGCCCGGCGGCCGCCGAGCTGATCGAGGAAGACAGCGTGTGCCTGCTGAGCCTGCGGCTGCGCCTGTCGGCGCACAACGCCGGCACCGCCGTGCTCGGTGCCCTCAACGATGCGCTGCGCCGCGCCCAGCGCGACGGCCACCAGGCGCAGCTGGCGCGGCTGCTGGCGCTCAAGGCGCTGCACCAGCACCGCGCGCTCGACCGCGCCCAGGCCTTGCGCACCCTCGACGAAGCCCTGGCGCTGGCCGATCGCTGCGGCCTGCTGCGCAGCCTGCTCGACGGCGACGCATTGCTGCTCGACATGGCGGAGGCGATCCGTGCGGGCCGCGGCGAGCTGCAGCCGACCGGCTACCTGCAACGGCTGCTGCAGGCGGCCGGCCGCAGCACGCCGGCGGCACCGCGCGCGGCCACCGAACGCGGCGACACCGAAGAACTGACCGAGCGCGAACTGAAGATCCTTCGCTTGCTGAAGGCCGGCCTCGGCAACCGCGAGCTGGCCCAGAGCCTGTTCCTGTCGGAGGCGACGGTGAAATGGCACCTGCACAACATCTTCGCCAAGCTGGGCGTGAAGAACCGCACCAGCGCACTGGCGCGGGCGCAGGAAATCTCGCTGCTTTAGCGCCCGCACTGGCGGCACCGCCGTCCACCCTGCTACGTAATTTCCCTCACGGGCGCGTCAGATTCCGCTCAGCGACGGGGACAGAACATGGCGTCCCCGCAGCTCCGGCATGGACAAACGGAACGCCGGGTGCCTGGTCACAACCTCGTCTTCAGCCTATGAATAGAAATCTTGTCAGAGGTGTATTCCTCATCGCGATCGCGCTCGCCTTCGGCCTGCAGTCGCTGCGTTACCCGATCGGCGACTTCAGCCGCGCGGGGCCCGGATTGTTTCCGGCCGTAGTGAGCGCGATGCTGCTCCTGATCGGCGGGATCACCGTGGTCCGATCGTTCTTCGTCGAGCGCGTGCACCTGAACCTGAACTTCAGGAACATCGCCATCATCATGACGAGCCTCTGCGGGCTGGCGCTGATCTCCACCTACCTGAACATGATCGCGGGCATCGTGTTCATGGTGTTCTGCTCGACCTTGGCCGGAAGCTCCTACTCGTGGGTGCGCAACGTCAAGATTTCCGCCGGCCTGGTCGCAATGGCCCTGGTCCTCCAAAAACTCCTCGGCTTGAACCTGCCCCTCTACTGATGGACGTCCTGAACAACCTGGCGTTTGGCTTCTCACACGCCCTGACCCTCCAGAACCTGCTGTTCTGCGCCATCGGCTGCACGGTGGGCACGCTGGTCGGCCTGCTGCCCGGCCTGGGTCCCCTGGCCACGATCAGCCTGCTGCTGCCGCTGACCTATTCCATTCCCACGACCGGCGCGCTCATCATGCTGGCCGGCATCTACTACGGCGCGCAATACGGGGACAGCGTGAGCGCCATCACGATGAAGATCCCGCACGCCAGCAGCATCGTGGCCTGCATCGACGGCTACCAGATGACGCTCAAGGGAAAGACCGGGCTGGCGCTGTTCACCGCAGGCGTCTCCAGCTTCATCGGCGGCACCGTCGCCATCCTGGTGCTGGCGTTCCTGGCGCCGACGCTGGGCGAAGTGGCCTTCCTGTTCGGTCCGGCAGACTACTGCGCCATGATGATGGTCGGCTTCGTGTGCGTGAGCTTCGTCACCACCGGCAGCCTGCTCAACGGGCTGGCCATGTGCATGATCGGGGTGCTGCTGGGCACCATCGGCACCGACGTGAACAGCGGCACGGCGCGCTTCACCATGGACCTGCCCTTCCTGGTCGACGGCGTCGGCATCGTGAGCATTGCACTGGGCTGCTTCGGTATCGCCGAGATCACGAAGAACCTCGACTCCAAAGAGGAGCGCTCGCCCTTCAACGGCAAGATCAACCTGATCCCGACCTGGGCGGAGTTCAAGCGGATCATTCCCAGTGCCCTGCGCGGCAGCGTGATCGGCTCCTTCCTGGGCATCCTGCCCGGCGGCGGGCCCACCATTGCCCAGTTCGCCGCCTATGCCCTCGACAAGAAGGTCAGCAAGTACAAGCATGAGATCGGCAGCGGCTGCATCGAGGGCGTGGCCGGTCAGGCCGCGGCCGACGAAGCGGCCGCCCGCACCAGCTTCATCCCGCTGATGAGCATCGGCATCCCCGAGAACGCGGTGATGGCGCTGATGCTGGCCGCCTTCATCATCAAGGGCATCCAGCCGGGGCCGAACATGATCGCCAGCCACCCCGAGCTCTTCTGGGGCCTGGTGGCCAGCATGTGGGTGGGCAACGTCTTCCTGCTGGTGCTCAACGTGCCGCTGGTGCGCTACTGGCTGTCGGTGTTCAAGATCCCCTACAGCGTGCTGTTCCCGTCGATCCTGTTCTTCTGCTGCATCGGGACCTACAGCGTGAACAACAACCTGGAGGACCTCTACATCACGGCGGCCTTCGGCCTGATGGGCTACATGTTCATGCGACTCGAGCTGGACGCCGCCCCGCTCATGCTGGGCTTCATCCTCGGCCCCATGCTGGAAGAGAATTTCCGCCGTGCGCTGCTCCTGAGCCGCGGAAGCTTCGGTACCTTCTTCACGCGGCCCATCAGCGGCACCCTGATGGCCCTGGTCGGCCTCTTCGTGGCTTGGCAGTTGATGGCGTTCTTTTTCCAAGTGCGCAGGAAGAATGCGCTTCGGCGGCAGGCGGCGTAGCGTCCCGAAGGGTTTCGCTCCTGGACGGGCTCACGGCTTTGTGTTCGGGTGTTCGTTCCGGAACGCCGCTTCTCCGGCGTCCGACACCTCGACCCACTGCTTGTCGGGCACTGCGTCTGCGGCGTAGTTGTCGTGCCAGTTCCACCACTTGTAGGTCGGCGTCCGAGGATAGCCCTCGGGCGAGTCTTCCCAGACCTCCTGCCGGCCCAGCGGCGTGATGTCGAGGTAGTTCCAGGTGTTCCCCATCTGCTCGTCGCCGCGGTTGTTGACGAAGTAGGTGCGGAACACGCGGTCGCCGTCGCGGTAGAACACGTTCGTGCCATGCCACTGGTCCACGCCGAAGTCGGCGTCGAAGCTGTCGGTGAGGGTAAACCACGGAATCTCCCAGTCCATCCGCGCCTTCAGCCGCGCGATGTCCGGCTGAGATGCACGCGAGACAAAGACAAGGGTGGTGTCACGGGCGTTCAGGTGGGCGACGTGGGCGACCTGGTCGGCCACCATGGAGCAGCCCCGGCAGGCGTGGTCGGGCCAGCCGAACACGCCCGGCTCGAAGAAGGCGCGGTAGACGATCAACTGATGCCGACCGTCGAACAGGTCGAGCAGGCTGGCCTTGCCCGCAGGCCCGTCGAATGCATACGCCGTCTCCACGGCCATCCACGGCATTCGCCGGCGCTCGGCGGCCAGGGCGTCGCGGGCGCGGGTCTGGGCCTTTTCCTTCACGAGCAGCTGCTCGCGGGCCGCCTCCCACGCCTGCGGCGACACGACCGCCGGTTTGTGCATGGCAAGCGGTCCGCCTTGCCGTCCGTTCTCGGTTGACATGGTCATGGCTGAAATCTCCTGACAGGGCGAATTCCCGGCCTCGGGCCTGAAGCGTGAATCCATTCGCTGCGCATCGCTCCATGCTGGCCGTGAGACAGTTTGGCACCGGAAATCGAAGGCCGGGAGTAACAAATGTGGCGGCAATCCGATGCAGTCGCCGATTGCAGCCGCGGCAAGGGACCTCGATGTCGAAACGAAAGCTGCGATCAATCCGGCAGCGCGGCGTCGCCGGCGCGGCCAACGGGGCATGATCAACAACCGCGCAACAGCGTGCGAAACGCCAGCCCGCCTGCTACCGTATGGCCTTCGCGCTCCCACCAGGACGATCGACCGCACCCATGACGAAGCGCCTCCACACGCCGCTGTCCGCCGTCTGGCCCGGTAAGCCCTATCCGCTCGGCGCCACCTGGGATGGCCAGGGCGTGAACTTCGCGATCTTCTCGAAGCACGCCGAGCGCGCCGAGCTCTGCATCTTCGACGACAAGGGCCGCCACGAGCGGCAGCGCATTCTGCTGCGCGAGCGTACCAACGATGTCTGGCACTGCTACCTGCCGGAGGCGCGGCCCGGCTTGGCCTATGGCTTGCGCATCCACGGCCGCTACAAGCCCGAGGAAGGCCACCGCTTCAACCCGAACAAGCTGCTGCTCGACCCCTATGCCAAGGATCTGGTGGGCGAGCTGCGCTGGAGCGACGCGTTGTACGGCTACGCGGTCGGCAGCAAACGCCAGGATCTCTCCTTCGACCGCCGCGACAGCGCCGCTTTCATGCCCAAGGGCCGGGTGCTCGAGACCGCCTTCACCTGGGGCGAGGACCGCCGGCCGGAGGTGCCCTGGCAGGACATGGTGATCTACGAGCTGCACGTGCGCGGCTTCACGATGCAGCACCCGCGCATCCCCGAGAACCTGCGCGGCACCTACGCCGCGCTCGGCTGCTCGCCGGTGATCGACTACCTGCAACGCCTGGGCGTGACCACCATCGAGCTGCTGCCGGTGCACGCCTTCCTGAACGACCGCCACCTGGCCGAGCAAGGCCTGCAGAACTACTGGGGCTACAACACGCTGGGCTACTTCGCCCCCGAGGTGCGCTACAGCGCCTCGGGCAAGGTGAAGGAGTTCAAGACCATGGTCAAGACCCTGCATTCCGCCGGCATCGAGGTGATCCTCGACGTGGTCTACAACCACACCTGCGAGGGCAACCACCTCGGCCCGACGCTGTCGATGCGGGGAGTCGACAACGCCTCCTACTACATTGCCAACGCCGAGCGGCCGCGCTACTACGACGACTTCACGGGCTGCGGCAACACGGTCAACCTCGAACACCCACGCGCGCTGCAGCTGGTGATGGACTCGCTGCGCTACTGGGCCGAGGAGATGCATGTCGATGGCTTCCGCTTCGATCTCGCCTCGGCGCTGGCGCGCGAAGCCGGCAAGGTCGAGAACCTGGGCGGCTTCTTCGACGCCATCCGCCAGGACCCGACGCTCAACCAGGTCAAGCTGATCGCCGAGCCCTGGGACCTGGGCCACGGCGGCTACCAGGTCGGCAACTTCCCGCCCGGCTGGGCCGAGTGGAACGACCGCTACCGCGACGGCATTCGCGGCTGGTGGAAAGGCGATGCCGGCGTGGTCGGCGATGTCGCCCACCGGCTGGCGGGCTCGCAGGATCTGTACGGCTGGTCCGGCAAGGGGCCGCACGCGAGCATCAATTTCATCACCGCCCACGATGGCTTCACGCTGCACGACCTGGTCTCCTACAACGACAAGCACAACGAGGCCAACGGCGAGGAGAACCGCGACGGCAGCAGCAACAACCTGTCGTGGAACTGCGGCGCCGAGGGTCCGGCCGACGACCCCGAGATCCACGCCCTGCGCGAGCGCCAGAAGCGCAACTTCCTGGCCACCCTGCTGCTCTCGCAGGGCGTGCCGATGCTGCTGGCGGGCGACGAGCAAGGCCATACGCAGAATGGCAACAACAACGTCTACTGCCAGGACAACGAACTCAGCTGGCTCGACTGGACGCCGCGACCCGAGGCCGAGTCGCTGCGCGACTTCGTGGCCCAGCTGATCCGGGTGCGGCGGCTGCATCCATCGTTGCGTCGGCGCAGCTTCTTCCGCGGCCAACCGGCCGGCGACGGCGAGCCCAAGGACGTGGTGTGGCTGCGGCCCGACGGCCAGGAGATGACGCCGCCCGACTGGGGGGGCGAGCACGTGCGCTGCCTCGGCATGCTGTTCTCGGGCACCGGCATCACCGATGTCGGGCCGCGCGGCGAGCAGCAGCACGACGACGACTTCCTGCTGCTGCTCAACGCCTATCACGAGCCCCTGCCATTCACGATGCCGACCCGCCCCGGCGACCGCTGGACCCGCGTGATCGACACTGCGCGCGAGAGCGCCCTCTCGCTGCTGCTGGCCGAGACCCGCTACCCGCTGCAGGGCCGATCGCTGGCGCTGCTGCGCCGCAGCCTGGCCGCATCATGAAGCGCACGCACGCGATGCCCTTCGGCGCCGCGGTACTGGACCGCGGCGGCGTGCGTTTCAGGCTCTGGGCGCCGTCGATCGACAACGTGGTGCTCGAGTGCGCACACGGCGACGGCTGGCGGGACCACGCGATGCAGCGCAGCGCCGACGGCTGGCACGAGGCGACGCTGCCCGATGCACGCGCGGGCGACCGCTACCGTTACCGCATGCCCGGCGGCCTGCGGGTGCCCGACCCGGCTTCGCGCCGCAACCCGGAGGATGTGCACGGCCCGAGCGAGGTGGTCGACCCGCTGGCCCATGCATGGCGCGACGAGACCTGGACCGGTCGCCCCTGGAACGAAGCGGTGCTCTACGAGCTTCACCTCGGCACCTTCACGCCCGAGGGCAGCCTGGCCGCCGCCCGAGCCCGACTCGCCGAGCTGGCCGAGATCGGCATCACCGCGGTCGAGCTGATGCCGATCGCCGACTTTCCCGGACAGCGCAACTGGGGCTACGACGGCGTGCTGCCCTTCGCGCCGGACGGCAGCTACGGCACGCCGACCGAGCTCAAGCGCTTCGTCGAGACCGCGCACGACCTCGGCCTGATGGTGCTGCTCGACGTCGTCTACAACCACTTCGGACCCGAAGGCAACTACCTGCATGCCTATTGCCCGGAGTTCTTCAACCCTGCGCTCACTACACCCTGGGGGGCCGCCATCAACTTCGACGGCGACCAGGCCCGCACCGTGCGCGACTTCTTCGTCCACAACGCGCTCTACTGGATCGAGGAATACGGTTTCGACGGCCTCCGAATGGACGCGGTGCATGCGATCAGCGACGACTCGATGCCGCCCATCGTCGAGGAGATCTGCACCGCGCTGCAGCAAGGGCCGGGCCGCCACCGGCATGTGCACGTGGTGCTCGAGAACGACCTGAACCAGGCGCACCGGCTCGAACGCGATGCCGACGGCCTGCCGCGGGTCGCCACCGCCCAATGGAACGACGACCTGCACCATGCGGCGCACGTGTTGCTCACGGGGGAGGCCGACGGCTACTACGCCGACTATGCGCAGCGCCCGCTCGCGCAGTTCGGACTCGCCCTGGCGCAGGGCTTCGTCTACAGCGGCCAGCCCTCGGCCTTCCGCGGCGGCGAGCCGCGCGGCGAGCCTTGCGCGCACCTGCCACTGGGGGCCTTCGTCTCCTTCCTCCAGACCCATGACCAGATCGGCAACCGCGCCATGGGCGAGCGCATCGACGCGCTGGCCGACCCGGTGCTGTTGATGGCCGCGCGCACCTGCGTGCTCCTGTCGCCGCACACCCCGATGCTGTTTATGGGCGAGGAATACGGGGCCTCGACGCCCTTCCAGTACTTCTGCGACTTCGGCGCCGAACTGGCCGCGGCAGTCACCGCCGGCCGGCGCGCCGAGTTCCGACGCTTCGCCGCCTTTGCCGACGAGACCGCGCGTTCGGGCATTCCCGATCCGAACGACGAGGCCACCTTCCGGTCGTCGCGGCTCGATGCATGCGAGCGCGCGCAAGCCGCACACGCCGAGGCGCTCGCGCAGACGCGCGAAGTGCTGAGGGTGCGGCGCACCGAGCTGGCGCCGCGCTTCGGCGCCGGTTGCCGCAACCACCAATGGTCTTGCGAGGGCGATGCGCTCCGGATGGTGTGGCAGCTCGACGCCGGTGACGCGAAAGACGCCGCCACGCTGCACCTGCTGCACCTGGTCGCCAATTTCGGCGCGGTGGAGGCCGAGGTGGCCTGGCCGCCCGGGCGCGCGATCCACCTGCTGCGCGTCGGCGAGGCGCATCCGCCCGGCGCCGCGCTGCGGCTGGCGCCGGGCGGCGTCTGCGCCACGCTGGAGGAACGCAAAGATGAATGAGGCCGAGGCGCTGCGCCGTCTCTGCGAGCGTCATGGCGTCGCGACCGGCTACCGCGACGGCTTCGGTCGCTGGCAGGCGGTGGCGCCCGAGGCGCTCGCCGCGCTGCTGCGCGATGCCGGCTACCTGCCGGCCGGCGATCCGTCGGCCGCCGAGACGGCCGCGGAACGCGCGAACTGGCAGCAGACCCTGCCTCCGGTGCAGGTGGTCGCCGCTGGCAGCACGCACTTCACAGTGCTGCTGCAACTGCCGGTCTCGACCACTCGATTCAAGTGGCGGCTGGTCGACGAGACCGGCGCCGTCCATGAGGGCGTGGTCGACAGCGACACCTTGCAGGCCGAGGCACAGAGCGAGATCGATGGCGTGACGCATCGACGCTTCCACCTGCCGATCGTGCTGGCATTGCCGATGGGCTACCACCGCCTGGGCATCGTCGGGCTGCCGGGCGAGACGCTGCTGGTCTGCGCGCCCTCGTGCTGCCACCAGCCGGCGCTGCTGCAGCGCGGCGGGCGGATCTGGGGCTTCACGCTGCAGTTGCATTCGCTGCGCTCGGAACGCAACTGGGGCTTCGGCGATTTCAGCGATCTCGCGAACTTCGTGGTCCGGGCCGCCCGCGAAGGCGCGGATCTGGTCGGGCTGAATCCGCTCCATGCGCTGTTCCCGAACAACCCGGGGCACCAGAGCCCCTACAGCCCCTCGTCGCGGGCCCAGCTCAACGTGCTCTACGTCGATGTCGAGGCGGTGCCGGATTTCCGGGCCTCGGCCGCGGCACAGGGCCGGGTTCGTTCGCCGGCGTTCCAGTCGCGGCTGGCCGGACTTCGCGCCGCGCCGTTGATCGACCATGCCGGCGTCTGCGCGGCCAAGCACGAGTTGCTCGAACTGCTCTACCAACGCTTTCTCGAGCGTGCACCGGGAGATGCAGAGGTCGAGGCTCTGAGCCGCTTTCGAGAGCGCGGCGGCGAGGCCTTGCGTCAGCATTCGCTGTTCGAGGCGCTGCAAGCGCACCTGCATGCGGCGGACCCGGCGGTCTGGGGCTGGCCGGCCTGGCCCGAGGCCTTTCGCGATCCGGGTGGCGCGGCGGTTGCAGCCTTCGCGGCCGCGCACGGCGAGCGCATCGGCTACCACGAGTACCTGCAATGGCAGGCCGAGCGGCAGCTCGAATCCGCAGGCGCGCGCTGCGCCGAACTCGGCATGGCGATCGGGCTCTACCTGGACCTTGCGGTCTCGGTCGACCGCGGCGGCTCCGACGCCTGGCGCCATCGCGAGAGCTTCGCGCTCGACGTGCGCATCGGCGCGCCCCCCGACATCTTCAACACCCAGGGCCAGGACTGGGGCCTTCCACCGCTGCGCCCGGACCGCCTGCGCGAAGGCCGGTACGCGGCCTTCATCGAAGCTTTGCGCGCCAACATGCGCGGCGCGGGTGCGATCCGCATCGACCACGTGATGATGCTGCTGCGCCTGTTCTGGATTCCGGCCGGCGGCACGCCGCGCGACGGCAGCTATGTCGGCTATCCGGTCGACGAGCTGTTCGCGATCCTGGCGCTGGAGAGCCAGCGCCACCGCTGCCTGGTGATCGGCGAGGACCTCGGTACAGTGCCCGATGCGATGCGCGACGCGATGCGCAGGTACGGCGTGCCGTCGTACCGGCTGCTGTACTTCGAGCGCGAGCCCGATGGTGCCTTCCGCGTGCCGGCGGCCTATCCGCGCGAGGCGGTGGTGGCGGTCAGCACCCACGACCTGCCGACGCTCGCGGGCTGGTGGTCGGCCCATGACCTGCGCGTACGTTTCGAGCTCGGCCTTGTTCCCGACGCCGCCGCGTACGCGCAGTTGGTGCAGGAGCGCAAGCAGGACCGTACGCAGCTGCTCGAGACGGTGCGGCAGCAGCAGGCCCTGCCGCCGGAGAGCGTGGCGGCGGCCGAGGCCGGCAGCTTGGACGCCGACGCCGTGGCGGCCTTGCACGCCTTCCTGGCAACCGCACCTTCGAGCGTGATGATGGTCCAGCTCGAAGATGCGCTCGGCGAGATGGAGCAGCCCAACCTCCCCGGCACCACCTTCCAGCATCCCAACTGGCAACGCAAGTACGGCGCCGGACTGCATGAGATCTGGGGCCGCCCACAGATGCAGCGGCTGTGCGCAGCGATGGCGCGCACCCGGCCGCGCGAGCGTCCAGGCGACGCCGAGAACCAGCCGTTCCGAACACGCGTTCCCCGCGCCACCTACCGCTTGCAACTGCACGCCGGCTTCACCTTCGACGATGCCGCGCGCATCGTGCCCTACCTCGATCGGCTGGGCATCAGCCACGTCTACTGCTCACCGATCCATCGGGCCCGGCCCGGCAGCATGCATGGCTACGACGTCGTCGCGCACGACGAGATCAACCCCGAGCTCGGCGGCCTGGCCGCGTTCGAGCGCTTGACGACGACGCTCAAGGCGCACCGCATGGGCCAGCTGATCGACTTGGTGCCGAATCACATGGGTGTGCTCGGCGACGACAACCCATGGTGGTCGGACGTCCTCGAGAACGGCATGGCCTCGCGCTACGCCCGGCATTTCGACATCGACTGGACGCCGCTGACGCCGCGCCTGGCGGGCAAGGTGCTGCTGCCGGTGCTCGGAGATCACTACGGTCGGGTGCTGGAGCGCGGCGAGCTGCAGCTGCAGTGGAATGCCGAAGGCGGCGAATTTCACCTGGGCTATTTCGAGCACCGCTTCCCGCTGGCGCCGGAGAGCGTGGCCGTCATTCTCGACCGTGCATGCACCCGCCTGGGCTCCGGTGACGCGAGCGCTCCGCTCGCCGGCATCGCCACCGCGCTGCGCCATTTGCCCGCCATGCACCGCCGCAGCTCGAAGGCGATCGCCGAACGAGCCCGCGACAAGGCGCTTCTCAAGGCCCGGCTCGCGCTGCTCGCTGGTGCCCGCCCTGCGGTGGCGCAGCAGATCGCCGCGGCGGTCGACGCGCTCAACGGCAGCGGCCAGCGCGACGCCCTGCACCGGCTGCTGGAACTGCAGGCCTACCGCCTCGCCCATTGGCGGGCGGCGGCGGACGAGATCAACTACCGCCGCTTCTTCGACGTCAACGAGCTGGCGGCGCTGCGCACCGAGCGCCGCTCGGTGTTCGAGGCCACGCATGCGATGGCGCTCGACCTGGCCGCGCGCGGCTGGGTCGACGGCCTGCGCATCGACCATCCCGACGGATTGCAGGACCCGGCGCACTATTTCGAGCGGCTCCAGGACGGTTTCGTGGCGCGCGCCGGTCTGCCGCCGCGCGGCACCGATCCCGATGGCCGCCCCGAACGCCCGCTGTACGTCGTCGCGGAGAAGATCGCGGCACCGAACGAGGACGTGCCGGTCTCGTGGGCGGTGCACGGCACCACGGGCTACCGATTCGCCAACCTGGCCAACGCGGTGCTGGTGGACGAACACGCCGCCGGGCGCCTGCTGCGGATCTGGCGCGGTTTCACCGGAGTCGCCAGGCCCTTCGCGGAGATCGTCTACGCGTCGAAGCGCGAGGTGGCGAGCGCCACGCTGGCCTCCGACCTCGAAGTGCTCGCGATCGCTCTGCTGGCGATCGGCAAGGCGCACCGCAGCACCCGCGACCACTCGCTCAACACGCTGCGCGAGGTGCTGGCGACCGTGGCGGCCAGCCTGACGGTCTACCGCACCTACAACGCCGAGGACGTTGCCGATCAGGACCTGCGCTTTGTCGACCAGGCGATCGCCGCGGCGCGAGAGCGCCTCGCGCTGCCCGACCCCTCGGTGTTCGACTTCGTGCGCGAAGCCCTGCTGGGCCGGGCGCCTGGCCACGGCCGCGCGGCCCGGCGCCAGGCGCTTCGCCTGGCCCGCCGCTTCCAGCAGTTCAGCGCGCCGGTGGCCGCCAAGGGCGTCGAGGACACGGCCTTCTATCGCTACTTTCCGCTCAGTTCGGCCAACGAGGTGGGCGGCGAGCCGGACCGGCCCGGCATCTCGGTGGCGGAATTCCACGCGGCCAGCAGCGACCGCCAGCGGCGCTGGCCGCAGACCATGCTGGCCACATCGACCCACGACAACAAGCGCGCCGAAGACGTGCGGCTGCGCATCGACGTGCTGTCCGAACTGCCGGGCCTGTGGCGCCTCGCGCTGCGGCGCTGGGCGCGCTTCAACGCGCCGCTGCGCGGGCCGGTGTCGGCCATGCACGAGTACCTGCTCTACCAGACGCTGCTCGGCACGATGCCGGTGCCGGCGCTCGATGCGGCCGAGCAGGAAGCGTACGCCCAGCGCATCGTGCGCTACATGCGCAAGGCTGCCCGGGAGGGCAAGACCGGCACCAGCTGGACCCGCCCCGACGCCGGCTACGAAGCGGCGCTGGAGCGCTTCGTGCGCGGCGTGCTGAGGCGATGCCAGGGCAACGACTTCCTGGCTGAACTGCGCATCGTGGTGGGCGCGCTGGACCGCTATGGCGCGCTCAACGGCATCAGCCTCACTCTCCTCAAGTACAGCTCGCCCGGCGTGCCGGATCTGTACCAGGGCTGCGAGCTGATCGACCTCAGCCTCGTCGATCCGGACAACCGGCGGCCGGTGGACTACGACGAGCGCGCGCGCATGCTGGAGGCGCTGGAGGCGCTGGAAGCGCTCGGATCGGGCCCGCAACGCGAAGCCGCGTTGCGGGCGCTGGCAGCCGCGCCTTCCGACGGCCGCGCCAAGCTGTGGCTGATCTGGCGTCTGCTGGCGCTGCGCAAGCGCTGGCCCGCGCTGTTCCGGGATGGCAGCTACGAGCCGCTCGAGGTGCAAGGCGAGCGCGCGCAGCACGTCATCGCCTTCATGCGCCGCCATGAGGGCCGGGTGCTGGTGGTGATCGTGGTGCGGCTGTTCGCGCTGCTCGACCGCGCAGGGCACGGGCAACGGCTTGCGCTGGGACCCGCGGCCTGGGGCGACACCCGTGTGTTGCTGCCGTCGGGGCTTGGCCCTGCGCCGATGGAGGACCAGCTGACAGACGAGCGCCACCCGCCATTCGGCGGACAGATCGAGGTCGCTGCGGTCCTGCGCGTCTTTCCCGGCTCTGCGCTCATTCTGGAGACGAGATCGACGGCATAGCTCATGGCGAAATGACCTCCGGAGGACCCGCGACAGGCAATCAAGCGCCGGTGACTATGGCCGCTGCTCGCAAGCTGGAGGCGCGCGCCTCACCCAGGATCGTCCATAGCGATGGCTGACCAATTCAGTCGGCTTGTGTCGCAACACTCGGTCTACAACTTGAACGACTTCGCCATCTCCACCACCGCCTGCTTGTCGAACGCATTGATCTCGTCGATCAGCTCGTTGGTGAACAGGCGGTTCGGATCGCCAAGCTCTTCGGCGAGCTTGCGGTTCTTGCTGCTCTCGGCGGCCATCTCGATGTTGGCCTGCCACTCGGCCAGCGAGGACGCGCCCATGCGCTGGTCCGGGTCGTCGGAGCGGCGCATCCAGCTGTTCTTGCGGTCCTTCATGATGAACGCCAGTTCCTTCCGCGCATCTTCCTCGCTGCGGCCCTTGGGACGACTCTCGGGATACACGGCCCAGTGCAGGTCGATGCCGGCGTCAATGTTGTGGTGCGAAAAGATCGTCGACTTGGCGATGCCGCGAAACAGGGCCACCAGGCTCCTTCGTTCGTCTTTCAGCAGCTTGCGCGGCACGCAGATCCAGCCCGAACCGACCTGATCGAACTTGGGCGTGAGCGGCACATAGCGCAGCTTGGTGCCCACCAGTTCGACGCGCGCTGCGGCGGTGTCGAAGGCCACCATCGCATCGACCCGGTCGTTGTCGATCGCCGCACCGGCCGGTGCGCCGTCGCCGATGGCGATGTACTCGCACTTGTCGTCGCTCAGCCCCAGTTCGGCGAGCATCGTCTTGGTGATCACGATCCCGCTGTCGCCCTGGCTGCGCACGCCGATGCGCTTGCCCGCCAGGTCCGCCGCCGTCTTGATCGGGCTGCCCGGCCTCACCACGATCACATTGGCATTGCGCGGCAGCCACTTGTAGACGCTCACCAGGTCCAGCGTCGGGTCCTTGGCCATCGTCGGCAGAAGGATGCCGGGCACTGCCGGGCCGAAGTCCACGTGGCCGGCGCGCAGGCTTTGCAGCGCCTGCGTCATGCTCGACATGTTGACGTACTCCACGTCCACGCCGCCGGGCTTGTAGAAGTTCAGCTTCGGGGACTGTCCGGCGGTCACGAAGCACTGCTGCGGGTCATTGACCGCGGCGGTGTTCGCCACCTTCATGAGCCGCAGGTTCTGCGCCAGGGCTGGCAGGCCTCCCATGAGTCCCAGGCCGCCCATGCCAAGGCCGAATTCGCGTCGTGTCAACATGGTCCACTCCTTGCCAGCGCTGCGCCGGCCGCGTTGAAGAAAACAGGCTCTAGACGTTCACCGTGCGCTGCGAGGTGTCCGCGGGCATCCAGTGCAGCACTCGCCGCTGCACGCGGCGCAGCGCGCCGGTCATCAGAATGCCGATCACCGAGAGCACCACGCACACCGCGAAGCTGCCGCCGGTGTCGGCTTGCGCCTCCATCTGCAGGATCAGCACGCCCAGGCCTGCCTGCGCGCCGACGAATTCCCCCACCACGGCGCCCACCACGCTGAAGGCGGCGGCCATGTTCAGGCCGGCGAAGACGTAGGGCAGCGCGCTGGGGAACTTGGCCTTTCGGAAGATCTGCCAGCGCGTGGCGGACAAGGAGCGCAGCAGGTCGATGCGGTCCGGATCCACCGCCTTGAAGCCCGCGATGCTGGTCACCAGCACCGGGAAGAAGGTGAGCAGGCAAATGATCATCACCTTGGAGCTGATGCCGAACCCGAGCCAGACCACGATGATCGGGGCCACTGCCACCTTGGGCACGCTTTGCAGCGCGGCGACGTAGGGTTCCAGCAACGCCTCCAGCTTCGGCATCTGCGAGACCACGATGCCGATCGCCAGGCCGACGCCACTGCCGATCAGGAAGCCCAACAGGATCTCGGCAACGGTGACGCCGCCGTGATACCAGAAGCCGTCCTTCGCCATCGGCCCGGTGGCCAGGCCGCGCCAGAGTGCGACCGCCATGTCGCTGACCGGCGGGACCAGGTGCCGGGGCACCTTGAACAGCCGCACGGCCGCTTCCCACGCGCCGAGCAGCGTGACGAGCAACAGGATGGATTGCACGCGCGTGGACGCGAGCAGGCCGGCGCGGCGCGGGCGCTGCGCCTTCGTGGGCCTGGCGGCGGTCACGTCGGGCTGCGGGGCGGAATCGGAGGTCATCATGGCAGTCGTCATGGCAGCACCTTTTGCTCAGTCGAACGAAGCGGCATGCGAGAAGCGCTCGCGGATCGCAGCAGACGCGGATGCGAACGACGGATGCGACATCGCTTCCATCGTCCGCGGCCGCGGCAGGTCGATGGGCAACACGCGCTCCAGCGTGCCCGGGCGAGGTGACATCACGAACACCCTGTCGCCGAGGAACACGGCCTCGGGGATCGAATGCGTGATCAGCACCACGGTCTTGCCGCTTTCCATCCAGATGCGCTGCAGCTCGAGGTTCATGCGTTCGCGCGTCATCGCGTCCAGCGCGCCGAAGGGCTCGTCCATCAGGAGGATCTTCGGGTCGTGCAGCAGCGCCCGGGCGATCGAGGCGCGCTGCTGCATGCCACCGCTCAACTGGCGCGGCAGCTTGTGCTCGAAGCCGTCGAGCCGGACCATGTGCAGCAACTGCATGGCGCGTTCGCGCGCCTGCTTCTTGTCGATCCCGAGCACCTCGGCCGGCAGCATCACGTTGTCGAGAATGGTGCGCCAAGGCAGCAGGATGGCGCTCTGGAACACGACGCCCACATCGCGCCGCGTGCCGTGGATCGGCTGGCCGTCGAGCACCACGCGCCCGACCCGGTAGTCGAGCAGCCCGGCCAGGATGCGCAGCAGCGTGCTCTTGCCGCACCCGCTGGGGCCGACGATGGTGACGAAGCTGCCTTGCTCGATGGTGCAATCGATCTGCTGGAGCGCGAGCACACCATCTTTGCCGCCACCAAAGGTCTTGGACAGGCCCTCGATACGGATGTAGTCGGGCCGTCGTCCCGAATTCCTTGCGCGTGCGGGCTGCATCAGGGTCGTGGTCATGCGTGGACTCCTTCGGGCGTCAAGAAGCGAACCATGTGGTGGGCGAGAACTTCCGGCGCCTGTATCGCCGCCACATGCCCGATGGCCGGCAGCAACACGGCGTCGGCGCCGCGGATGCGCCCCGCCATCGCCAGCGTCACCGTGGGCGGCACCACGCGATCGAGTTCGCCGGCCAGCACCAGGGTTGGCGCGACGATGTCCGCCACGCCGTTCTTCAGCGTGGTCGCAACGGTCGCGGCCCGACGTGCGGAGCGCGCCGATGCCGGCCGGGCATTCGCGAACACGCGCCGCAGTTCCGGCCGCCGCGCGAGAAAGGCTTCAGGGAAGAACCACGTTGCGAGCTCCGCTGCCGTGCCGGGCAAGCCATTGCGCAACTCGGCCAGGCGGCGCGCGCCGGGGCACAGCTCCTCGTAGGGCCGCGGCAGCGGCCAGGTGCTGGCCAGCACCAGTCGATCGACCGACCGCGGATGCAGCAGCGCCAGCGCCTGCGCCACCCGTCCGCCGAACGAAGAGCCGAACACGTGCGCCCGCTTGAACCCCAGCGCCTTGATGAACTGCTGCGCGTCGTTCGCGAGCTCCGCCAGCGTGGCAGCGCACTCGGGCGCTGCCGTGTCGCCGCAGTCGCGCTGGTCGTAGGAGATCACGGTGAAGTGCTTCGACAGGTGCGGCACCAATGCGGCGAACATGTTTCGCGAGGCCTCCGCGCCGTGCATCAGCACCAGCGCCGGGCCTTGGCCCTCGCGTTCGAATGCAATGCTCACCTCGCCCGCCTGCACGAAGTCGGTCATGGCACACCCTCTTCCTGATTCATCCAGAAGGTCATCTCGATCTTCAGCCCGCGCGGATCGTGGAGAAACAGCTGGTGGATGTCCCAGCCCGGAATCGGCGCCTCGGCGAAGGGCACGCCCAAGGCACCGAGGTGCTCCCGCATCTCCTTCAGCCCGCGCGAGCGGAACGCGATGTGGTCGACGTGGCCGGTGGCTGGCTGAATCGCGGCGTCCGGCTGTGCAAGATGCGCATACAGGTGCACGATCGGCTGGCCCTCCGCATAGAGCCACGCGCCCGGCGCAGGGATCTCCGGTCGCGCCCCGGCATGCAGGCGCATCACGCGCGTGTAGAAGTCGACAAGCGGCGGCAGCTCGTCCGGCGTGCAGCGGATCGTGTAGTGATGAAGCGCGGTGACGGGCATGGCATCAATCCAGCAGTCTGGCGAGCACGGCCGAGAGCTCGGCGGCCGGATCCGACGGCATCCACGGCATGCGGAATGCCACATGCCCATCCGGCCGCACGAGCACCGCGCCGCGCAGGCCGAGCAACAGTCCGTCCTTCTCGTGCGTGTCGTCCAGCTGGCGGGCCTGCACCACACGCCCGTTCTTGCCGGAAACGGCACGCGCCGCCTCCATCCACCCGTCCGCCTTCGGCCCCGCCACCAGCACGAACGCCTGGTCGAACCAGTCGAGCGTGGTGTGGCGCCGCGCGAGATCCAGCCACAGGTGCGGGAAGCGCACGCCCGGCCGGTCACCGGGCTCGTACCAGCGCGCCTGCATCACGTGCTTGCCGGTGCCATCGGGGATGACAGCGCCGTCTTCGTAGCAAAAGCCCAAGGACTGACCGATGCTGTGAGTGTGGTTGTCGCTGTCGCGGATCCAGAAGCCGATGCGATCCGGGTTGCCCGAACGCAGCGCTTCATCGCACTGGATGAAACGCGTCGCATTGTGCAGGCTGAAGTCGGCATTCGATTCGGCAACCGGGCGCCGTTCGCGCTCGTAGCTGTCGAGCAGACGCGCGCCGGCACGCTCCGTGATCACGAAGGCCAGCTTCCAGGCGAGGTTGTGCGCGTCCTGGATGCCGGAGTTCATGCCGTAGCCGCCGTTCGGCGGGAAGCGGTGCGCCGAATCGCCCACCAGCAGCACGCGCCCCTTGCGGAAGTTCGCGGCCACCTGGCGGCTCATGCGCCACACCGAACGGTTGATCACCTTCACATCCAGGTTGGGCACGCCCGCAACGGTGCGAGCAAGGCTCACCACTTCGTCGTCGCTGCGCTCGCCGATGCGTTCGTCTACCTCGCGCCCCACCGGCAGCAGGCTCAGCCATCGATCCTTGCCGTTGGTGTTGAGCACGGTCGTGATGGGGAACGGCGAATCCTTCGCGTACACGCGCCAGCCGGCGCAGGTGGCCGCGTCGCGCACATGCGAGAGGTCGGCCTGCCAGAACTCGTTGGCCATCACGGCCAGTGCGGCCGGACCGCGCATCTCGATGTCGGCCTGGCGTCGTACCGTGCTGGTGGCACCGTCGGTGGCGACAAGATACTGGGCCCGCCAGGTCGTGGTTTCGCCGGTGTCCACGTTTCGGCCGGTCACCGCAATGCCTTCGATACCCTCGTCGTAATGCAGGAACTCGTGGCCGAACAGGAAGCGGCCGACCTCGCTCTTGCGCGCGTGGTCCAGCAGTTCCATCTCCACCGTGTCTTGCGACTGGATGATCTTCCAGCAGGGCGAGTGCCCCACGTTCGGCTCGGGATGGGTGCGGCCCCACTCGTGGCCGGTCATCGACTCGCAGAAGGAGAAGAAGTCGGCGCCATCCGGCAATGCGTGGCGCTTCATCAGGCCATCGATGCCCCACTGGCGAAAAATCTCCATGGTGCGTGTGTAGGTGCCGCGCGCCTTGGGATGGGTCGTCGTCGTCGGGTTGCGCTCGAGCAGCACGAATTCGATGTTGAAGCGCTGCAGCAGGATCGCCATCGACAGGCCCACCGGGCCGCCGCCAACGATCACGACAGGGACATTGCCTTGCATGGTCAAGCCTCCAGGGATTGGGGAAGGGACACGCCCGTGAAGCGGTGCGCCAGGCCGGGCGCGGTCGGCACCCAGCGCGCCGCGGCCAGCGCCAGCAGGCGGATAGCCAGGACTTCGTGCGGCAGCCACCGCGCTCGGGTGCCGAAGACGTTGAAAGTGGCATAGCAAAGATTGCCCTCGAGCAGCGGCACGTTGATCACGCTCTGCAGGCCGTAGGGGCGCATCTGCTCGAAATCGTCGAAGTGGCGTGCCAGCGCGTCCTCGCCCTCGGCGACGAACACACGGCCCTGCACGAACAGGCACTCGGTCCATGGCGTGAGCGTCTTGCGCTTGGCGCCGTTCACCGGATAGCGCTCCGCTTCCGACGAATAGAAGCGGCGCAGCCGGATCACGTCGATCGGGTCGCGCGCAGTCRTGACGTTCTGCTGGATGCTGAACACGCTGTCGCCGGCAATCTGGCGTCGGCAGAGGTCCACTTCGCGCAACGCGACGTCGGCGCTCCGCGCCTCGACGAGCACGTCGAGGAGGTTGGCCAGGATGGCGGTGGGCGTTGATGCGGCGGCTGCGGGCATGGGGAAAGTCTAGGCGTCCTGATTCACCAAAATGCACTAAATTCTGATAGCTTGATAACCAAGGAGTTATGGCCTTGCCGACCGCTCGCGACCCCGCCGCCGACCTGCAGCACGCGCTACTCTCCCGCTTGAAGCTCCGGCAGCTTTCATTGCTGCAGGCCATCGATCGCCATCGCACGCTCGGCCGCGTGGCCGCCGACATGCGACTGAGCCAGCCGGCCATCACCAAGGCATTGCGCGAAGTCGAAGACATCTTCGGCAGCCGGCTTTTCGAGCGCTCCAGCCGGGGCCTGGTGCCCACGTCATCAGGCGAGGCGGTGCTGCGCTACGCCCAGCGCTGGCTCGCGGAACTGGAGTCCACCGCGCGCGTGCTCACGTCATTGGAGGCAGGCCGCAGCGGACGCCTGCGTCTGGGCCTGACGCAGCAGGTGCCGCAGCAGCTCATGTCCGCGGCGCTGACCCACTTGCTGGACCGCACACCGCGCATGGCGGTGATGACGCGCGAAGGAACCACGGACGAACTCGTCGCCGGTCTTGTCGCACGGGAGCTCGATTGCGCGATCGGTCGCTCGTACGACGGAGATGCGACAGGGTTGGTACAAGAGGCGATCTACCAGCAGGAGCCCTGCTTGGTGGTGGCCGCGAAAAGCGTCAAGCGGCTGTCGCGCGGACCCCTGGACTGGACACGGTTGGCAAAGCTGGACTGGATCCTGCCGCCACCGAATACGCCCATGCGCAGAACGTACAACGCGATCTTCGTGGGCGCCGGCGTGCAGCCTCCGGTGCCGATGCTCGAGACGACGTCGATTCGCAGCATGGAGATGGTGCTGAGGACCGAGCCGAACGCGATATCCATCCTGGCCCGTGACGTGGTGACCGAGATGGAGCGAGCAGGACACTGGGGCGCGCTGCCCTATCGATTGAGCTGGAACTTGCCACCGGTGAGTTTCTTCACGCTGAAGGAACTGGAGGCGCATCCGACGGTGCAGTCGCTCAGGGGCGTGGTGGTGGAGGTTGCGCGGGGGATGCAACGCGAGGCCGGATGAGAGTCCTGGTCGCTGCGGTCGTCGCGGGTGCCCCTGTTGACTTGTCGTAGCAGTCAATTGGCGTAAGCTGACCGTCTTCGCGGCCGGCCGGCGGCGCCCACTACCCTTCGGAGATGGCATGGACTCTGATGAGTTCGAGGCAAAGCGCTTCGATCACGAGGGATGGACCGTCCGAATCCTCCTGACGGGAATCGGCCTCAACGGCTTCGTCGCTGGCCATGCGGATCTGTATCTGGACGAGACACACAAGTGCCGCATCGCGTTGGCAAGCCAGCAACATGATCAAGCGGGCGCGATCGTCGTGCTCGAGGAAAAAGCGACGGCATTCATCGCGGACTGGAGCGGCCGGGATCACACGGGCGACACGGGATTTTCCGAGCTGTAGGCCCCCCCATTAGATGACTAAGGTTGTGGGAATTTTCGACTAAGGCCCCCCTGATCATGGATTTTTTGCGAACTTTGACATCGCGAACGTTGCTCGGGAGCCATAGAGCAAATGATGGCGTGACGTTGTCATGACTACACTGGGCCGAACGGAGGGCGCCGGCCCTCGTCTACGTTCATTCTCAACGTCAAGCCCATGGGCGAAGGCGGCCGCCTTGACCACAACCGCTCGATTTCGCCTCGTGGCGCGAACGGCAGCTGCCACAGTTGCCAGCGAAGCTTGTGGTCATGGTGCAAAGGCGCCCGATACCACCTCTAAGAGTCTGGGTCATCACGAGCAAGCGCCATCGAAATACAAGAACACCCGCAGACCGCAACAGTTCAGTCAGGCGGCTTCGAACTGGGCATCGGCTAGTGGGCCGCAACGATTGAATCGGGAGTAATTCGTCGTGGTGGGTCGAAGTACTTCCACTTCACGGACTTCGGTTGCCCGTTGTGTTTGCGGATGTAGCGCATGAGCTTTCTCTTGAGATCGGGCACCGAGGTGAACACGCCGCGCGCGATCACGTCACGCTCGATCTTGGCGAACCACAGTTCAACCTGGTTGAGCCAGGACGAGTAGGTCGGCGTGAAGTGCATATGGAGGTTTGGATGCTCACTCAGGAACGCGTCGACCTGCTTGGTCTTGTGCGCCGAGAGGTTGTCGGCGATGACATGGATCTCCTTGCCGCGGGGCTGATTGGCCACGATGTCGGTCAGGAAGGCCACGAACTCGGCCGAGGTGTGGCGCGTGGCAGTCTTGCCAAGCACTTCGCCGGTCTTGGTTCGGCGCGGCGGTGGAACACGGCAAAGGTCTGCTCAAAGCCTTTCGCGAAACCCCCAACGTGATCGAAGTCATGCGCGTCACGGGGGCTGACAGCTACGTCGTTCACATCCTGGCCAGCTCCAGCCAGGAGTTGGAAACGGTGATCGACAAGATCGGGATCTATGGCACGGTCAGCACGGCCCTTGTGCTGTCCACGCCGCTGCCGGCGGCCGAGCGCGTGGCGGACATCCTGCGGTTGGTGGAATAGAGTCTTCGGCGGCTTGGCGGCCACGGCCCGGCCGCCCTGTCGCCCTAAAAGCGGGCACAGCAACTGCCGACGCTCTTGCCCATGTGTTCGAGCGCTGGCCGAGTTGCGGGTGGCGATCAGGAGCGTTCGGCCATCTGCGGCGGCGCGGGCCACAGTGCCCGCCGCGATACGATTCAGTGTGAGAACTCCCGGGCGTGAAGGAAATCCGCGTGCTTCGGCGCACGCTTCGTCTTCGACCACTCCTCCAGCATGTCCCACTTCACGGCGTCCAACCGGCGAATCATCGCGTCCTCCTCGGGATCCGGGCACGCCAGCTCGACCCGGTGGCCATTGGGATCGAAGAAATAGATGGAATGGAAAGCGCCGTGGTCGGTCACGCCCAGCACCTCGACGCCGTTGGCTTCGAGGTGTTCCTTGAACGCCAGCAGTTCGGCCCGGTCCTTGACGCGGAATGCGATGTGCTGGACCCATTCCGGGGTGTTCGGGTCCCGGCACATCGGCGGCTTCGTGGGCAGCTCGAAGAACGCCAGGACATTGCCCTGCCCAGCATCGAGAAAGATGTGCATGTAGGGATCGGGGGCCTTGGTCGAAGGCACCTTGTCCTCGGCGATGGCCAAGACGAAATCCATCTTGAGCATCTTCTGGTACCACAGCACGGTCTCTTTGGCGTCCTTGCAGCGGTACGCGACGTGGTGAATGCGATCGATCTTCATGGAGGTCTCCAACAGGTTCTGGACTACACCGGTTCCGGCAACGGCGCTCGTAGAGCGGCATCCGGAGAAATGGCGGTCGGTGGTTTCCGTCCGGATGCCTGAATTGAAGCGCGCTTTCATCTATCATTCAAACGGTTTTTCTCGATGCATTTATGAGATTGTCCGATGAATGTCACGCTGCGCCAGTTGCGAGCTTTCGTAGCGCTTGCCCGCACCGGTAGCTTCACGCTGGCCGCGGAAAGCCTCTTCATCACGCAGTCGGCGCTCAGCGGCTTGATCAAGGAGCTGGAACAGACATTGGGCGTTCGGCTCGTTGATCGCAGCACGCGACGCGTGCATCTGACCCCGATCGGAGACGGCCTGCATCCACTACTCGACGCCGTGCTCCACGATCTGGACGGTGTACTGCACCGCGTCAATGACCATCGCGCCCTCAAGGTCGGCGTGGTGCGCCTCGCAACCACGCAGTTGCTGGCGTCAACCCTGGTGCCGGACCTCATCGCGGCATTTCAGCGCGAGCATCCTGCAATCCAGGTGAGCCTGGTCGACGCCCCGGCCGACGCCGTCATGGCCCGCGTTTTTGCGGGTGAGGTCGAACTGGGCATCGGCCCCGAGCGCGAGCCGAACTCCGATATCACGTCCACGCCGTTGTTCGATGGCCCGTTCATGGCTGTGTGCCCGCCGGGCCATGCGCTTGCCAGGCGCCGGCGCTTGCGCTGGTCGGACCTGGTGCCGTTTCCAGTCATCGTCCTGCAGGGGCAGTTCACAGAGCGGCTAGCGCAGGATCTGCGCGCGGCATCCCTCAGTGTCGGCTTCTCACCGGCGCACGAAGTGGCCTACATGCCCACGGCCTTGTCGATGGTCAAGGCCGGGCTGGGCGTCGCGCTGTGCATCGCCTATGCGGCGCCTCTGGTCGAAGGCTATGGATTGAAGATGGTGCCCCTGGGCGATCCCGAGGTGCGCCGCAGCTTCGATGTCTTCGCGCGCAAGGGGCGCTCTCTGTCGCCGGCCTCCCAGACCTTCCTGGACTTCATCGGCCCAAGAATTCGAAAGCTTCCGCACCTGGCATGACCTTCGCGAGTCGAAGCCATTTCGACGGCCACCCCGCCGTGAAGTCTCGGCTCGAACCTCAGGCCGACCACCGCGGGAGCTGTACCGAGGCTTGGAGGCCAGCACCCACGCGCACATGCCACTTTCTCAGCGAGCAAACCGGATCGGTCGCTTCTCCTCCAGCCAGTTGGCCAACCGAATCAGCCAGCCCTCGCGCGCGAACGACGCCACCAGTTGAACGCCGATCGACAGTGCGCTTGCGAGAGGCGCGCCACCACGTTCCGGTAGTTGGCACGATTGAATTCATGAAGCTTGGCGCTTCGTCTCAGTGCGCCTCCATGACCGCCTTCAGCACCTTCTTGAACGTCTCGATGTTCTCGGGGCTGACCCCGGCGAACACTGCCTCCTGCTGGCGCCGGGCAATCTCCCACAGTGCCTCGGTCTGCGCGCGGCCGGCCTCGGTCAATTCGTGGCCAGCGGCGCGCTCGCTGACCAAGCCCTTCTGCCGGAGGTTGGCTAGGACCTCGACAATCTCGCGAGTAGGCATTGCTGCCTCGCGTTGCAGGGCAACAAGGTCCGGTCGGGGACGATCTTCCAGCATCATCAGCATGCGCGCCTCGCTGGTGCGCAGGCCGGTGGACAACTGCTTGGGCGCGTAGCTGGCCTGATAGGCATTGACCGCCTGGAACATCAGGTAATACAGGTTGCTGCTTGCCAGCCGACCGCGCACGGTGGCCGAAGCCGTTGTCGCCGGGTCTCGGCGCGGCGCACGGGGGTGCGGCAAGACCATCGAGTAGGCGCCCTGGTGATAGAGCAGTGGTGAGCGGCCGAAATCGTCGAAGGCCACCACCTTGCCAATCAAGATCCAGTGGTCGCCTCCGTCCACCTGTTGGTGGCGTTCGCACTGGAAGCGCGCAGCGCAGCCGGGCAGCAGCGGCGCGCCGCCGACGCCGCTTTCGCAAGCGACGCGGGCGAACTTGTCCGCCTGCGGGCGGGCGAAGTGGTTGGACAACTCGATCTGGTCCGCAGCCAGGATGTTTACCGCGAAGTGGCTGGCAGCCTCAAATACCGCATGGCTGTTTGAGCGTTTGTCGATGCTCCAGAGGATCAGCGGTGGCTCCAGCGACACGGCGTTGAAGCTGTTGGCGGTGACACCGGCCGGCTCGCCGCTTGGGCTGCGAGCGGTGACGATAGTGACGCCGGTGGCGAAATTGCCCAATCCGCGGCGAAACGCGCGAGGGTCGAAGCCGGCTTCGGGGCTTGTCATGACGGATATCTCCATTCTTTGATGCGTAGATGCGGCCGTTCGACGGCGGCGGCGACCGTGCGGCGAGCGGCCCTGCAGCTCGCCAAAGGATGATCGGCGAGATCTGCATGACGGCCCGCGCCGGCAGCGGTTCGAGGGAAACTCTAGGGGTGAAGCAAAAGATTCACCGGTATCGCTTGATACAGCAGCACGAAGATTTCGAGTGCAGGTGGCTTCGAAAGCAAAAGACGGAGTTGGCTCGACGGTGTATCGCTGGATATGCGCGCATCAATGGGCAGTTGATTCGGTCTTGTCGCGATAAGCCGGTCGAGGCGGATGAAGTCCGGCAGCTTTTCGGATCAACGGACGGCGAGACTGTAGAAGTAGTCGGCATGTGAAGATGCCAAGCCGCCGGGGCAGCGCAGTTGCCCCTTCTTGATCATGTGCATGGTCTCGATGCCGCCGATCAGGCGCGCGGCAGAGCGAAAAGACTTGAATCCCAACATCGGCCGGACTCGTCGCTTGACGGCACGGTGGTCCTGCTCCACAAGATTGTTCGTTCATGAACCTTCCTACGAGCTTTTCTCTTCCAGCCCAGGACATCGACCGGCTGCGCAAGGTTGCAGGCCGCCTGATGCGCGAATCGGCTGACTACGGGTCGATCTTGCGGGACTTCGGCGGAACACTGGAGAAGAATTCCGATTTGCCGAGCGAGTGATTTGGATCGTCTGACAAACTCGAGGGCCGCAAGGTCAGCGTTGTGGATCGGGCGCAATTGATCTGTGTCAACAATTCGGTCTCCCACCAGTGACATGCTTTGATCCGTGCTGGCCCGAATTGAGGCCAGCATGGCCATGCTGTAGACATCGTTAGCAAAAAGTCGCTGAAGCACTGTTCAACAACGAGGAATAGATCATGAAGTTCATCAAGATCGGGTTGCTACTCTGTGCCGCAGCGCTGGCCTCGGGTTGCGTGACCAAGCAGACCTACAACACCGAAGTGAAGAAGGCCGATACCTACGCCGCGCTCAACAGCAAGCTCTCGGGCGAGTTGAGCAGCGACCAGGCGCAAATCACGCAGCTACAGGACCAACTCAAGGTGACGATGGTCAACGAGATCCTTTTCACCGAAGGTGGTTGGACGCTCAATGCCAAGGGCCAGGAGACCCTGAGCAAGATCGCGCCCACACTGTCGAACCTGCCTGGCCAGCAGATCATCGTGCAGGGCTTCACCGACAACCTGCCAATCGTTGGAGCGCTGAAGACGCGCTTCCCATCCAACCTGGAGCTCTCGTCGGCGCGCGCCGACGATGTTGCCCGCTACCTGGTGTCCAATGGGGTGCCGTCGAACACGATCTCGGCCCAGGGCTTTGGGGAGTCGCGGCCGGTGGCGAGCAACGACACGGCTCAGGGCAGGGCGAAGAACCGCCGCGTCGAGATCGTCATCTCAGCGGCCAGCCGGCCGTAGGGCGGTAGCCTAGCTTGTTGCAGACCCGCTGAGTTTTCTAAGAGCCGACCCGCTGCTGCCCCTGGGCATGTCGCGGCGAGCGGCCAGGGAACGCAGCGGTCGTCGATCTGGGATCCAGCAGATTCGGATCGACCTCGCGTCGAGGTCGCGCGATCTGTTTCAAGCAATCCCGAGACGCCCTTGACCGCTTGTTGCGCTGCGCGGGGTGTGGTTGAGTGAAGGAAACATTGACATGTCAGTCAATCGCCTCACAGGGCCTCGAACGAGGTGCCAATGGCTCGTTGGGGATAGGGGGTGTTCCGCAGCCGAATTTGCGCAATCGAGCGCTGCCTTCGATCGCCTGCTGGCAGATTTGTCTGCCTGGTTCATCGATCTGCCCATAGACAAGATCGATTGCGCCATCACCGATTCGCTTCGACGAATCTCCGAGGTGCTCGGCGTCGATCGCACGCAATTGATCCGTTTTACGGAGGGAAGCGTCGGCCCGCGCGTCACTCATTCGGGAGCGGTTCACGGGAATATCGAAGGCTCCCCGGGGCGCCTTTCGACGCTCTTTCCCTGGGCTATCCCACATCTCAAGTCTGGCCGGATCATCGCTTTCGGCGGACTCGATGAATTGCCGAAGGCGGCGGCAACCGACAGGGCGACGTACCAACGGCATGGGGTCAGAGCCGGTCTGGTCGTGCCACTCAATGTTGCTGGAGAGATCGAAGGCTGCATCGCGCTCGATTGCACGCAAGCCGAACGCACTTGGCCGCAAGATCTGATCGAGCGCATGGAAGTGATGACGACCATTTTCGGTAGCGCCCTCGCACACAAGCGCGCGCGCGAAGAACTCGACGCCGCCATCCGATTCGAGCGTACGGTGTCAGACATCCTCAGCGCTCTGCTCGCGGCACCGCGCGATGAGCATGACAGCGTCCTCGAGGCAGGCCTGCGAGCGGTCGCACAGTCGTTCGGTGCTGATCGTGCCACGCTGTGGCAGCGCGCCGAGGGGAGCGCCTCGTTCATCAGGACGCATTGTGGGCTCGTCAACGGCCAGTTTGCACCGCCAGACGCGCCGCGCTCACAGACACTGCCCTGGATCGCGGGGCAACTCGAACAGGGTTCGGTCGTCCGCTTCAACCGGAACATCAAACATCCCACCGAGGCGGCCGCCGACCTCGATGCGCTTCGGGCATGGGGCATCGGTGCCGCGATGGTCGTGCCGCTCGTCTTGTCGGGCAAGGTCGCAGGGGCCCTGTCGATCGCCACAACCCAGGAAGATCCTGACTGGCCACAGATCCTGGTGCCACGGGCGCAGCTGCTCGGCGAGGCAGTCGCCAGTTTTCTGACAAGCCAGTCGGCGGAGCGGCGTGAACAGGAGGCGCATGCGCAGGCAGCCCATGCAGCGCGGGTCGGTTCGATGGGTGTGTTCGCAGCCTCGCTGGTGCACGAGCTCACGCAGCCGCTCGCGGCGAGCCGGGCCAATGCGGAGACGGCGTCTGATCTACTCCGTTCCAACGTACCCCCGCTCGACGAGCTGCGCGCGACCGTTGCCGACATCGTCGCTGACAGCCGACGCGCCGGCGAAGTGATCCAGAGGTTGCGACGCTTCCTGCGC
>NZ_JBFUHO010000023.1:0-107997 GCF_056402355.1 Variovorax sp. P4_B11
CGAGGCGGTGTCGACCGAAGCGCTGGCGCCCGCGGTGCCGACGCGAGGCGGTGTCGACCGAAGCGCTGGCGCCCGCGGTGCCGACGCGCAGCCCCGCGAACGCGGCGCCGGCCGTTGCGCCGATGCCGAGCCCGGCGCCGCCACCGAGCGACAGCCCGCCGCCGATGGAGGCACCTCCGCCGACCGACAGCCCCGCCCCCGCCGAGAACGCCACCGGCGCGCCGATGCTCACCGAGCCGCCGACCGACAGCGAGACATCGGCACCGAAGCGCAGGCTGGCCGCGCCGTTGGCCGAGGCGATCGCGCGCGCCGCGCGCGGATCGCCGAGCGCATTGGCGACCGAGGCCGGCGCGGCGCCCGGCGGCACATCGACCGGATCGGGCGTCAGGTTGCCGTCGACGCTGGCGTCGGGGTTCTTGCTGCTCTGGAACTCGACCTCCTGCGCGGCCAGCGTCAGCGCGATGCTGGCGCGCAGCGGCACGCCGCTGGCGGCGAAGAAGTCGATCGTTTCCTTGTACTGCTCGATCACGCCCTTGAAGGTGTAGGTGCCCCAGCCGAACGCGACCTTGGGCGCGAATTTCTTCTTGCCGTCCTTGGCCGGCTCCATCAGGCGCGAGATGGTCTCGGTCTGGATCCGCACGTCGCTGCCGTCGTCGCTGCTGTCGTAGACCAGCGTCATCGCGAGCTTGGCGGTGCTCTTCTTGACGAACTGGCGGGCGCCGTTGTTGCCGTTTCGATCGTCGAACTCGTTGCTGATCGTGTATTCGAGCGAGACCGGGTTGAACTGCACCGCGATCGCGCCGGTGCCCGCGCCCGGTCCCTCGAGCACGTCGAAGGTGGCGGATTCGACCGTGGGGGCGTCGGGCAGGCTGGCCATGGCTTCTTGCTTTCCTAGTCGACGATCAGGCGCAGGCCCTCGTGCGCGAGGTGCAGTTCCTCGACGCCGATGTCGGTGCCCTTGGCATTCAGGTCCGAGGCCTTGAACTTGACCGGCATGCACCTGTCCAGGCTCCAGGTGACCACCGTCTCGCCGGCCGCGTCCTGCATCTGGATCTCGGCCGAGAGCCGGTACGCATAGGCGCCGCCGGCCACCAGCTGGAACCACGTGAAGGCATCGCGCGTGGTCGTCATGCCACGCTTGAGCACCACGGTGGCGAAGCTCACCGGCCCGGGCCGCTGCGCCGCGCCGTAGTTGAGGCCGCCGGCCTTGATCACTTTCGGCTCCATGGTCGCCTCGAGGCCGGTGCATTCGGCGAAGGCGCCGCTGCAGACGGCCACGTCGTCGCCGCCCTGCGCGTTCGAGAAGCTCACGTGGAAGCGGAACGCATGCAGCGGCTGCAGCAGGTTCTCGGGCAGGTCCTGGTCGGGCATCAGGCGGCCTCCCGCAGCGCCGCGGCGCCGCTCGCGTTGTTGAGGTCGAGCACCACCGTGATGCGCTCGATCGAGGCCGCGGGCCGCAGCGTGATCACGACGATCAAACGGCCCGCATCGAGGTCGGCCTGGGTCATGGTCGTGCGGTCGCAGCGCACCGCGAAGGCATCGGCGATGGTGGCTCCCGCGAAGGCCCCTTCGGTCCAGAAGCCGGCCAGCAGGTTGTCGATGCTGCGCCGCAGCCGGGCCCAGGTGGCCGGGCCGTTGAGGTCGAAGGCCAGGCTGTCGCCGGCTGCACGCGCGGCGCGCAGGATGGTGCCCATGAGGCGCGAGCTGCCACCGAAGCGCCAGGCCTCCTGCGACGACAGCGTGACGTCCGACTGCAGCGCCCAGCCCTCGGGCTGCTGCGCGAACAGGCAGACGTGGCGCGCCAGCTGCGCATCGGGGCTGTCGTCGCCGAGGCCCCACGAAGGCCGCGGCTCGGCCTCGACCACGTCGCGCAGCCGCGGCACCGAGAAATCGCCGGCCACCGAACGGAAGCAGCCGCGCAGGCTCGCACCGGCGGCCACCAGCCCGGCCAGCACGCCATCGGGCGACTCCAGCCCTTCGGGCAGGTCGACGGCCGCCCGCGTGCGCAGCCAGGGCCAGGCCAGCTGCACGAAGGCGCTCGACGCGCCCGGGTCCTGGTCGGACGGAATCGCCGCGACGGACAGCACGCCGATGCGCCGCAGGTAGGCGCCCATCTCGGCCTGCGCATGCACCTGGCCGTCGCCGCTGACGCGCCGGGTCTCGGGCTGCGGCAGCGGCAGCGCGGCAAGCAGCATCAGCTCGCGCTGGTGCCGGGCCAGGAAGGCGCGCACCGCGATCAGCGCGAGCTGCCAGGCCAGGTAGCCGTCGCTGTCGAGCCGCGGCGCCGGCAGCCGGCGCAGCGTGCTGTCGTCGGGCGGCGCATCGTTGTCGCTGCACTCGACGAAGCCGGTCGGCACCGCGGGCGGCGGCAGCGCGGTGCGCGGCGGCGGATCGCTGGTGCAGCAGGCGTCGGCCAGGTCGGGCAGCAGCAGCAGGCTCAGCTCGCGCAGGCCGTAGACATGATGGATGCCCTGCCAGGTCGACGGCTCGGAAGGCACGAACAAGCGGGCCGGGTTCGTGCGGTCGGCGAAATCGGGAACCATGCGGCGCAGCCGCTCGCGCCGCGCCGCGGCCGGGTCGGTCAGCGTCTCGATGAAGGGCCAGGGGTCGCCGACCCGGACCACGATCGCTCGCCGCCCGCCGCGGGCGAAGAAACTGCGCACCGCGGCGCCCAGGTAGGTGGCGCAGACCGCGATGCCGGTGTCGGTGTCGACCGGGTCCGCGCGCAGCGGCCGGGCCTCCCAGGCGAACAGCGCATCGAAGCGCGCCCAGCTGTCGATCACCACCGGCAGGTTCAGCAGCGACTCGACCTGCTCCGGCGGCCGGGCCCAGAGGCCGTCGATCCAGCCGCCCTCGCGCAACTGGTCGCGCACCGCGTCCGGCAGCGGCGTGCCGGCCCGGCGCGCCACATGGCCGACGAAGCAGGCGACGTCGGCGCGGCGCAGGTCGGGCACGACCGGCGGGGCGGCGGTTTCGAACAGCAGGCTCATGGCGTGGCAATGAAGCGCAGGGGGCTCAGGCTTCCATCTCGAGCGCTTCGGAGGACAGCACGAGTTCTTCCATCGCGACGTCGCCGCCGCCCTTGGCCGCCAGGGTCGGGCCGGTGTACTTCATCGGCAGCACGCCGCGCAGCACCCACGACTGCACCGGCTTCTGCGACTCGTCGAGCAGCAAGATGGTGATGCTCTTCTTGGCATCCGGACCCTTGGTGCGCGAGTCCTTGATCCACTGGAACAGCGAGATCGAATTGACGATGCCGCGCTTCAGCGTGACGTCCGAGACCTTGTGCACGCCGCCGACCTTGCGCACATGGTTCTCCTTGTCGTTGCCGTTGCGGTACTCGGCGATCGTGAGCTCGGTGCCGATGCCCGAGACATCCGAGAAGCCGCCGAAAGTCTCGCCGCCGTCGAAGTTGACGACGAAGTTGAAGGCGCCGTAGGGCGTGGTGCGATTGGCCATGGTGATTCCTTTCGGTGCGATTCAATGCGGATGCCGTCAGCTCTTTCGCTTCGTGCCGGCGATGCTTCATTGCCGGGCGTCAGCCGTCTTCTGGCCGATGCGGAAGATGACGAACTCGGCCGGCTTGATGATCGCCACGCCGATCAGGCAGATCAGCCGCCCGTTGTCGAGGTCGTTCTGCGTCATGGTCGTGCGGTCGCAGCGCACGAAGTAGGCCTCCTCGGTGGTGGTGCCGAGCAGCGCCCCGCCCCGCCACTCGTTGTAGAGATAGTCCGAAATGGTCTGCCGCACGTTGGCCCACAGCCGCTCGCCGTTGGGCTCGAACACCGCCCACTGCGTGCCGCGATCGATCGAGGCTTCGAGGTAGTTGAAGTAGCGCCGGTCGGAGACGTACTTCCATTCCGGGTCGCTCGAGGCCAGCCGGGCTCCCCAGACGCGATAGCCGCGGCCCGACAGATAGCGCAGGCAGTTGACGCCGATCGGGTTCAGCAGTTCCTGTTGCGCGAAGTTGATGTCGCTCTCGAAGCGCAGCGCGCCGGTCACGACCTCGTTGGCCGGCGCCTTGTAGACGCCGCGCTGGGTGTCGTTGCGCGCATAGATGCCGGCCACGAAGCCCGAGGGCGGCAAGGCGATCTCGCGCGGGATGTCGTCGCGGCCCGGCCGGGCCAGCGGGTTCGAGACGATCACCCACGGGTAGTAGAGCGCGGCGTAGCGCGAGTCGATGCGGCCGCGCGCGATGCGCATGCCGCCGGGCGTCTGGCTCGGCTCGCAGTCGAGCACCGCGATGCGGTAGGCGCGGCGCCGCTCGGCGTGGCCGATCAGCGCGCCCTGGATCGCCTGCGCATCGGCGTACGCACTGCCGCCCGGCGCCGCCACGATCGACACGTCCTCCAGCCCCGACAGGGTCGCCAGGCCGTCGGCATAGCTGCCGGGCGTGCCTTCGGCCCCGGTGATCGGCGCGTTGCCGTCGGTGCCGCCGGCCATCACCAGCAGGCGGCGGCCGTCGGTGTCGCCGACCACCGCCGGCAGCGCCCGCACCGCGGCCGCCAGTTCGAAGGCGCTGACGCCGTTGCCGATCTGCGCCGCCACCAGGTTGGCCAGCGCGTCGGCCCGGTTCGCCGGGTTCTGCGCCAGCACCGTGCCGAGCCAGCGCGGATGCGCGGGCGCGTAGCCGAGCTCGTCCCACGACTGCGCGTAGCCATCGGCGTCGATCACGTCGACCGCCAGCGTCACCAGGTTGGCGACCGAACCGGCGCCGCCGGGCGTGTCCCCGGCGGCGAGGCCGGTGAGCGACAGCGCCGTGTTGCCGCTGTCGAGCCAGGTGGCGCCGCTCCCGGTGTAGAGCGTCTCGGTGTCGCCGACCCGGATGCTCAGCAGGCTGCCCGCGGGCGCGGTGCCCAGCGTTCGCACCGTGGCGGAACGCGCCGCTTCGCGGAACAGCACACGGCCGTTGTAGGCCGCGCCCGCGAAGCGCGCGCGAATCGAGGCGTTCTCGGCGTCCGAGCCGCCGGCCAGCAGCGAGCCACTGGCCACCGCTGCCGAGTTGAGCGTGCGCACCACGTAGAGCCGCGAGCCGCCGTTGTCGAAGTAGGCCCGCGCCGCGTGGGCGACGAAGTTGAGTCGCCGCGCGGCATCGCCTACGTCGCCGAGCGCCAGGTTCTCGAGGCTGCCGTAGATGCGCTCGAAATCGGGCAGGCTCGTGACCAGCTCCGGCACGCCGCCGAGCGGTCCGCGCCGCGTCGGCCCGATGAAGGCGGTGGTGCTGGTGCCGACCCCTTCGATCGACTTGGCGCGGAAGCTGGTTTCTTCGACGTAGACGCCGGGTGCCAGGTATTCGGGCATGGCCTATCTCCTTTGCATGAAGGTTGCGGGTGCTGGACGACGAGTGACTCGCTGGGCCTTCATGGCAATGCGAGCGCGAGGGAAACGGACTGCGAACGCCCGGAGGCGATCCGCAGGTCGAGCGTGGCGTTCGGCAGCGTGGCGCGATGGGCCTCGAGCTGGTCCGGATCGACCAGCGGCAGCACGGCCGGCGCACGCCCGGCGCGCACGGCATCGGCGTGGGTGCGCAGGCCCGTGGCCGGGTCGTAGACGAGTTCGAGCGTCACGGCGGTCTCGTCGACGACGACCGCCTCGGCCTCGTCGGACCACGTCGTGGCGGGCACGCCGGGCACCGGCACCAGCGCCTCGCCGCGCCAGTCGCTCAGGCCGCGCGCGACCACGCCGGCGCTGCTGCGGACGACGAGCAGCGCGCCGCCGAGCGCGTCGCCGCTGGCGCTTTCTCGAACGCTGACGCGCAGCACCGCCCAGTTGACGCCCACCGGCGCACTGCTCGCGGGATACATCTCGACCTCGATCGGGCGGAACAACGACGTCGCTTGATCCGCATGATCCGGCGCCGGGTCGCGCGGCAGCGCCAGCGCGGCGATGCGCGGCAGGTAGCTGCCGGAAAGGTCTCGCAGCGATGCGCTCAGCGCGACCGAGCCGATCGCGGGTGCGGCGGGCGGCGCGTCGAAGGCAGCCTCGTGCGCGGCCAGCAGATCGGCTTGCGTGATCACGTAGAACCCGCTGCGATTGCGCCGCACGCGCGCGCCATCGACGCTGACCTGCAGCGGCGCATCGACCGCCGCGCGCGTGCTCGCGTCGACGCAGCGCAGCGCGCCGAGCACGCGCGTGTCGATGTGTTCGAGTTCGCGGATGACAAGGGTCATGGCCCGGCTCCCGCCGGCCGCACCGTGCCATAGCCGAAGCGCGTCGCCACCACCGGCCCCGCTTCGAGGACCAGGTCGGGATCGATGCGCACCAGCCGCGCCACATACGACACCGAGAGCCGGTACGGCGGCGCGAGCGCATCCCAGATGCGCATCATGTCTTCCACCGGCAACTCCGAAGGAATGATCTGGATCACCTCCTCCGCGCTCCACGCGCCCTCGGGCGACAGCGACGACGCATCGAGGATCGGGTGCAGATACAACTGGCGCAGCGCCCACGTGAAAGGCAGCAGTTCGTCCTGCGCCGTACCGGCCCATGCGGTGAGCAGGAAGTGCAGGTCCAGCCCCAGCGGCGCCTGCTGCTGCGGCGACATCAGACCGGGGCGCTGCTGGCGGTTGTGCTCGTTCACCGTCACGCGGTAGAGGTAGAGCGTGATGCGTGTCGTGTCCTCGATGGTGCCGGCCAGTTCACCCGACGACACCAGCGCGAAATCGCAGGCCGGCATCGCCTGCGCACCCACGCTCGCCGGATAGGTGTTGCGCAGGAAGGTCGCAATCGAAGCGCCTACCGAGTGGATCGCCTGGATGTTGGCCATCTTCGTCAGCGCTCGTTCCGACGCATCCCGCGCGGCCTCACGGACCCGCCGGCGCGGCCCGGTAGATCACGCTGCCTTCGGGCAGGCTGGTGCACATCATCACGCGCTGGCGCACCAAGCGCTCGAGCGCCGATCGCACATCGGGCAACGGCAGCTCGACGCCCATGCGCGGCAGCCACCATTGCGCAATGCCCTCTTCCGTGTCGGCAGCCTGCGGCCAGCGCGCGAGGTAGGCCTCGATGGCCTCGGCAGCGCGCCGCGTTCTGCTTTCCGCCGACCCGTCGAGCAATGCAGTCTCCAGGCAAAGTCATGCACTGTCATTGCGAATCGCGTGCCAATCGACGCCTGCGCGCAAGTGCTTGATTTGATTGGGAGTGACCGCGCTGCAGGGACGCCTGCCGGGTCATTGCCGACCCGGCAGCCGCGACCCACCGGGGCGGGACGGACCCGGCCCGCGGCCGGCGTAGTAGTCTGTGGCCCGCCGACGCCGTCGCCTTGCAGCGCAGCTACCTCGAATGGCGCAAGGAACCCGCAGCGCCGCTGCTGGTCAACTTCGATGGCCGACTCGAAGTGCGCGAGGCGATGGAAGGACCGGCACGCGAGCAGATGGTGGTCGAGAAGTTCCGCTCGGTGGAGCCGGGCAACACCTGTGCGATGGTGGCGGCGGCGAAGGGCAAATGAGGGGCTATTCGACCTTGCCGATAGCCTTGTTCTCGATCACGACGGGCCGCTGGCCGACCGCGACCTGCCGCGCGCGACGGCCCACACGCGGGACCATCTGCTCCACGTACGGCGCAATCTGCTGGGCTCCTGACGGGCCCTGCCTTCTTCCGGCATTCAGTTCACGACCACCGAGAGGGTGGTCCCCGCGGGCACGCGGACGGTCTCGGTATAGGTGCCCTTCAGGCCGGGACGCGCCACCGGGAAGCTGCCCAGCTTGTGCAGCATGTCCGGCACCGCCTGCGGCAGCGCGCGGTTGCTGCGGCCCAGGCTCGAGGGGTCGATCGCGGGCAGGCTGAAGCCGCCTTCACTGCGGGCCGGCATGCTGTACTCGGCAATGCCCGCACCCAGGGGGATCACGCCGGCGGCGGTGGCCGAGAAGCGGCGCAGTTCCTGCCCCAGGCTGGAGTTCGGCCGCTTCGACTTGATGGCGTTGTCCAGGATCGCGGTCGAGTCCTCGATCCCCGTGCTGTTCAGCAGCGACTTGTAGAAGTCGAGGCCGAACTGCCGGTTCAGGAAGCCGCCGAACGAGCCGGTCAACGCATAGCTCTCGCAGCTCGCCCCCATCGGCGTCCACTCGGAGAGCGTGCAGTTGTAGCTGCCCGAGCCGTTGTAGGCCAGATAGTTCGGAAAGCGCGTGTCGCGAATGGCGTTGTGGCTGGGGTCGATGTTGAAGCTGGCCCAGTCCTCCATCATCAGCGCCGACATTTCCTCCAGCCAGGTGTCGTAGGTGTACTGCGAGCCCATCTTCACGCCGCGGCGATAGAAGTTCTGCATGTGCAGGCCCTCGTGGGCCATCGCGGTCGCGATCTGCTTCACGCCGGCTTCCCCGTCCAGGTAGAGCGATTCGGAGTCGAAGTAGAGGCTCAGCGATTCGTTGCTGTAGCTCAAATCGCCGCTGCCCTTGCTGAAGTTGTTCAGGCCCCAGAAGTAGCCGATGAGGCCATAGGGCTTGCCATTGGGTTCGAAATTGACGAAGAAGATGTCCACGGGCTGGCCGCTGCCCGCCACCATCTGGCTGAAGTCGTGGTCGCCCCACAATGGGCCGCCGGTGCGCACCAGCATGTCGTAGATCCCGCCGGGCGCGGCGAACTTGTCTTCCATGCGGTTGGCGAGTTCGGCGCTGATCCGCAACGGGCCCAGTTCACCGGCCTCGACCCACAGGTTGACCATGGTGCCGTCGCTGGCGGCCCGCTGGACCGCCAGCTTCACCGTCCGCTGCGAATGGTCGTAGAGGTAGATCTGGCGCTGGTCATCGACGGCATAGGCCGCCGATGGCGCCATCGACTTGGAGAGCGCGGGCTGCGTCTTCGATTGCGGATCGATCAGCAGTCCGAAGCCCGAACGATTGAATTCGCCGATCGCGCGCTTCTGTGCCTCGACGCTGTCGATGCGGGTCCCGGCGTCCGTCAACATCGCCTTGCGGGACACGATGCTGCGATCGACATTGGAGCGCAGCACGATGCCGGCCATTGCCTGGTCGGTGGTGCTCTCGTTGGTCAGCACGAGCGTCACGGTCTGGCCGTCGAGGCCGGCGACGGACAACGGAACATCCGCCGAGACCTGGGACTTGTTGATACCCTGCCAGACGACGGTGCCCGAGCCCGAATAGGTGCTGACCTCGAACGCACTGCAGGAACTGCACGAGGTCGTGATCGCCGCGTCCGGCGGCTTCACTTCCGCGGGTGGCGCAGCTGCTGCCGCGGGCACTGCCACGGCACCGCCGCCGCCACCACCACCACCACCACCACCACCGCCGCCACAGGCCGACAAGGACATGGCGACGGCCAGCATGGCCGTCGCGCCCCATGGCAATTCCACTCGTGATCTGCGGCGCATCTTTCGCTTCCTCGTTGCAGGGTTCGGCGAGGTGGCAGGCGCCTCCCCGCACAACCCGAGGAATGCACGACGGATCGGCGTTCAGTGAATCGGGTTGCAAGTGGATATCGGCAGCTGCGGGGGAATCTGCAGTGAGGCGAAACTCTTAATTCTCCGGGGGCTCCGCCAACGCGCGCACCACTTACGTCGAACGGGGCGTTGTCGTGCCACCAGTTCACGCTCAGGCACGGCCGAGTGCGCGCCGTTGACCCTGCTCGGGTCGTCCTCCCGGTACCTGATCTAGATCCGCATGAACTGCGAAATCCGCTCGCCGACGACGCGGGCCCGGCTGCGGGTCGCCGCGGCCCGGCGACGTTCCACCACCGATTCGAGCGCCTGGGCGACCGTGTCGGCACGGCCCTCGTCCTCACCGGCGCGGCTGCGCCAGTTCTTCGCGACCTCGCTCAGCTCCTCGACGCTCAACGGCTCCGGCGGGTCATTGACCGTCCGCTCAGGGCGCGGCGCCCGGGCCGCCCGGGTCGCACGAAGAATGCCAAGCAGTCCCTTGGAGGACCACTGCAGTTGGGGGGAGCGGGTGGATTGCATGTAAGGCATTATGACTAATAACACTTTTGGTTACAAGCCCTTCGAATGGACTAGGTGTAATCCCGAAGTCTTTGCGGCGCGCATCCTTCGACCCGGGTATAATTCGCCCTCCCCCGAAATGCCCTGGCCTCTTTCGGTTGCCTGCGCAGGCAAGCCGCATCTCACGCCGGCGCGTCGAAGCCACCACGACGAGAAAAACGACAGGTGACTTCCGCAAGTGAACATTTGCCGTAACGTGGGTCGCGTAAGTGCCCACGGCCACATTCACGAAGAAGCCCGCCTCGCGCGGGCTTCTTCACGTCCCGATGGCGCGATCGCGCCATCCATCGGCAGGATGCCTCTTGAACTTTCGGCCGCCACGCCTACTTGGGAGTTGGAAGCGCTGGAGACGCCTCCGGCGCTCCGTTCAACCCAAATGGAGGTTTTCGCCATGGTTCGATCCTTGTTCCCGCGCGACATGTTCGCCGAGATGGATCGCCTGCAGCGCGAGATGCAGCAGGCCTTCGATCTCTCCCCCACCATCCGAGGCTTCGGCCACGGCAGCTTTCCGGCGCTGAACGTCGGCGGCACGCCGCAGACGGTCGAGATCTACGCCTTTGCGCCGGGTCTCGACCCCGCAACGCTCGACGTCCAGATCGATCGCGGCCTGCTCACCATTTCCGGCGAGCGCAAGAGCAACCGGCCCGAGCCCGGCGCCAAGGAAACGCTGCACGTCAACGAGCGCTTCGAAGGCGCCTTCCGCCGCCTGCTGACCCTGCCCGACGATGCCGATCCCGACGCGGTCGATGCCAAGGTGCGCGACGGCGTGCTGCACATCACGGTCAAGCGGCGCGCCTCCGCGGTGCCGCGTCGCATCACCATCCAATGAAGCGAACGGGAGAAAAGAGATGAACGACATTCAGAAACGCGAGCCCCAACCCGGGACCGGCCTGGAACGAAAGAGCGAACGGCGCTACGACGAACCCGCGCTGACCCCGCCGGTGGACGTGATCGAGGACAGTGCCGGCATCACGCTGTACGCGGACCTGCCGGGCGTGCCACGCGACAAGCTGCATCTGCATGTGGAAGCCGACTCGCTGACGATCGAGGGCGAAGTCGATCTGGAACTGCCCGAAGGGCTGCAGTCCAGCCACACGGAGGTCGGCCTCGGGCGCTTCCGCCGAGTCTTCACCCTGAGCAAGGAACTGGACACCGAGAAGATCTCGGCAGAGCTTGCACAGGGCGTGCTGAAGCTGCGCATACCCAAGGCGGAGCACGCGCAGCCGCGGCGCATCGAAGTCCGGGTGGCCTGAGCGTGCAAGAACCCGGCGTCGCGGTCTGCCACGCACACGCGGCGACAGGTCCAGTGGCGGCGCGGGAGGGGTGAAGCTCATGCGTCATCCTTCCCGGTCGCGCCGACGAACGGAATCGCATGCTCGATGGTGTCCCAGATGAAGCGGCCCGAGGGAACTTGCTGCTCCTCGACGAGGTGCGCGACCAGCCCCGCAGCGCGCGAGATGACGGCGAAGCCGCGCATCACCCCGGTGGGCACGCCGATTTCGCCGAGCAGTGCGGCCACCGCGCCGGTCGCGTTGATGGTGATGGGGCGCCCGGCCACGGCGTCGACCGCGGCGGACAGGCGCTCCAGCGCCCGCACCTTGTCGCCGGCCAGTTCGGGCTCGGCGCGCGCCATGTCGAGCAGCTTGTAGGCGCGCGGATCCACCGGCTTGTGCAGGTGGTGGCCGAAGCCGGGCACCGGGCTCTTGATCTCCTTGCAGCGGCGCGCGATCTCCATCGCCTCGGCATCGGGGTCGGCGGCGGCGTCGATGCGGTCAAGCAGGCCGGAGCAGTTCTCCATGGTGCCCACGAACGAACTGCCCACGGCCAGTAGCCCGGCCGAGACGGCGCCCTGCAGGTTCTCGGGCGCGCTCATGTAGATCAGGCGCGTGGCAATGGCGCTGGGCGTGAGGCCGTGCTCCATCAGCACGACCAGCACCGCGTCGGTGATGCGCAGGTCCACGCCGCGCGGCGTGCGGTTCAGGATCTGCATCAGCATCACCTCGGTGAAGGTCTTCTTGCCGAGCAGGTCTTCGACCAGGTCGGCATCGCGGTAGTGCAGGCTGGTGAGCGTGTGGGTGCACAGGCGGGTGACGGGGGTGGCGGAGGTGGAAGTCATCGTGTGGTCTCTTTCAGGAAGTGGCGGCGGGGGCCATGGCGAGTTCGCGCACGGCGCTCTTGAGCACCTTGCCCACGGGTGAACGCGGCAGGGACTCGTGAAAATGGATGTGCTTAGGCGTCTGCACGGGGCCCAGGCGCTCGCGCACGAAGGCGATCAGCTCGGCCTCGGTGGCGTGCCGGTCCGGGCGCAGCTGCACGGCGGCCTGCACCGCCTCGCCCCACTTGTCGTCGGGGATGCCGAACACCGCGCACTCGTGTACAGCGGGGTGCTGGCCCAGTGCGTTCTCCACGTCCACCGGGTACACGTTGAAGCCACCCGTGATGACCATGTCCTTCAGGCGGTCCTTCAGGTAGAGATAGCCGCGCTCGTCGATCAGGCCCCGGTCGCCGGTGTGCAGCCAGCTGTCCACCAGCGTCTCGGCGGTCTTCTCGGGCAGGCGCCAGTAGCCGGTCATCAACAGGTCGCCGCGCGCCACCACCTCGCCCACGTCGCCGGCGGGGAGCAGCCGGCCGTCCGGCGCCATGATGGCCACGTCGCTGAACCAGGCGGTGCGGCCCACGGCGGCCCAGTTGCGCTCGTCCTCGAAGTCCTCGGGGCGCATCACGGTGAGGATCTGGGGCGCCTCGGTCTGGCCATACGTGGTGCCCAGCACCGGGCCGAAGAACTCGCGCACCTCGCGGATCTTTTCGGAGGGCATCGGTGCGCCGCCATAGATCAGCCGGCGCAGGCACGGGAAATCGTCACGCGACGCGCCCGGCAGCGCCATCAGCATGTAGACCAGCGTGGGAGGCATGAAGCATGCCGTGCCGCCGCGCTCGCGGAAGGCCGCGCGCACGGCCTCGGCGCCGGCTGCGGGCAGCACCACGTGGCAGCCACCCTGCGCCAGGATGGGCAGCACGTAGGTCGAGGTGCCGTGCGTGATCGGCGCCGCCACGACGTAGCGCTCATGCGCGTCGAAGCCCCAGGCGTGGATCTGGTTGGCGATGTTGGCGAGCCATGCGCGGTACGGCTGCATCACGCCCTTGGGCGCGCCGGTGGTGCCGCCGGTGAACTTGATCGCCTGCGTGGCGTCCAGCGGCAACGCGAAGGAAGGACGCGGTGCGCCGGCATGCCGGGCAACCAGGGCTGCGATGGTGGCTTCCTCCTGCGGCGCCGTGCCGGTGCGGATGCGTGTGCCGGGCGCACCGTCGAGCAGTTCGGCGCAGGCACCGTCCAGCACGAGGATCGAAGGTTCGGTCGCATCGACGATGCGGCGGATCTCCGGCTGCGTGCTCTGCGGATTCAGCGGCACCCAGACCTTGCCGCAGGCCAGCACCGCGAGCAGCGCGGCGATGTGCTCCGCGCTGTTCTTCGCGCAGATGGCCACGCGGCTTTGCGGCGCGGGGTCGAGGGCGACGAGCGCGGCCGCCAGCGCCGCCACCTGGGCGGCCAGCGCCTCGTAGCGGATGGTGCCCTCGGGGGCGTCGATCGCAATGTTGTCGGGCCAGCGCGCCGCGGCACGCCAGAAGAAGTCGATGGGAAACATGGGTCGGTGTGCTCCTGTACGGGCTCTCTTGTCGTCGTCACTCGGCCTTGGCGCCGGACTCTTTCACCACTGCGCGCCAGCGCTTGATCTCGGCCGCGGCGAAGCTGCGCATCTGCTCGGGCGTGCCGGGTTCGGGGGTGGCGGCCAGGTCCTGCAGGCGCTGGCGCACGTCGGGCGCGGCCAGCACCTTGCCGAGCGCGGCGTTCAGGCGGTCGATCACCTGGCGCGGCGTGCCGGCGGGGGCCGCCAGGCCGAACCACGACTGCACGTCGAAGCCCGGATAGCCCGACTCGGCCAGCGTGGGTACGTCGGGCAGCAGCGGCGAACGCCGGGCGCTGGTGATCGCGATGGCGCGCAGGCGCCCGCCCTGCACGTGCGGCAGGGCCGATGGCGTGTTGTCGAACATCGACTGCACCTGGCCGCCCAGCAGGTCGGTGACCGCGGGCGCGCTGCCGCGGTAGGGCACGTGCAGCATATTGAGCTTGGCCTGCATCTTGAACATCTCGCCCGACAGGTGGATGGACGAGCCGCTGCCGGACGACGCAAAGGTGATGCCCTCCCTGGACTCCTTGGCGAAGCGCACGTAGTCGGCCACGCTCTTCACGGGCAGCGACGGGTTCACCACGAGGATGTTGGGAATCTTGGCGATCAGGCCGATCGGCTCGAAGTCCTTGACGGGGTCGTAGCCGAGCCTGCCGTAGAGCGAGGCGTTGATGGTGTTTGCGATGGTGTAAACGTAGAGCGTGTAGCCGTCGGCGGGCGCACGGGCCACGTACTCGGCGCCCACGTTGCTGTTGGCGCCCGTGCGGTTGTCCACCAGCAAGGGCTGGCCGAGCTGCTCGCCCAGCTTGATGGCGACGAGGCGCGCGATCACGTCCGTGGCGCCGCCGGCCGCATAGCCGACCACGAGCTTCACGGGCTTGGATGGCCAGGCGGCGGGCTGCGCCTGCAGGGGCAGCGCGGCGCTGCAGGCGAGGGCGGCGGCGAACGCCAGCCCATGCCGGCGGGGTGCGGAATACGAGGTCACTTCTTGTCTCCGTTTGGGTATGCAATGCCTGTCGCGGGCCGCGTCTTGCCGTGCTGCGGCACACTGCGCGATGGCTCCGTTGACCGAGAAATTTTTTCGCATGCCTTCCCGAACCGCGAATACAAACGTCCGCCAGCCGGACGTTTCAGCCCGTGCCGCAGCCGCGCGCGCACCCGGCGTCGAGCCCGGCGACGACCCCGGCGACGACCCCGGCAGCCGCACGCTGCGGCGCGGCCTGCAGTTGCTGGACGCCGTGCTGGGCAGTGGCCGCGAAGGCCTGCGCGTGGTGGATCTGTGCCGCGCGGCGGGGCTGGAGCGCGCTACGGTCTACCGCCTGCTGGCCACGCTGGTGGAGAGCGGCTACGCCGCGCAGCGCGGGCGCTTTCGCTATGTGGCGGGGCCACGGCTGGCGGCCATGGCGCAATCCGCCGGCATGCCCAACATGGCGATGCGCCTGCGTCCGGTGCTGGAACGCGTGAGCGCAGCCTGCGGCGATGCGGCTTTCGCCATCGTGCGCGAAGGCCCCGCATCGCACTGTATCGCGCGCCATGTAGGCACGCATCCGGTACAGATCCTGGTGATCCAGGTGGGCACGCGCCAGCCGCTGGGCGTGGGCGCGGCGGGCCTGGCCCTGTTGTCGGCGTTGCCGGACGACGAGGTGAACACCGCCATCGCGGCCAATGCCCTCGTCCTGGGGCGCTACGGCGGCATGACGCCCGAGCGCATGGCGCTGCTGGTGCGCGCGACGCGCGAGCGGGGCTGGTCGGTCATCGGCAACCATGCCACCGACGGGGTGCTGGCCGTGGGCATGGCGGTGCACAGCACCGAGGGCGAGCCCGTGGCCGCGATCAGCGTGGCGTCGACCCTGGACCGCATGCCGCGCGAGCGCCAGCAGTTGATCGCGCGCTGGATGCGCGAAGCACTTGCCGCATTGCTGCCGGGCGGGCTGTAAGAAATGGGTTTATCTGTTGGCTTGGACTGTCATGATTGGCCGACCATGAGCGACCCACCCTTCGACGACCGCACCGGGCAGCACCCGATCACCATCGATCGCATCAGCGCGGTGACGCTGGCCACGCACGACATGGCGCGTGCGCTGCGTTTCTACCGCGCCTTGGGCTTCGCCCTGCACTATGGCGGTGACGCCGCGGGGTTCAGCAGCCTTGACGCCGGCAACGCCCGCCTGAACCTGACCACCGAGGGCAGCGAGCGGGCATGGTCCTGGTGGGGCCGCGTGATCTTCCACGTTTCCGACGTCGATGCCTTTCACCGGCGCGCCGTCGCCCAGGGCTTGGCGCCGGAGGCGGAGCCGCGCGACGCCACCTGGGGCGAGCGCTACTTCCACATCACCGATCCGGATGGCCACGAACTGAGCTTCGCCACGCCCTTGGGCAATGTTCCCCAGCGCGGTTAGCGGTGGCGCGGGGCACGGTCGGCGCGGTGGCTCAATCGGAGGTCGGCGCCAACAGCATGGGTCGCATAGCCGGAATTTTTCCCTTTCGAACCAGTAGAACTTCGCTCTCTGTCCACGGCTGGCGCAATCCTGCAGGTGTGGCTAGCTACGCGCCGCGCGACCTCTCCGCGGTCAGGATCTGGGCAGACTTTATTCCATCGAAAGGCTGACTTTGTTCAATCGGGCGAACCTTGCTGTCCTTCTAGAAAGCGGCAAGGACGCTTCGCGTTCCCTCACTTCGTTTGGATTCAAACGATTGTGATAAAATCATTCTGGTGACGAACGAAACATCGGAACTTCAGCAGCGCATCGGCATCCGCCTGGTCGGCCTGGCCCGCCGCTGGCGCCAGGCGCTCGACGCCCGGCTGTCTTCCGCCGGGCTGAGCGACGCCACCTGGGCACCCCTGATGCACCTGCACGAACTGGGCAGCGGCATCTCGCAGAGCGAACTCGCCGCCGCGGTCGGGCTCGACGGCTCCAGCCTGGTCCGGCTGCTGGACATCCTGGTCGAACAGGCGTTGATCGAACGCCGCCCCCACCCGGAAGACCGCCGCGTGAAGCGGGTGCACCTGACCCCGGCCGGCCGCCGCACCGTGGCGTCGATCCGCAAGCGGCTGCAGGCCATCGACTCCGAACTGCTGGCCGACGTCGACGACGAGGCTGCAGCCGCGATGCTGCAGGCCTTCGAGCGCATCGAGGCCCGGATCGCCGCCATGGCCGAGAGAACCACATGAGCCGCCGGGCCGCTCCCAAGGCGAATACCGAAGCGCTGCTGCGCGAAGGTTGCCTTATGAGCGCCGCGCCGGGCCGCCCCAAGCAAGCTCGCGCCCCCTCGGGGGGCAGCGAGGACACGAAGTGCCGAGCGTGGGGGCCAGAATGAGCGCCGCGCCAGACCGGACGCGCCGCGCCTCCATCCGCCGCATGCTCGCACCGGCCCGCATCCGCGAGAGTTTCGCGGTCGCCGCCCCGCCCTCGCTGCGCAACGCCGCGGTGGCTGGCATGCAGACCTCGCTGGCGGTGCTGATCGCGGTCGCGGCCACCCATCTGTCGCCGTGGGCGCAGCTCGAGGGCTATTCCGCGCTGGGCGCCCTGGCCGCCCTCTTCGGCCGCTTCGCGCCGGCGCGGCGGCGCATGCCGATCGTCCTGCTGGCGGGCCTGCTGCTGACGGCGCCGGTCGGCGTGCTGTCCGTGGTCTCGAAGACAGGCGCGGCGCCGGCGACGATGCTGCTGTGCCTGGCGCTGCTCGCCGGTCTGCTGAGCGTCCTGGTGAACCGCTGGCGGCTCGGCGGCCCCGGCGCGGTCATCTTCGTCTTCGCGGCCTGCGCCGCGGTCGACCCCGTGGACTCGTGGCGAACGGTGGTCGAGCGCACCGCCTTCACGGCGGCCGGCGCCGTCGTCGCCTGGGGGATCTGCCGTTCGACCGACCGGCTGCGTTCCGGCGCCCCGTTGCCTGGCGCCGGCGACAGCCCTCGACCCGCATTGCACCTGTGGATCGCAGGCGCGCGCATCGCGCTCTGCGCGGCGAGTGCGGCACTGCTGGCGCTGGCCGCCGGCTGGGCCCATCCGGCATGGGCGGCAATCGGCGCGACGGCCGTGATGCAAGGCGGCCGCCTGCACGTCACCATGCACCGCGCAGTGCAGCGCACCGTCGGCACCGTCATCGGCGCCGCGCTGGCGTGGGTGTTCCTGGTGAACCATCCCTCTTTCTGGTGGGTGCTGCTGGCCGTGGTCCTGCTTCAGTTCGCAACCGAACTGGTGATCGGCTTCAACTATGTGTTCGGCCTGGTCTGCGTCACGCCGATGGCGCTGCTCATGACCTCGCTCGCGGTGCCGCACGCCACCGACGGGATGCCGATGGCGCGCGTCCTGGACACGATCCTCGGCGCGCTGGTCGGCATCGCCTTCGCGGTGGTCTTCTCGACGCTCGACGACCGCGCCCACCTGGCGGCGCATCACGAGCAGACACGCGCCGGCTGAGCACCCGCTCAGGGCGTGATCGCCACCTTGAGCACCCCATCGCGCTGGTTGGCGAACAGTTCGTAGGCGGCCTCGATGTCGTCGAGCTTGAAGCGGTGCGTCACCAGCGGCTTGAGGTCGACCCGGCCCGAGCCGACCACGTCCATCAAGCGGCGCATGCGCTCCTTGCCGCCGGGACACAGCGTGCTGACGATCTTCAGGTCGCCGAGGCCGGCGGAGAAGGCACCGAGCGGAATCCGCAGGTCGCTCGAATAGACGCCCAGGCTCGACAGCGTGCCGCCCGGCCGCAGCACCCTCAACGAGGACTCGAAGGTGCCCTGCGTGCCGAGCGCCTCGATCGCGACATCGGCGCCTCGCCCGTCGGTCAGCGCCATGATCTGCTCGACCGGGTCGCCCTGCCTGAAGTCGACGACGTGGTCGGCGCCGAGCGCGCGGGCGACGTCGAGCCGCTCGCGCACCGTGTCGACGCCGATGATCGTGGTCGCGCCCATCAGCTTGGCGCCGGCGACCGCGCACAGGCCGATCGGCCCCAGCGCGAAGACCACGACCGTGTCGCCGATCCTGACCTTGCCGCTTTCGGCACCCGAGAAGCCCGTGGACATGATGTCCGGACACATCAGCACCTGCTCGTCCGTGAGGCTGTCGGGGATCGGGCTGAGGTTGGCCATCGCATCCTTGACCAGCACGTACTCGGCCTGGCAGCCGTCGATGGTGTTGCCGAACTTCCAGCCGCCCATGGCCTTGAAGCCGTGCTTCGTCCCCGGCCCATCCTGCGAGCCGCAGCCGCAGAGGCAGGCGTAGCTGTGGCCACTGGGCGTGATGGCGCCGGCGATCACGCGCTGGCCCTCCCGGAACCCGGTGACCGCCGAACCCAGCTTGTCGATCACGCCCACCGGTTCGTGGCCGATGGTCAGGCCGCGCTCGACCGGGTATTCGCCCTTCAGGATATGGACATCGGTGCCGCAAATCGTCGTGGTGGTGACGCGCACCAGCGCATCCAGCGGCCCGACGTCGGGGATCGGCTTCTCATCGAGAACGATGCGACCCTTTTCAACAAAGATCGCGGCTTTCATCTTCTTCATGGCAAGGCCCTTTCGTCAATCGATTCCATTGGATCGCCATGTGCGCGGCGCGCCCTTGATCTCGCGCAACAGTGACCGGGAAAGCAACGGCCGGCGGCCGCGCGCCGATTCACCCACCCGATGCCATGTACCCCATCCACGGCCAGTAGGTGAGCGCGAACACGAGCAGCAGCACGGTGGCCGCCGCCGTGATCGCCAGCCCGGTGCGCACGAAGTCGCGCGCCTCGAAGGTGTCGGTGCCGTAGGCGATCATGTTCTGCGGTGCGTTCACCGGCAGGATGAAGCCGAAGCTCACCACGAACTGCAGCAGCATCGTCATTCCGACCACATTGAGGCCCGGCGTCTGCACGGCCGTGAGCACGCTGATGACGATCGGGATCATGGTCGACGCCAGTGCCGTGGCGCTGGCGAAGCCGAGGTGGATCACGATCAGGAACATCGACAGCAGCATCAGGATCACGAAGGCGCCGGCCTGCTGCAGGCCCAGGTGATGCACGATCAGGTTCGCCAGCCAGTCGGCGGCGTGGGTCTTGAGCAGTGCCGTGCCGACGCTGATGCCCACGGCGAACAGCAGCACCGTGCCCCACGGGAATGCGCGCTGCGATTCCTTCCAGTCCATCACGCCCACGCGCGGCAGCAGCATCAGCGCGATCGCGGCGATGGTGGTCGACGAGGTGTCGAAGTCGTGCAGCACCTTCTCGGTCGACCAGAAGCCCAGCAGCGCAAGCACCAGCATGAGCAGCTTCCATTCGCGCCCGGTCATCGGACCGATCGCGTCGAGCTGCAGGCGGATGGTGGTCCTGCCGCCCTGGATCTCGGCCATCTCGGGCTTCAGCATCCGGGTCATGATGAAGTAGAGCGCGACGCTGAGCAGCGCCGAGAAGGGCGCGCCGGCGACGAACCATTCGGTCCAGGTGATGTTGACCCCGAACTGCTTCTCGATGAAGCCGGTCGCCACCATGTTCTGCGCCGCCGCGGTCTTGATGCCGATGTTCCAGACGCTGGCGGTCTGTGCCGCGGTGATCACCAGCAGCGCCGCGAAGCGGCTGCGCTTGTCGACCTTGAATGCGAGGATGAAGCCCATCATGATCGGCATCAGGCAGGCCACGCGCGCCGTGGTGCTGGGCACGATGAAGGAAAGCAGAAAGCCAACCGCCATGGCCCCGATCACGATGTGCTTGGTGCGCGCATCGACCTTCGACAGCACCATCAGCGCGATCCGCCGGTCGAGCCCGGTCGCGGTCATGGCCGCGGCGATGAAACAGGCCGCCGCCACCAGCGCGACGGCGCTGCTGGCGAAGCCCGACAGCGCCAGGCCCAGCGCGGCGGCGGTCCCCATGTCGGCGCCGTCCGGCCTGGCCGCATCGGGCGCGTAGGCCAGCAGGAAGATCATCAGCGCGCCGATCACCACCGCGCTCACCGCATAATCGAGCGCCTCGGTCATCCAGACGATCACGGCGAAAGCGAGGATGCCGAGCATCACCTGCCCGGCCTGTGGCAACCCCTGGGCCGAAGGCATCCAGACGATCGCAATCAGCGCCGCGAACGCGGCAACGAGTCCAGCGCGCTTGACGAAGGATACGGGCGCCGGTCCGGCAGGCGAGGTGGGCGTAGCGATGGCGTTCATGGGGGCTCCCGGGTCTGGGTCTGAGACCCCTTCATCATCGACGCCGAGCCGGCGACGGCGGCTGATGTGGATCAAGCTGACGGCCCAGCCCCAGAAAGAGGAAAGCTACGATCCTCTCTGAAGAAATCGCGAACGGCCATGAGTTACCCCAATCTCAATCTACGCTTTAAGACCGAGAGCGATCTCACGCCTGAGAACCTCGACGTCATTGCTCGGAGCCTCTCGCTACCTCATCTCGACGAGACCATTCGGAGCATTCAGTTCGCATCGGAGATGCGCTGCGCAAGCAGGTCGCGAAGACTGTGCTTGATGCGCGTCGGATCGCGTGGATCGCTGAGTACCGCTGCGGCTGCTCGGCTCAGGCCAATGCATTCGTCCACGCGCCGAAGTAGTAGCACACCACCGTCCGAGCCGATGTCACCACCCTCGAAATCGCTCGAGCGCGCACGACCTCTTCATCACCCGCACGCGTCTCGTGCTGCGCCACATCTTCGGTCACAAGGTCTCGGGATTCCCGGTCGGCCTGGCAGTCAGCTTCTAGCGCGCCGCCCACAGATACGCGCGCAATGTCGATGGCAGATGCCCAAGCTGCTCAGCCAGCCGCTCGGCGGATGGCCTCGAGAACATCGGCCCCGGTATCGTTCTTGCGAAAGTAGGCGGCACAACCGACGGCTTGCGCCGCAGCGCGCATTTCCCGGTCGTCGTGCGCGGTGATGAAGATGAACGGCGCGTGTCCGCCTTCCGCAACCAGGCGCTGGGCCAGTTCGATTCCCGACATCCCCCCGAGCTGGACATCGAGAACGAGGCAGTCGAACCGGGGCTGCTTCGTGTCAGCGAGGAACGCTTCTGCCGAGCCATAGGTGATCGGCTGCATGCCCGACGCACGCAGCAGCCTGCCAAGAGATCGGCAAAGGCTCTCGTCGTCATCGACGACAGCGACATAGATGGGGATGATGGTGCTCATCGGAGGTCCACGTGCACTTTGGGCGCCTCCGAACCCTTTGTCTACTGCCCCTTAGGGAAGGTCGGCGCGGCCGCCGTCAATACACCTGCCTCCTGCGACAGTCGTGTAAGCGCCGCGACGGACCCTACCTCCAGTTTCATCATGATCGCCGTGCGGTGCAGTTTCACGGTGCGTTCGTTGATTCCCAGATCGCCGGCAATCTGCTTGTTGAGCCGGCCCCGCAGAACGTGGGAGAGTACCTCGAACTCTCGCACCGACAGTGCGCTGAAGCGCTCCTCCAGTTCGCGTTGGCGTGCCCTCGCCTGGCGCTCATGCCCGTCTCGCGCCAGGGCGCGCCGTACCGCGTCGAGCAGTTCTTCCTTGGGGGCTCGCTTTTCCAGAAAGTCCTCCGCACCGCCGCGCATCGCGCGCACCGTCGAAGCAATGTCGCCGTGGCCGGTAAGAAAGAGCAGCGGCAGCGGGTTGCGCGTCAGCGCGAGCGCCGATTGCAGATCGAGCCCATTCAATCCGGGCATCTGCAAATCCGCCACCACGCAACCCCGCGCGTTGCTGTCGCACTGCGCAAGAAATTCACTCGCGGACGGGAAGGTCTTCACGGTGAAACCACTCACGAGCAGCAATCGGGACGTGGCGGTGAGAAACGACACGTCGTCGTCGACAATGTGGACGGTAGGTTCGCTCGCTTTCATGCTGCGGCGAGTTCCAGCCCAACCGACAGCCTGAAACGCAGACCGGCGCAGGCGCCATCGCGTCGGCCACGATCGTGGAACCGGGCTCGGCAATCGGGTGATTTTCTCAACTTCACGGTCCTCCATTCAGCAAAATCGGGCCTGATCTACGCAAGTTGATCGCGGCCAAGCACAGCGTTCCCCAGTTTCGGCAAGCCACGAACTCGGCTCTGAGCGGCAGTTCTGTCTCGAACGTGCGAGCTTACTGCGCCGCCGAGAAACGTGGGCTGGTGACTCGCCGGCTACTTCCCGAAAGGGAAGGTGTGCGTCGACGCCATTGTCACTATCCTCAGCACGGAAACGAACCGCAAGGCCCAGTGCCCGTCCAGCGAGCAGATCGATGCGCCCGCGATCCGGGCCTGTGTCCATCAATGTCGAAGAAGGAAATCAGCAATGATCCAACTCCAACGCTGCGCCTGCACATTGCTGGTCGCGCTGGGCCTGTCGCTGATGGCGGAGGCAAATGCACAGCAACCTCCACCCACCAAGCCCGCCAGATCCGCCGCCAAGTCAGCCCAGCCCGAACTCGAAGCCAAGGCGATCGACCTCCTGCGCGCGATGGGCGGTGCTCTGGCGACCGCCAATTCGATGTCGTTCACGGCCGTCGCCACCTACGAGAGCCCGAGCAGCGTCGGCCCCGCGCTGGCCTACGGAACCACTTCCGAAGTGTTGCTGCAGCGCCCCGACAGGCTGCGCGTCGTCACCTTGGGTGACGGACCGCCCGCGGAGTACTACTACGACGGCAAGACCCTCAGCGCCTTCGCGCCGGCTGAGAACCTGGTGGCCGTGGCGCCAGCCCCGCCCACCATCGACGCCATGCTCAAGCAGGCCTTCGACAATGCCGCGATCTACTTCCCCTTTGCCGACATCGTCGGCAGCGACCCCTTCAAGACGCTCACCGAGGGCCTCACCAAGGCCTTCTATATCGGCCAGTCGAAAGTCGTCGGCGGCACCACCACCGAGATGGTCGCCATCGCCAGCGACCAGATGTTCATGCAGATCTGGATCGGCGCCGACGACAAGCTGCCGCGCAAGCTGCGCGCGGTGTTCCGTGGCGACCCGTTGCTGCTGCGCCACCAGGTGGAGCTGTCCAACTGGAAGCTCGACCCGGTGATCGCGGCCGAGGCTTTCGCGGCGGTCAATGCGGCCAATGCGAAGAAGATCGGCTTCGCGGTGCCGAAACCACCGGCGGCGGCGAAGAAGGCCACCAAGACCAAGTAAGGAGAACGAACCATGACGAATACCAAGGTCCTTCTTCCCGTGCTGGTCGCGTTGCTCATCGCGGCTGGCTTCCATGAACCGGCGGCCGCCTGGGCCAGCGCCAACCGCTTCGGCGGCCATTCCTATGGCGGCTGGGGTGGCGCCACGCATGTCAACCGCTGGGGCGGCTCCACCTCGCGCAGTTGGGACGGCGCCGTCAGCCACTCCAACATCTACGGCGGGCATTCCGCCGGGGTACCGGGTTACGGCGCCGTGCACACGACTGCCGGAGGCTTCAGCACCTACCGCCCGCCGGCCTACGGCTACGCGGGCTATGCGCCCTACCACGCACCGGTGGCGGTGCCGTACTACCACGCGGGCTGCTACAACTGCGCCGGCGCGGTCGCTGCGGGTGCGGTCGTCGGCCTGGCCGCCGGCGCCGCGGTCGCCAGTGCTGCGCGCCCGATCTATTCAATGGGCGTGAACTACGCGACTGTGCCGCCCGACGCGGTCATCGTGAGTCAGGCCGGCATCACCTACTACCAGGTCGGCAGCACTTGGTTCCGGCCGTACTACGGCGCCAACGGCGTGTACTACACCGTCGTACCGGCTCCTTACTGATGAACGACTGCCCCTCCAGGACACTGCGCGAGATCGCGCAGCTCACCCATCCCTCCCTCGTCTGCCTCGTGCTGGCCACGTAGCGCCGATGGGCGCGATCTGCAGGACCCCAGCAGATCCGCTCGACCCTGAAGGTGGCACGGTACTCGCCGATGAAGTCCCTCAAGACGCTTGCGAAGCCTGGTGAACGTTGTTGCCTGGTCGGCGGTCGTCATCCTGGTCTGCGAATGGCCCCGGGCTCAAGACCTTCAGGCATCCTTCCTGGTGTCGCGGCGTAGAGGATTTCGATGGGCGCCACCGAGCGACCGCAATGAAAGTCGGAGCAGCCCTTGAATCCGACACGCGCGTGCTCAGTTCGGCGAGAAGCCTTTTTTCAAGCGCGGACTCCGAACCGCTACTTCGACGCAACGATCCCCGGGGGCTGCCAGCTGCCGGCGCCGGCGGGAAGAATCGAAGGCGGCGTGGGCTTCGGCCAGTAGAGACGCATCACCATATAGACCGTGTCGTCGGGCGCCGGCAGCCAGTTGGCCTCCTTGGCCTTGCCCGGCGACTCCTTCTGGATGTAGAGCGTCAGCGAACCATCCGCGTTCTTCTTCATCCCCGACAGCATCGGCGAATTGATCAGGTAGCGATTGATCGGATTCTTGATCAGCAGCTGGCTCTTGCCGTCGTACATGGTCACCGACCAGAAGGCATTGACCGGCGGCAGCTTGCCGGCCGGGAAGGTGAGCGTGTAGTTGTGCTTGCCGGTATCGAGCGTCTGCCCGGCGCCGTCGGTGCGCGTGTAGGGGTACATCGCCTCGGCGGCGTCGTTGCCGTAGAGGCCGGCCTTCGCGGCGCCGGCCCGCATCAGCCAGTCGGCCTTGTAGAACGCCTGGTCGCCGAAGAACGCGCCGACGTTCCAGCCGTTGATCTTCTTCATCCCGCCCGAGATGAACTTGTCGACCTTCTCGTCGCCGGCCTTCATGCCGAGGAGGACCGCGCCCTTGTGCTCGAGCGAGAGGTCCTTGAATTCGAAGCTCCGGCCGGGGCCCACCCCGATGCTGGCCAGCTTGGCCCGGATCTCCTTGTCGTCAGCCGAAGGCGGCACATACTGCAGCGCGGCCGACAGGTACTCGAAGAAGTTGGCCTTGATGCCCTCCGTCGTGGCCGGTACGAAATCGATCTTCGGCGCAGCGGGGGGCGCGGGTTGATGGAGGAATGCGGAAAGCGGCTGGATCTTGTAGCCCGCCTGCACCTTCTCGACGTTCGGCATGTCGGCCGGATTGAACAGCTGGGTGCGGATCAAGGTCAGCGCGAAGGGGGTCGTGGCGTTGAACACCTTCTGGATGCCCGGGGGCGTCGCGCCCTTCCAGTCGGGGCCGGCAATCAGATAGTTCCCAGGCGCGCTTCCGGTTGCCCGGCTCCCGATGTAGCCGTAGTTGTAGGTGTTGCCGTCGATCAACTGAACCGAGTAGTAGCGCTTGCTCGAGACCGCCGGCACCGTGATCACGAGCGGCTCGGCGCGCAGGTCGGCCCAGAGCATCGAATAGGGCGTGTCGCTGTTCGGCGTGATGACGGCCGTGTCAGCGGGCGTCGCGACCCGATGCTCGTTGTGCAGTTGGTTGAAGGGCGCCTTGAACTGGCTGGACTTGGTGTCCACCGCGAACTCGTTCATCACGGCGTAGTTCATGACCAGCGGCAAGCCGTAGATGAAGCCTTCCTCGGCGATTGCCTTGGTCTGCTCGAGACTCGGCGCGGGCACGCCCTTGGCCACATCCGTCCTGGCTGCCTGCGCGATCGGATCGGTCTTGCTGGCGCAGCCAACCGTCAGGCTGATCGCCCCGGCGACCACCGCGAGCCATTTCACTAATTCCGCTTTCATGCTTGCCTTTCTGCCTTGAAGATCGTGATCCGTGCACGGTTGCAGCGGTCCGCGCGATGATGACACCGGCTCCAATGGGTTGGCAACTGCCCTTTAGGGAGGGTCTACAGGCCCACGCGGGCGCGGGCCTCCTCGAACGAGAAACATCAGTTCGGGCGAATAGAACGTCAAGATGCGCCAGACCACGCCTTCAGACTTCGGCGCGATTCATCTGTGTATCGCACTTGCCTGGCGGATCGCTCAGGCGCAGGCGTAGCCATTGCTGGCCCGTCGGCCGGTGAGACCGGTAGCGTCACGCGCAGGCTGGCGCCGCCACCTTCGACGTTCTCGGCCCACAGTCGCCCTCCATGTGCCTCGACCAGTGTGCGGGAGATCGACAGGCCCATACCCATCCCGGTCGGCTTGGTGGTAAAGAACGACCCAAAGATCTGTTCAAACCGGTCCTTCGGAATACCGGACCCCGTGTCGTTGACAGCGATCTCGACCGTCTCGGTGCCGCGATGCATCGCGGTGACCACAATGCTTCGCACTTTGTGTGCTACTTCATCGATCGCGTCCATGCCGTTGGAGATGAGGTTGAGCAGCACTTGCTGCAGATGGATGCGATCGCCAAGAACCGGCGGCAGATGGTGTGCAACTTCCAATTCCACGCGAATGTGGCGCGCCGCGGCGTCGGGACGGACCAATGCGGTGACATCCTCCAGGAGGTCACGCACGTCCAACGGCATGACCTCCACCTCGTGGCGCCGCAGCATGGCGCGCATGCGATCGATCACGAGTCCCGCGCGCTGGTCATCGGCGAGGATGTCGTCGACAATCGCGCGGATCTCTTCGAGGTCCGCGTGACCGGATTGCAACATGAGTGCTGCGGCTTCGGCATTGCGCAGGATGGCGCCCAGCGGCTGGTTGAGTTCGTGCGCCAGAGAAGCCGCCAGTTGCCCCATCACGGACACACGGCCTGCATGAGCGATCTCGTGCCGCAGACGCAGCATTTCCTGCTCGGCTTCCTTGCGTGCGGTGATGTCGCTGCAGGCGCCCCGGCTACGGACAGCGCGCTGGCATTCGAATTCGAATTGTCCTTGCGCCGAGAGCCACCGCGTGCTGCCATCGGAAACGCAGACGCGAAACTCCGTCTGATAGTGGCCAACCCTTTCCCCTCCCGCCTCGGAGAACGCCAGGCGCACCATGTCGCGGTCGTCGGCATGCACCTTCAATAGCAACGACTCCAAATCCATTGGCTCGCTAGGCGAAAAGTCGAACAGCTGCCGAGTCCTCGGGCTCGCCCAGAAGGTACCGCAAGCGACATCACGCATCCAGAGGCCCAGGTTCGCGGCTTGCGTGGCGAGCGTCATGCGCTCCTCGCTTTCGCGCAACGCATGCAGCAGTCTCGCCGCGTGACGCACGTTGCGACTCAGTTCGTAGGCCATCGCGAACACAATGCCCAAAGAGAACAAGCTGACCATGATCGGCGCCTCGACAAAGCCCCAGAACACCAGCACCGCTTGAGCGACACCCCCCAGGGCGAAGAAGCAGGCCGTGCCACCGATCGTGAGCGCAGTGGCCCTGTTGCCGCGGCGCCAGGCCGAGAGGCTGGCATCCAAGACAAAAATCGCGAGCAGACACATCGTCAACTGGCCGACCAGCATCCACGGATTGGGCGTCCCGATGCCGACCGAGACGTTCTCGCCCAGGAACGGAATGGCGCGCAACGCCGAGATCTCCTTGAAGTTCAGTGACCGACCGCTCAGGAAGTTGGGAAACAACGTGAAGGTCCGCAGCACGATGACTGTCCACCCCAACCAAGCGCGACCGCTTTTGAGATAGCTGCGCACGAAGCCGACCAGCGACACGGTAGCGAGCCAAACCGCCAACTGTCCCGCGCGGTTCGCGAGGGCATATTCTTCTGGCGCCTGCGCTTTCATCATGACGAGTTCGCCGAAGGCAAGCGCAGCGGTCGCCGCCGCCAAGATCGACAAGAACAAACTCGGCCAGGCTGCCCGATCCTTCACCCACACCGGCAGATGCACGGCAGCCAGCATGAGGCACGCGGACCCGACCATGGCCCAAACAATAGTGACCCAACTCATGAAAACTCCAATCGGCGACCAAGCCCAATTCTCGTCTGGGTCGAGTGACGTGACTTGAGAGGATACCGAAGGGCAGCATGACGACGGCGATCCCGGCCTCGAAGACGGGATTCATGGCGGTGCACAAGCTCATCGACGCGTTCCGGTGCTGCTGCACCGGAACGGACATGCGTCAGTTGACGAGTTCGAGATCTGCGGCACTGCGGCCCGGTCCCACCGGGCGCTCAGCGCCAGGTTCCCTGAGTGCCATTTCGAAGAACCAGCGTCCGCGATGCCAAAAATCGGACTGGGCCGATGGGTGGCTCATTGGAGCAGGACGCGAGCGGCCTCGCCATTGCCCTGGATGAAGACCCGCTGACCCACTCGCAGTCCGGGCATCGCCGGCTGCGTCACCTCGACAAGCACACCACTGTCGGTGCGAACGAAGATTTGCTGGCCTTCAAGCGGCTTGCTGTAACGCTCCGCAATGCGTCATCAACGACAGCGACATGGAAACGGGGATCGGCGCGCTCATGGGGTGGTCGGTGCACTGTGTGCGCTTTCCGGAGCGTCGTCTACTGCCCTTTAGGGAAGGCGCGCGCACGCCTGTTTGCCCATATGCTCGGCCCCGAATTCAAGAGAGGTCAATGTGGGAAGTCGAGCTCGTCCTTATCTCGCCATTGTCGCAATTTCTTCTGGCGCACTCCTTGCCGGCTGTTCCACCGATTCGCCGCTCTGCGCGCTGCATCGCAATAGCTGAAAAAGACATGTCTCAATCTCGAATCAAGGACCACTTCCCCTGTGAGCGGAGTTGGGCCGTCGGTGTCATGGCGGCGGGCCTCCTCTCAGCGTCTGCCCATGCGCAACAAAGCAACGAGGAACTCGCCAAGGCTGCGCAGAACCCGCTGGCCAGCTTGATCAGCGTGCCATTTCAGCTCAACACCAACTTCGATACAGGGCCGGAGCAGCGCACGCAGAACGTGCTCAACATCCAGCCGGTCGTGCCCTTCAGCCTCAACGAGGACTGGAACCTGATCTCGCGGACCATCATGCCGCTGATCTGGCAGCCGGCCTCCTCGCCTTTCGAAGGCTCCACTTTCGGTCTCGGAGACATTCAGCTCAACGGCTTCCTGTCACCGAAGAACTCGGGCAGCTGGATCTGGGGCGTCGGCGCCGTGGCGCAGCTGCCCACGCACACCAACGACCAGCTCGGCAACGACCGCTGGGGCCTGGGGCCGACCGCGGTCGTGCTTCGGCTCGAGAAGGGCAGTCCCTGGGTCTATGGCGCGTTGATCAACAACATCTGGTCAGTGAGTAGCTCGTCGACCGATCCAAAGATCAACCAGCTGACCTTGCAGCCATTCCTGAACTACAACTTTCCGGGAGGCTTCTACCTGACCTCGTCGCCGCTCATCACCGCGAACTGGGAGGCGGCCGGAGGCCAGAAGTGGACCGTGCCCGTGGGCGGAGGCGTCGGCAAGATTGTCCGCTTTGGCAAGCTGCCGGTGAACCTGCAGGCCTCTGCCTACTACAACGTCGAGCGACCCGACAACGCACCCCGCTGGGCGCTGAGACTCCAGGCGCAGCTGATGTTCCCCAAATGACCGCCTTTCAGGATGCGGACTCGACAACACGTGTCTCGAAATTCTTTCGTTGATTCTTCGATCTCAGGTAGAGGGAGAGCAGGAATGATTCCACGCACCACGCATCGAGCGCGCCTCTCATCGGTGGCCGCGCTGTCGCTGTCGAACTTGACCATTGCGTTGAGAAATGGATCCTTGCTGGCGGCAACGGCAGCCTTGGGAATGATGACCTTGATGCCGCTGGATGCTTCGGCGGCCGCGTGCGTCAAGGGCGTCTATCGCGCGGGGTGCGCCGGGCCCAACGGGGCTGCGGTCGTCCGCAAATAATTATCCGAGCTGGGCGAGACCGATCGCGGCGATCAGCTTTCGGGTCTGTCCATCCCCCACCAGCCACGCTCCCATCTCAGAGCCTTGAGTATCCGCGCGATCACCGACTGCGTGCAGATCTACAGGAGGGCTGCAACGTGATGTCAGGGCTCATCAAACTCAAATTTGATGTGGCAGGCCTCGCAACGCGCTACGACCTGAGGGCCTCCACTGGGGAGCAATTCCAGGCGCTGAAGGCTGCCATCAAGGAAACATTCAGGGCAAGGCAGCGGCTCATCAGGAAATCTCTGCGCCTGATACCACGCGCTCTCCCAAGCGTCGATCACAAACTGCACGGCTCCCTTGTCTCTCAGATAGCCCAGCAGTACGTGGTGCATGCCTTCGAGCGCCATTTCCACCTCCATCGATCGGGGCACGCAGTATGAAGGCGCTCCCCATTCCTTTCGCGAGCCTACGGCCCGGCATCCAGCTCCTTGATCGCCGCGATGGCTTCGTGCCTCGCCTCGATCAGCGCCTCTTCCTCCGAGCGTGCACCGGGCTCGGCAATCTCAATAGTCTTCCGGTCGTCGATCTGGTACGACCAACTCCAGCGCGCGCCGATTGGCCAGACGTTGATCGTGACTTGGTGCCTGTGGTGTTCAAAGCTGGTGTCGGACATGTGTTGCCTCCAACGAAGAGGACCGACGTATGAAAGGCCGCCCCCTCTTGTCGGCGTCGAAGGTGCGCCCTCCTCAGCGGCGGCAAGACGCGCTTGATCTTCTCTCTTTCCACCTACATCAACCGCGCTACGGCATGTCCAGGGGCACCGCTTGTATGGGCGGCCAACCCCCCGGGCGTGGGCGGTCGAGTTCAGAAGGATTCGACCATGAGACTTTTCGATTGCCCTCGTCAGGTTCTTCCCGTTTGGGATGAATGCCTCATCCCTTCCTTCGAGTTCGTCTGCTCGCCGACGTGTTCTTCCGACGCAGATCCTCCGGTCGCCATCACGGTGTCGATGTCTCTATTGCGATGTTCCCTCGGCGGAATCAGGGCCGAGGGGTCCTCTGCAGCCAACTTCGGGTCTTCTGAAAGTTGGGCGTTCTTGCGAGCGCGTGGCATAGGCGGTACCTCCAATCGTCCAAGCTACCGTAGACCTTCGCAGTCAACGTTGCAAGTAGGGACGAGCCGCAGAAGGGCCATCGCACGAAGCGCACCGCACAGCTCTCCCCCCTGCGGTGCCTACCGCTTCCCTCTTGCCCGCACCTGGGATGACCGGCCGGTCCTGCTGGTCTGCATGTTCGACCCGAGCGACGCCGACCACCAGGTCGACGAGTCGATCAAGAAGGCCCTGAACCTGCCAACGCCGAGGCTCGCATGATCCGCTCCCGCACCAAGCCTGACGGCCCGCCCTTCCGCGTCGACGAGCGGTACGGCGCGCGGTTGTACAGCATCGGCTACAAGATGAAGTCCGGGCGCTGGGCGTTCCGCTTCAAATGCCTGGTCGACGACGCGAACCAGATCCGCAAGCTGCGCCGGCAGGCCATCGAGGAGTCGACACGCATCGTGGAAGACATGCCGGAGGGCGGCTTCACCCGAGCGGTGAAGGCCAACACCCCAAATCGGCTCAAAGGCCGTCATTTCCCGACGGCTGCGCGCCTCCTCGAACCGCTCGCCAAGCCGCGCCCACCTTGGCCTCAAGCCTCCGCGCAACCCAGTCGAAATCGACACATTCAGACCGGGGGCGGGGCGGGGTCCCGAGCGCGCGCTGCCGCCCCGGGTGGTCGCGAACGATGGCATTGGTGGGTATGGTGGGTACAACTTGCGATTGGTGGTTATAATAACCACCATGCGTACGCAGACATCATCAAGAAGCTGGAAGCCGATGGCTGGGCGCTACGTTCGGTGCGCGGCAGCCACCATGTGTTCAATCACCCAACCAAGCCGGGCCACATCACCGTGCCGCATCCGAAGAAAGATCTGGGCATCGGCCTTGTCCAGAAGCTGCTCAAGCAGGCCGGATTGAAGTAAAGGAGCCACCATGAAGTTCCTCATCGCCATTGAGCCGGGGACCGACAAAACGGCCTTCGGCGTAGCCGTGCCCGATCTGCCTGGGTGCTTCTCGGCCGGTGATACGTTGGAGGATGCCTTCGACAACGCCACGGAAGCGATCGACACCTTTCTGGAAGCCATGGCCGAGGACGGTGCCGACATTCCCACGCCCAAGCCTATGGCCATGCACATGGCCGACCCTGAATACGCAGGCTGGACGTGGGGCGTGGTCGAAGTGGACGTCACGCGCTACGAAGGCAAGTCCGAGAAGATCAACATCACGCTGCCGGGCCGACTGTTGGCGAAGATCGATTCCTACGCGCGGTCGCACCACACCAACCGCAGCCGCTTTCTCGCTGATGCGGCGCGCTCTGCCATGCGGGGATAAAAATGCCCGCGCTCGGCGGGCTGAAGTCAGCGGGCAGCAAGGCCGCAGGCTACTACCGGTCGAGATTGGACTTGACCTTCACCGACGTCGTTAACAGCCGACGATCGATCGTTCGAGGAGGTCGCCGGCTGCGCGGTTGCGAGCCTTGGCCGTGGCGCTCGCGGTGTTGTCGCTCGGCCTCGTTGATCGCAAGACGGGGCTGCCTTCGGGGTCTTGTTGTTGCTGTGACTGACCTGCGTGGGCGCGTGGTTGAATGTGATGGCGCAAATCCTTGGAGCGAGCCGTGGCGACAACCAATCCCGACAACATACTCTTCTTCATCCCGGACATCAGCGGTTTCACAAAGTTCGTGACCGAGACCGAGGTGAGCCATAGCCAGCACATCATCCAGGAGCTGCTGGAGTTGATCGTGGACGCCAATCAACTCGGGCTGGAGGTTTCCGAGTTCGAAGGCGATGCGGTGTTGTTCGTTCGTCCCGGCGCGCCGCCGTCGCTGGACGAGCTTCTGGCGCAGGCACGGAAGATGTTCGTGGACTTCCATTCGCACATCAAGCGGATCGAGATCCTGCGCACCTGCGCATGCGGCGCCTGTTCCAGCGTCCATTGCCTGTCGCTCAAGTTCGTCGCGCATTTCGGGCCGGCCAGGACCATGCAGGTCAAGGGACATTCGAAATTCATCGGCAAGAGCATCATCGTCGCGCACCGGCTGTTGAAGAATCAGGTGCCCGAGTCCGAGTACCTGCTGGTGAGCGAGGAGACGCTGAACCAGTTGGCCGACGGCACCGCGACGGCCTCGTCGTTCGAGTGTGGCCACTGCAGCTACGACGAGATCGGGGAGGTGGCGTATCGGCACCGTTCGATGTCGCCGTACCTGGCCGAGGCGAAGGCTACGGTCACCGGATCCCCTGCATGAAAAGCGCAAGCTCAACCCAAACCGGGGCGGGATCCAGCGCGCGCAGATAACCATACCGTGAGCGATCCATCGCGATCTCCCTCTGGAAAAATCCAGCCGTGTGCTGCGACTAAAGTTCAAGGTGCGATCAGGTGGATCGGTACACGTCCAAAGCAGGCCCAACTGCTACGTCGTGGCGGCGAGCGCCTTTGCGGTGTCGTAGTACTCCATGAAGTCGACGATCTTGCCTTCACGGAAACGGAGCACGTCCGCCTTCGGCGACTCGACTGTCTTGCCCGTCTGACGGTTCTTCCAATGGCACTTTCCCAGCATGACCACGCGATCGCCCTGGGCGATGAACTCGTCCGCGGTGTAGCTGAGCAGTTCCCACTGCTTGCTCACTATCTCGAAGTAGCGCTTCACATCCGACTTCGAACAGCATTCCTCGGTGAACTCAGCGCCAGCCGGAGCAGCGCCCAGCGACCGCCAACGTATGTCGTCGGACATCAGACTCAGCCAGTGCTCCACGCTGCAGGCCTTGGATTCATTCCAGCGTCGATAGCCGTCCCGCAGAAGTTCGACGTTAGCTATTTCCTCGGGGGTCATGACAGTCTTCTGGTTGAGGGTCTTTCACAGACACGCGTACTGCGATCCACTGAGCGACCGCCGCCGACCTAGCCGCCGACCTAGCCGCCGACCTAGCCGCCGACGCATGATGTCGATATTGGACCGATCGATCAATAAGCCATTGGGAGGAGGCCCGGCGTCGCCTGCGCGCCAGAAATCGCTGATAGGCAACTCGGCCGACGCAGACCGCCTGCCTGCCCATCCCACCGTGAATGTGATCGACAGCCCTGCCGCTCAAGGGTTCATGAAGGTGCTCCAACACTTGCACGGATCGCCCGTCTTTTTCCGAAGGTCAGGCGTTGCCGCCGCCCCCCGCGGAGCCCGACACGGGCACCTCATACGGTTCGAACCGCACCACCTCCTCGCTCAGCCACGCATTGTTCTCACGGAAGCGCTCCTGCAGCGGCCGGATCTCATTGCGCACGAACACCTGGGCCGCCGGAACAGCGTGGCGCTCTCGTTGAGCCAGGCCGACTGCAGCGCACTCAGGTACTCGGGCAGGCCGTACACCTCCTGGTTGATATCGGCCTCGCGCATGTGGTGCACGGTGCCCGGCGCGAACTCGTGTTCGTCCTTCCAGCCGCGCACGAAGAAATAGCGCTCGAGGTCGGCGCCGCGGCGCATGTACTTCGACAGCGCATGCTTCAACGCCACCGGCCGCCGGGTGCGCGGGCGGCGCGTCTCCAGGTAGGCGTTGCCGAAGATCAGGAAGTCGAGCACCCAGGCGCCGAAGGTCGCGCGATCGAGCATCGGGTGCGGGATGAAGGTGCTCAACAAGATGTTGCGCTTGAAGTAGATCGAGCTGCTGTGGTGCGTGCTGGCGCGGATCGACTTGGCCAAGCCGTCCCACGACACCGGCGGCTCGAACCACCGGCCGTTCGACCAGCACTCGACATAGTCCAGTAGGTCGCGCCGATCCATCACCGGCGTCGGGTCGCCGAAGGTGAAGGCCTCCATCCGAGCCGACGGGTCGGCAAGCGCTTCTGTGTTCATCAGGAAATCTCCATGAAGCCGCTGTTCGCGGCGGTGATGCCCTCGAGCGGCTCGTTGTCGAGCGCGTGCATGCAGGCCCAGGCGAGGTCGGCGTGGCCGGTCTCTTCGTTGCGGCCGGCCTCGAAGGTGATGTTGCGGCCGCTGGCCGTGAGGGTCTTGCGGATCGCCAGGAAGGCGTGCGCCAGGTCGACCCAGCCGGCGTCGAACTTCAAGCGCTTCTTGCCGATCACGCTCTTGGCCTTGAGCACCAGGCGCGTCTTGACGTCGAGCGAGTAGTTGAGCGCCTTGGCGGCCGGATAGAACTTGGTCACCAACTGGTAGACGCCCTGCCCCAGCCCGGTGGTGTCGATGCCGATGAAGGTCACGTTGTAGCGCAGCGTGATCTGGCGGATGGCAGAGTCCGTGAAGCAGGCAGCAACGAGCAGCAAGCCTTCCGCCCGTTCAGCCTTCAGGACTGCCGGCCGAAGGGCGTGAGCGACAAGATGGGCCGCGGCGACAGCGACGTCATGGAGGCGACGATGCACACCTCGGAGCGCATGGTTCGGCAGATCTACGACCGCCGCCGGGTGCGCGTCGCGAAGGCCGCGCGATGAGCCATATTCCAAAGTTTGGAATCTGACGCGCAAGAATGCTGATCATTTAGGCAGGCCAGAAAGAGCAAAGCCCCTGCAAGTCGTTGACTCACAAGGGCTTTTATCTGGCGGAGTGGACGGGACTCGAACCCGCGACCCCCGGCGTGACAGGCCGGCGCAAGAAGCAAGCATCCATGCGGGTTCCAGCCACTTTGGATATTCCAAACATCGGTCATTTTTGACCCGGCCTTCCCTCTGGGCGATCGATGCGGATTCCAAACATGGACGCTACGATCCCTACATGCGGAAGTCCCCAGATCGAGGGTTGCTGTGAAGCAAACCGGGCGCTTGAGATGACGCTCCGCTAGGCGGACTGGCGCCACGATCTGGCGGTTCGGCATGCTCGCGTTTTTCGGCCAGGAGCCGACATTGCCAATCGACCTCCAGTTGCCTTCTCCCCTATGCCGAAAAATGACACCTGACGGCGCTCCCGAAGAGGCCGCTGCAATGCTCTTATGCTCGCCGCAAAATAGGAGGTACTCGCGGCATGAATGACGACGATGACAATCAGAAGCACATCTGCTTTGAGTGCGCCGAAGAACCCTACCTGGCGCAGGTGATCGCGAAGGATGGCAAGGCGGAGGAATGCTCCTACTGCGGCCAGACGCAGGCCTGCATCCCCATAGACGAACTGGCGGATCGTATCGAGACCGCCTTCGACGATCACTATGTCCGCACCTCAGATCAGCCGACTTCCTGGCAGCAAAGCCTGCTGTCAGATCGCGAGTCCGAATACGATTGGGAGCGAGACGGCCAGCCGGTGCTCGATGCCATCGAAGAAGCCGCTGCGATCCCGCAGGAAGCCGCCGAAGATGTGCTTGAGATTCTCGACGACCGGCACGGTGACTTCGATTCAGCGGCCATGGGCGAGGAGACCGAGTTCTCATCCGACTCGTACTACGAGGAGAAAGGCGCAAGCGCTCAGGTGTGGCATGAGGAGTGGCGATACTTCGAGCAGTCGCTCAAGACCGAGGCCCGGTTCTTCAGCCGTTCCGCCTCAGGACTTCTCGCCCGGGTATTCGGAAACATTGACGCGCTGAAGACCAAGCCGCGCCATCCGCTTGTTGTGGATGCCGGTCCCGACCGCAGGCTGACTCACCTATATCGCGCCCGCGTCTTCCAATCAGACGAAAATCTTGAAGAAGCGCTGTGCCGTCCGGACTTGCATCTGGGTTCGCCTCCGGCCCGCCTTGCCAGCGCGGGCCGAATGAACGCGCGCGGAATCTCGGTGTTCTACGGGGCAACCAACGCATCCGTGGCCCTAGCCGAAGTGCGCCCACCCGTGGGGAGCAAGGTCGTGGTCGGGAAATTCAGCATCAACCGCCCCTTGCGCCTTTTGGACCTGACCGCCCTCGATGGTGTCCGGGATGGGGGCAGCATCTTCGATCCATCCCTGAAAGGCCGCCTAGAACGCGTCGCGTTTCTGCGGTCCCTCGGCCAGCGCATGACGCGACCCGTGATGCCGGATGACGAGGCCTTCGACTACCTCGCGACGCAGGCCATCGCGGACTTCCTCGCGACCGAGAACGAGCCAAAGCTCGACGGCATCATTTTTGGTTCAGCGCAGTCGAAGGACGGGCGCAATGTCGTGCTGTTCCACAAGGCGGCGCGTGTGGAAGAAATGGCGCTTCCCAAAGGCACCGAGATCGAGGCTCACACCGGCTACGGAACCGAGGACGGGTGGGAGACTGACTACTGGGTGAGCGAAGCTGTACCGAAGACGGAAGGGCCAGCGCCGCAGAATGAAAAGGATGAGCTGATCGGCTTTGCTCCGCATTTCAGCCCTTCCTACAGCGCGGATGAGGACTATCGCGATGCGGCTTTGCGCGTCGACCCTGCCACCGTCGTGGTCCACCATGTTGGGTGGGTCAAGGTCAACAGTACTCGGTTTGCAGTGACACGCGACCGCCGCGAGAAACGGGATTGGAAGTTTTGATGGGGACCGTTGCCGGTCCTCGCTCGGCTCGCGCTCGAAGACCGGAAGCTCCCAGCGGAGGTGATGGAGCCGAGCTTCTTGGATCGATTGGAGAAGAGCATGTGGCTGAGGCCCACCGAGCAGACCTCATTCGACTACACCTCGGCGCCTGCTACGCCAGGTTCGACCAAGCTCGAGAGGCCCTGAGCCAGTAAGGCGGTAGCTCTTCGTTTGGAATGCTTGCAGATATTGCGAGATGGACGGCAAAATAGCCCCGATGCATAGCATCTCGTACTTCGCGTTTTATACCGTGATTTACGTCCTTAGCTTAGCGGCTGTCTGGTTTACGGGGAAGCCGCTTGCCACTCGCGGTTATGGGTCAGACATCCGCATCGTAGCTTACGTATTTTCTCTATCTCTGACGATCTGTTCGTTGGTATTGTGGTGGGCACTCAGCACAGGGGTCGTTCAGGGGACCAATCGTTTTACAGGGAGATTTGGGCCATTTATCGAGAGCCTTATGGAAGATTCGACTGACCTCCATACGGAGGGGTATATTCTTGGTGCGCTCTTGGCACTACTGGTAATACCACAGTTTCTCGCCTATTTTCTCAGCGGCCTCTATGGCTGCGCATCAGCGCCGATTTTTCTGGATCCTGTTTTTCGTTTTGTCTTCTGGAGTATCGTAAAGTTCTGTGCCGTCGCAGCTGGCGTTAACGGTATTTTTTGGGGCTACTCCGCCTACGCATTTTCGAGATCGCTTGACGGCACATCAGTTAAAACGATTGACGGTACACCATTTGATATCGCCTTGGGGAATTCGTTGGCTTCGCCTTGGTGGCTTTGGCTCGCGCTCTTCTTAATTCTCGTGTACCGATTTGGTCGAGCGTTGTTGAAGCGACCAGGAATCATTGGTCGAGTGCTTCGTCGAATCAATATTTGGGCAAATCGAAACCTGCCGCCGCATAGGCCCGAATAACTGGACCACATGTCATATGCGGGCTTTCAGCAGCCGGCGTAGCTTTCCTTCCTCTTTGTGTGCGATGTTCGCGTGCGGATTTGCAGGCGGTGGTTTGAGGTTGGACCTCTTGCGAGGCCTTTCCTTGCTTGGTCCGATCTGACTGACGTAGTCGGGACTGAAGGGGGTGACAGGCTTTTGATTCACTGTGGGGTCTGGCCGTGGTAGTACTTCATCGGCTGTGGTTCAAGCTGCTTGGCGTGTATGGATCGCGACCTTTGGCGTCGCTTGATACCCGCATCTGGCTCGACTGCGGTCCCAACCGAGGCGACTGCTTCATCCCAAACTAAAAAAGCAAAGGCTCTTCTGGCGGTGCCTTCGTCACACGGGCAACGATGATCGCCTCGGGCTCCTTCGGCGGCAAAGGCTCTGCGGCCATAGCGAGCCGCTCGGCCGGGAACTGCATCATGAAATCCATCGAGCGCTCCGGCGGTGCATCCAGCCACTCGCCGTACTGCGCCTCCGGCAGGATCACGACCATGCGCTTGTCCTGCTTCTCTGGCGGGCGCTTCGGGTCGGGCCGATGCATCAGCTTGAAGAGCGGGTGCTCGTCCGCGTTGATCGTGAGCATCGTGAAACTCAGCGCCCACTCCGCTGTCTCGGGGTTCTTCCAGGGCGACCACAGCCCGGCGACGCCAAGCGTCTCGTCGTTGGCCGCGGTGAATCGCGTGGGAACGAATTTGCCCGTGCGCCAGTCCGGCTCACAGATCGCCTCGCAAGGCACGATGCAGTGCCGCGGCTTGGCCCAGGCGTTCTTGAAGCTCGCCAGCTCGCGGACCGTTTCGATGCGGGCGTTGTACGTCTTGAGGCCGTATTTGACCTCCTTGGCGAAGCCGGGCAGCAGCCCGAAGTGGCCTTCTACGACTTCGAAGTCCGGCACGGCCTCGTCGCCTGATTCCCTTTCGGGTGGCCTTCGGATGAACGGCGCCATCTGCATCGGGTAGATGTGCCACCGGGCGGCGGCTCCCAGCTCGGCGGCAGGTGGATGCCGAAGTGTTTCTCGATCTGCTTGCGGCGCTTCTCGGCCTGGTAGTGGCTGCACATCAGCGCATTCTGCTGGAGTCCGGCCGGTGCGCAACCGGGGCCAGCCACTCGACTGCAGCCGTCGCCGGCGGCAGCGCGCGCAGTCGCTCGTCCCGCCAGAGATCGCCCGCCAGCTCGCCCAGCTGACGGGTCGACGATTCGCCAGCGCCGATGCAGTTCGTGCGCACAGGCGGCGATCCAGATGTCCGCGGCCACGGGGTCCATGAGAAGGGTATCCATTTAGCTCCGGATATATGGATGCACATCCAGTAATCTACGCCACTTCGGCCGATTTGGGGATGTTGTCCATGAAACTACATGTTGACCAAACTCTGGATTTGTGAGACACAGGTCAGCAAGAATCAGCCGAAAGGTCGGAAGGAGCACATTTGAATTCTTCGCCCACTGAGCAGACAGATGAGCTCATCCCAGTTCAAATAGCGTTCCAAGGCGGTGGCGCGAAGCTGTGCGCACTTATGGCAGTGGGTCAAGCATTGCAAGACGCCCACGGTAAGTCGATAGAGATTAAGCGCGTTTCAGGCACTTCGGCCGGCTCGATAGTTGCGGCGCTAGTGGCGAGCAAGAAGCCAATCGATCAGATTCGTAAAGAACTAATTGCGGGTCACGGGGAGCGAATGGTGAAGGCCTATACGCTGAAATGGCCTCGACTATTAAGTCTTTGGATGATTGCGACCGGCCGCCCACTTCGCTCGCAAAAGCAATTGCGCGACTGGCTAGATAGTATATTCGACACAAAGGAATTGCAGATCGGCGCTATATCAAAAGAATCAAAAATCGGCTTGATAATCCCTTCGACAGACCTCGCAGAGGCCAAAGCCATCCCTGAGGCTCAGGTCAAAGACGTAAAACTCGCGATTCTTAATTCGACGAACATTCCCTTTTTCTTTGGTGCGTGGAAAACTCCTAGCGGTCGATACGACGGTGGCTTATGTGAAAATCTGCCTGTAGATTTGCTGCGCGAGGAAATTGAAGAATATTCTGAAAATATTATTGCGATTTCATTTGAGCCCTTGACGGGTAGAAGTCCTAGCGGAACGCTTTCGTTCGCTCTCTCCCTGCTTGATTCAGCCATTTCTACGGCGGAGCGCAAGACTCGCTTGTCGTTGCACCCCGCCAACATTCACTATATAGACACATCAATCGGGACCTTCGATTTCGAGGATGCGTTCCGTAGCGGGTTGAACGACAAGTATGAACTTGCCTATATTCGCGCCACGCAGTGGATCGCTAACTGGGTTAGGTTCAAGAAGGATGGCAAGAGGCAGCTCAAAGTAGACCCGTGGCTTGAAGAGAATCCAACAGCACAGTTTCTTTTGAGACAGGTGGGCAAGGTCTATCGGGACATAGAGCAGAAGAAGCTTATTAGGTATCTATCCTGTCGGTTTTCGATATATTGCAATTCATTGCGTCAGCCGGGTGATCCTTGGCATGACGTGCCGGATACGGCTGAGGTCCAATTTGTTTTTCACACCGAACGCGACTCTGTAGCATCTTTGAGAATGGGATTATTCAATATTGATAGTGGAAGCTTGTTTGTTGAGCGCACAGCTTCGATCCAGCTTTTTGGACCTAACGGCAAGCACCGCATTATTGAAACGCCTGTGCGCTGTGAGGATGATGACCTCCGTTCTCGCTCGCTATGCCTATTTTTTGATCCCCCACTTGAGCCAGGCACAGGGCCTTACACGCTAAATTTCATAGAGAATGCGCAAAGACTCATGCAGGACCTTGTCAAAAAAGGAGAAGACATAATTGCATACGTTCCACTCCGCGGTTCTGGGCCTGTAGGAAAGGTTGAGTACATTTTTGGCTATCCGCGTCAATTCAACATTTCAGTGGAAGGTCATTGTCGACCGGGATTGGGATTGCGTATGCATGCTCTTTCTAAGGAAGAGGCCACCCCACAGAGTGTATTATTGCCAGACATGGAGTTTGTAGGGTGGGTTGCAGAGGAGGTCCCCTTGGACTCCGAGTGGAAACTAAATATCGTGAAGCGCCAAGCGACAACTTGACAGCCGCACAATTTCTATGTATAAGAGCCAATGCGCATAATTTTAAAGATTTAGCTTCCTAAGCTGACATAGGGCAATGCCGCGCATGACGGCAGGGTGGAGTGTGGGTCGCTGGGTCGAATGCAGATGCGGGCGGCGCTGGCGCGCCTGCACGGTTTGCTAGGGCCACCAGGTCTGTCCGGCCGCTCACTTAGACGACGGCCCCAGATGAGGCCAAACTCGCGAAGCAGCCCGCAGACCTGTTCGCTTGAGTGGCGTGAGCGCTCTCACTAAGCCTCCTTGGGCACCCGGTGCAAAGCCAGGACTGGCTGCTGCTTAGTTCCGCGGACATTGGCTACATCGCCGCGCGTTCCTGCTCGGCAGCATCGAGTGCCGATACGACCTTCGAGCGCTGCTGATAGATGGCAGATGGAGCGCGCTCGGCGAGCACTGCACGCGATGGCGTCGCCCATCGCTAATTTGCCCGTCGCGCTATGACCGCGTTCGGGCGAGCGGAATGTCTGCTCAGGCCCACTCCGGTCTTTGACATCGCTCTTTAGCTGACTTTGCCCACTACGCCCGCGCGGGGCGCGATCGGCGCGGGAGGGTGCTGATGCTCGCCCCGGCCATCGCGCGGCCCCTGGCGCTGTTCCACGTGACACCCATCGGCGACGGTAGCGACTCTGGCCGCACGCACAATGCGCAGCATGACTGACCCCAAACCTTCGGAGACCGACGCGGAATTCCGCGAACGAATCTCCGCTTCCCTTGAGCGACATGACGCAGCCAGCCGGGTCGAGCGTGTGGAGCGACTCGTCTGCTTGTCGCAGTATCACCCGCCGATCGGTCTGATCTTCGACAGACCTGAGACGTCGATGGTCCTGGAAGAGGCCCGCGCCAGCTTCGTGTACGGCAACAACGTGGCGACGTTGATCCTAGCCCTCGCCTATGTGGAGCACGCGCTGGCCGACTCGCTGCCGTCGCTGCCCGAGCCGCTGCCAGGGAAGAAGAAGGCGAGGAGCCCGATGATCATGGAGGCGATCGACCTTGCACGCGCAGCAGATCTGTTTCCGGCCGACCTGCTCGATCGCGCCGAGGCCCTGTGCGCGCTGCGCAACCCGTTCGTGCACCGCCGTGACGAGGACGACCCGGACACCCTTGGCCATCGCATCTGGACAATCAAGGCCCACTTCAGGACGATTCTTGAGCAGGATGCGCGAGATGCGCTTGCGGTGATGTACGGATTCTTTCGGCACTCCCTCACGCTGCTGCCATGACCGGCTGATCTCGGCCCATGGGGGCGGTCAGGCGAATGGGCCCATTTCATCGCCTGAGCCAATCGGGGGGCCTGGGCGCCTTCCCCAAAGGCTGCACACTTGCGCTGCCACAATCGGCGCTCATGAGTTTTCACGCAGATCAGTGGATCGGGGTCGTCAACGCCGCAGGCACATGGGTGGCCGGCATCGGCACCGTCGCGGCGGTTATCGTGGCCCTGCGACTGGCCCGCAGCGCCAGCCATGTGCAACTCAGGACCGACCTTAATGTCTACACGCAGTTCACGCCCGGCGACCCTGCCTGGGTCGATTGCATAGGCTACGTCGTCACCAACCTCGGCGAGCGTCCGGTCATCATCAATGCCATCGGCTGGGTCGTCGACACCGGCGGGGGCAAGGAGCACGCGACTCAATTCCTGCACGATGGGCTCGGGGATATGACCCCCAAGCGCCTTGAGCACGGCGAGGTCGCCCGCTTCATGTTCCCGCTGGTGCCGCTGTGGGCGGCTAACTTCATCGACGGCTTCATCACCTCGACCGAGATGCTGCAGACCCTCCGGGGCACCGTTTCGACCACGGTCGGCCATACCGTCGAGGTCAAGCCGGCGGCGAGCGTGCTCAAGCGGCTGCGGGCGGCGCTCGATGAGCAGGAGAACTCGTCCAAGGCCACGGAGCCGGCGGCTTAACGCCCGCCACGGCAACGGCAGCGATCACTTTTTCGATTTCTCAACAGGGACCCTACGAGGGGCAGACAAGATGGAATATCTCGGACAACCTTTCATGATTCAAAACACGGCCGACCACGGCTGGCTCGTCACGTGGAACGACGCCGTCGCGCACCGATCGAGCGCGGGCGAGATCATCGAGACCATTTCGTTCACCGTCGCAATCCCCAGGAGCGCGAATCTGTCCATCTCTGAGGTGCAAATCTACGCAATGCGGCGCGCCGAGGAACTGCTCCAGTCCGCAATCAAGGCTCAGCAGAGCGGCAGCAAATAGCTCGGTTGGTCCTTCGCATGGACCTCGGCCGACTATCCGCTGATGCTGCTGGCCGAGTGCCAGCTCGCCTTCGATCTGCCAGGCTGGATCGATCTGAATCTCAACCCACACACGAGCCCGGCTTCGGCCACATCTAGCCGCAGCTAACTCTTCCTCACTACAGTAGAGGCGTAGAGGCGACATGATCCACCGCAACAGGGAAGGTCGATTTCCGGGCGAGCTCCCGGACTTCAGGGAGCGGAGGCGCGCTGCTCAGGCCGGATCGCCTCACCGCCTAGAAGAGACCCGCGGGCTCCGCCGCTACGTCCCAACTGAAGATCAGCAATTCCTTCCGATCCGCCGGCCGGTGCCCTCCCCCGACCTGGTAGGTGATGTCGAGCGATTCCATGTGCAGCTCGGCGAAGCAGGACCGCACCTCGGGATGGTCGTTGATGCTCAGAATCGCCTTGCCCTGCAATGACTTCAGAGTGTTGGCCATGGCCTCATATTCCTGCCAGTCGAAAGGCACGCCGTAACCCTCGGTCTGCCAGTACGGGGGGTCCAGGTAGAACAGCGTGTGCGGCCGGTCGTAGCGCCGCATGCACTCGCGCCAATCAAGACGCTCAATGTGCGTCCCTGCCAGCCGAAGATGCGCCGCGCTCAGCTGCTCCTCGAGTCGCAGCAGATTGACCGGCGGCGCCGTAGTCGCCGTGCCCCAGGTCTGGCCCGAAACCTTGCCGCCGAAGGCGTGGTGCTGCAAGTAGAAGAAGCGCGCGGCCCGCTGGATGTCGGTGAGTGTGGCCGGCGGCGTGGCCTGCAGCCACTTGAACACCTCGCGGCTCGACAGCGCCCATTTGAACTGCCTCACGAACTCCTCGAGGTGGTTCTGCACCACGCGGTAGAGGTTGACCAGGTCACCGTTCACGTCGTTGATCACTTCGACGTCGGCCGGCGGTCGCAGGAAGTACAGTGCCGCCCCGCCCGCGAAGACCTCGACATAGCAGGTATGCGCCGGGAAGCGCGGAATGATGGTGTCGGCCAGGCGGCGCTTGCCACCGAGCCAGGGGACGATTGGGATTGCCATGAGGGGTTCCAGACTGCGTTTACACTCGCCCCGCCTCTAGAGGTGGACAGGGCCTTGGCTGGGCTCACAGGCATGCGCTGTGGGATTGGTGGCTCGCCTCGGTGCTTCAACACCTTGGCAAGTCGCCTTGTTCTTTTTTCTCTACGACGGCGCGACCGGCGCCGTGCAGGAATCGACCGCGGCGCGCAGCTCGAGCTCGTAACCTTCGCGGATCTCGATCTCGGCCATCGCGCTCGCCGCGAAGCGGTCCAGCTCGACCCCTGGCGCCAGCGCTTCAGTCGGCATCGCCGGGCGAGCGGGCGTCTGCACGCGGCATTCAACGGGGATCGGAACCTTGATCTTGGTCACGCCGGCGGTGCCGCAGGCCGCGAGCGCCAAAGACGCGATCGCCGCCAGCGAAGCGAGGCCATGTCGACCCATCATTGCGCCTCTCCCCGCTCGATCAGCCAGCGATCGACTCGCACGCGCGCACTGCCGCAGTCGTCGCCAGCCAGAGCCGCCGGGGTGGACAGGATCGTGTGCGCCAACTCCTCGCGCGCCGCGGCTGCGCCTCGCGCGCTCGCCTGGGCCTTCCTCGCGGTCGCGGCGCGCTCGTCGGCCAAGTTGCGAAGATCGTCGGTGGCATCACTGCATGCCGACGCCAGGGCGCGAGTGGCATCGCGTTCGCTCACGGCCTTGGCGAGCTCGTGGCGAGTTCCGATCCATGCCCAGCCGAGCGCCGCATTGGCCGCGACGCTGAGCGCGATTGCGCCGGCCAAAGCCGCAAGTGCCGGGCTCATGCGACCAGACCCAGCGCCCGGCGGCTCGCCAGGTGGTATGCGTCCCAAGTCAGCCGATGCGGCTTGCCCGGCCGCCAGGTGCGCAGCGCGTAGAGGTCCCACGCCGCGGCCGCATCGTCGGTCGCTGGCAGCGGCTTCGGATCGGTCCATAGGAGCAGCCTGGCCACGCCGGCGGCAAGGATGTCGTCGCGCTCGAGCGCCGACCAGATCGCGGCCGGCTCGAAGGCCACGCGCCGAGCCTGGCACAGGGCCTCCAGATAGCCACGGCTCTGCTCGTGCAGGTATACGCCCCACACGCCTCCCCTGCTCGCCCTGGTGCCGCACTCGAACTGCCACAAGCCGCGCGCGGGGCCGTTGCCGAGCTGGCGACGAAACTCAAAGCGGCTCTCCTGCTGGCCGATGGCGAGCAGCAGGACGCGGGCCGCGAGGCTGTCCGTGCGCGCCGGCAGCAGCTTCATGGCGGGCTCGAGGACCTGGGACACGACGGATTGAAGACTCATCATCCCCGCACCCCCACTCGAGCCTGCAGGTACCGAATCGCGCGAATCAGCACGGACATGTCTCCCCGCACCAACCAGACCTGCCAGAGCACGAGGCCGTTGACCGCAGCCTCGGCCGGTTCGACCGGCGTGTAGTACCACCCGCCCAGCACTCGCATTGCGATCACGCCATAAACGGCGGCCAGCACGTAGCGCGCGATCCGCCCATGCGTGGCGCACGCATCCTCCGCGTCGGGGTCCGCCAGGACCAGCAGCAGGAAGATCACCGCGCCGATCAGCCCGTTCACCAGCAGCAGCGCGAGGTCGAAAGCCCCTTGCGCCTCGAAGTACATCAACAGTTCATTCATTTCTTCCTCCTCCAAGGACACGCTCGACCAAACGACTCAGGATCTGCGGCACGCTCGTTTCGGCCCAGTCCAGCACCACCATCGCGATCGCTACGAGCAGCGCGGCCGAAACGAAGGCCGCGAGCCACAGCGGAAGCGACGGAACGGCCGCGCGAAGGTGCGGGGTCAGCGCATACCCGCCGACGAGCGAGATGCCGAAATACAGCGCCTTCTTGAGCCGGGACGGCTCCTTGCTGCGCAGCAGGAACACGAGCGCGCCGCAGAACACGCCGCTCAGCAATCCGATGTCCAGGTGCGGCCACATCGCCGCCGACAACGTGATGCCACTGACAGCGCCGGCAGCGCTGGACGAAATCAGTTCAGTCTTCAACCTGCACCCCCGAATCGGTTTCGATCGGCGGCACAGGCTCGAGCGGCGGCACGACCAGGCGCGGCAACAGCTCGACGAGTTCCTCCTGGGTCGGCTCCGCGATCTCGCCGGCCTCGACGCGCGCGAGCAACGCGTAGCCGGCCGCCCAGATCTGCGAGCGCCAGGCGCGTAGGGCCCTGCCCTCGATCTGGAACTTCGGCACCGACGGCTCGTCGGCGTAAGTCACCGCAGTCTTGATGTCGTCGTAGTTGAGCGAGCGCGCCATGGCGTCCATGTATTCCTGGATCAAGGCCTTGAAGGCGTCGAGCTTCTCGCCGAGCGTTGGCTCGCGAGTCTCGGCTGGCGCCGGCAGCGCGATCGGCGCAGGCGGAGCGGGCGGAGGGGGAACCTCCTCGAGCACCCAGGTGCGCCCCATCAGCACCGCCTTCATCCCCGGGGGAATGGGAGGCGGTGCGACGTCAGTGGCGAAGTTCGCGTTGAGCAGCGCGTAGACGGGCTTGCCGGCGCGCTCAGTCTCGACCGGGTCGAGCGGATGCGGCGAGCTGCCGAGCAGCACGCGGGTTTCAGGGTCGATCAGGTAGATGGTCTTGGTCATGGTGCGAGGGGCTTTCAGTAGCTGACCCAGGCCGGCAGGGCAACGTTGCGCGGGCGTGCTTCGGAGCCGTCGCCGTAGATGCCAATGCCGGTGCCGCTGCCGTTGAGCCAGATGCCGGTGAGCGCACCGGCCACGCCGACGTTGTGGCCGTGGGCGCCGTCGGTGTTGACCCAGACCGGCGTGTCGATGCTGAAGGTGGAGCCCTGCCCGCCTCGGTCGTTGTCGCCGACGTATTGCGGGACCAGCATTCCGTGGTTGTGTGCGCCTTGCACGTCCGTCCACGCGTGGTGCGCATGCCCCGGGTCGTTGACGTAGTGGTTGTGGCCGGGGTCGGCCACGGCGTGCGCGTGATGCCGGTTGTCACCGTCCTGCCAGGAGCGCAGCGCACGGCCAGCCTCGACTCCGCGGCCGTTGTCCAGGCAGCGGATGAACTCGCCGCGCAGCTCGATCAGCGAGAAGGTGCCGGTGCCGGACAGGCCGAGCCGTGCGACCAGGTCGGGGTAGTTGGCCTGGTTGTAGCTCACGTCGCCGCGGATCGGCAGGTAGCCGGGAATCGTGGCCGGGTTGTCGTAGCTGTACTGCACCAGGCCGGGCTGGTTCCATGGCGCACGGACGTACTTCGTGCCGTTCCAGATCATCTGGCGCACGTGCGGCGCGATGATCGTGATGACCTGGCCGCGGTAGTCGAGCGGCGGCGAGGCGAAGCCGTCGCGGAATGCGTAGCCCGGATGCGGATCGGTCTTGGTCTCGTGCCAGGCAAGCGATCCGTCGAGCAGTGCCTCGATCTCCTTGATCGTGAACCCCCAGCGCAGCCATGCGGCTCCCACGGTGCCGGGCTCGGAACCACGACTCGGCGCGGCGCTCTTCCAAGTCGCGCCGGCATGGGCGACGTAAGCATCTGCCGGGTAGTCGAAGCCCGCGACCCAGGCCGTGATGTTCCGCAGCCGCTGATGGCGGCTTCGCGCGCCGAGTTGCCGCGCCTGCGCGTTGTCGATGCCATCGGGTCCGCCCAGCACCGGGTCGGACGTCTCGAGTTGATAGATGCCCTCGGGCCACACATCGACTTCGGTGAGGTTCACCGCCGTCGATGGAAGCACGAGACCGGGGACGACCGTTGCCATGTTTCTCCTCTCCAATGGGTTTAGGCGCCGGGCGCGACAGTGCCGCGCGTGTAGGTGCCGTTGCGCTGCGCGAAGCCGTTGTGGCCCAGCGCTGCGCGCGTGTAGTTCAGTTCGACCAGGTGGCAGCAGTTGCGTCGCACGTTGAGCAACATGCGCTTGATGCTCTCGGCCTGGTCGATGGTCACCGGCCGCTGCAGGATCACGGTGTAGGTCGCCCAGTGGCCGTTGCCGCCGCGGCGATGGATGCCGGTTCGCGCAGTGACCCGACCGTCGTGCGCGATGCTGTTGCTGCGCTCGAGGAGGATGGCATCGCCATGCCCGCGCACAGCCAGCGCGCGCTTGATGGCTGCCGGCGTGCCCTTGTGCTCGTGGATCTCGACCGCCTCGCGGCAGGCATTGCGCTTCATCTGCTCGGGCCAGTCCGCGTCCCAGTCGTCGACGGACAGCGCCCACGCGAGCCAGGGCAGAAGCGAGGCGGGACAAGTGTCAGCGTTCCACAGCGAAGGCACCAGCGTGCGGACCGCCGAAAGACGCGCGGCATAGGCCAGGTCGAAGGCGCGTTCCGTGCTCGAGGCGCTCGGCGGAAGGATCGTCTGCTGAGCCAGCGTCACAGCGCTTCCCCGGCCAGTGTGACGGTGATGCCGGTGCAATAGGCGGCGTTCTCGTAGTCGACCGAAATGTCCGCGGCGGGGCTGACGATCACCACCCGCTGCACGCCCGGCTGATGGGCAGCGGCATAGATGCCGCTGAGCGTGATGTCGTGGCCGCAGCGGTGGTGCCGCTCCGCGAAAACCGCGAGTGCGTCCCGCGCGGCCGATCGCACCAGCGAGACGTCGGGACCCGCGTAGTGGTAGATCTGCAGCTCGATCGCGTACGGCACGATGGCGGCCGCCTTGACGATCACCTCCTCGCACAGGGGCCGCACGTTGTCGGTGTTGAGCCGGGCGGTCACGGCGTGGAGCGTGGCGTCGTCGGCGCTGCCGTCGCCAGACGTGCCGAGCACGGTCACGAGCGTGGTTCCGGGCCTCGGACTGGTCACCGATGCGTCCTTGACCGTGCCTGCCGCGCTCAGCGCGTGGAACAGGTAGGCGCCGGTGGGCCCGGCCACGCTATAGCTCTCGGCCTTCAGCGCGAGGCGGCTCTGAAATGCCGCGTCGGACTCCATCACCGCGGGCCGCGGTGGGCGCGCGTCGGGATCCGCCTCGATGATCGTCAAGCGCCTCTCGCCGCGGAAGTAGGTGACGCCGATGTGATCGAGATCCGAACCGGTCGCGAAGGCCAGCATCAGCGAGCGCGCCTCGTCGTTGTAGCGCGCGCGCTGCAGCAGGTCGCGGTAGGCAGCGACCTCGGCCAGCTTCGCAAGCGGCTCGGACTCCAGCGCCAGCACCGCGGCGACGTTGGCGCGCTCTGCGGGGTCGATCCGGCCGAGAAGCTCTGCCTTGAACGCGGCCAGCAGTGCCTCGAAGTCCAACGCCTCGAGGATCGCGGGCTTCGGCAGGCTCGAGATGTCGATGGCGTTGAAGACGCTCGCCTCCGATCCGCTCGCGCTCACGTCCGCACCTCGACGTCCGAGACAGTCACGGCCGCGTTCAGCGGCAGGTAGACGCAGTCCATCGCGAGCGTGACGAAGCCGACGCCTGCCTTGGTGACGTGGATGCGCTTGAGCTTCACGCGCGGCTCCCAGCGCGCGATCGCGGCTGCGCTTGCGGCCACGATGCTGACCAGGGTGCGGCGGTTGATCGGCGCGTCGATGAACTCGAAGACGCGGGCGCCGTATTCGCGGCGCATGACGCGCGAGCCGATCGGGGTGGCGAGGATGTCGGAGAGGGATTGGCGCAGGTGCGCCAGGCCGCCCAAGGCCGCGCCGGTGTTTGAACTCATGCCACTCATGCAGCGATGGTCGCCGGAGTGGTCGCCTGTCGCCTGCAGGGAAAGTTCAGATGGAGTGCCGCAGACGGTGGGTAGCTGCAGCAGTCCTGCAACCGGCTCATCAGGGTGCGCCGCTCCTGCCGCGCCGTTGCGTCAGGCGGAGCTATGGGCTACGCGAGCACGAACTCCCAAATTCACGGTTTCTTTGCGCTGTGGTTTGGCCCCGCGCATGGTGCAGCTAAAGGGAGCAACTCTCCGTCGTCCCGTTTCTCACGCACTTAATCCACTCGCAGGCCGTCTTTTCCTTAACCTCTGCGTAGCGAGCCACTTGAATTCCGAATCTCTGCACCCCCCGAATTCCTTCGTCGCTCACGTCCTTCCATGCTGCAGAATTTACCTGCGGCTTATAAAGAAAGGCTTCTTGTGGAATTTTAAATAAATAGCTTCGATTCTCGTTCATGACAGGGAAATCCGGCGCAGCCAGTCCAAAGATCTTGGAAAAGTCGGCCCTCGAGAGCCCGAGCCTGATTAATGCTTCGCCAACATCACCGACAGAAACGTTGGAACTGTATTCCGAAACGTTGATATCACTTCGCACGGATGCTTTGTCTTCTGCTTTGAGCGCAACCGAAATTACCCCACTAGCTGTGCCGTTGCCTCCGGGAATGTCGTCGATCACTGAGACGCGACAAAGGTCATCTCTGCAAGATTGGTAGTTCCATTTGATTTCGCACGTTACGTGCCCGCAAGGCACATCCGCGCTTCTACAGCTTCGCAATTTAAACTCAGCGCCTGCCCTCATTGCGAGAGGTTGATCCGTCAATGGATCGACAAAAATCCTTCCTATAGAGAGCTGACAGGATTCTTGACTTTTTATCCGCGCCGTTAGCGCTTGTTGAAGTTCATTTGCGGTTGCGGCTTGTAGCGAGTCAATATACATCACCGTTAGTGTTTCATTTATTGCCAATCCCGGTACACCATTGCGAGTAATATGTGAAAATCGTAAATTCGATTTTACCACCCCGTTTAAAGAAGGTCCCACACCGATAACTGGAGGCAACAATCGCTCGGCTGAAACAGTTATGGGATCAATGTTGCATGCGCTCTTCGATTGGCTCGATTGGCTCGATTGGCTCGATTGGCTTGATTGGCTTGGTGTAGCAGAGGGCGTTCGGCGAGGTGCCCCTTCGCTGACAGTAGCCACCGATCTTCTTCCGCCACTAGGCGTCGAAGGAAAACTGGCCTCGGCGGAAGCATCCGAATGCTCGCCGATCGTGCTTCCAATTTCATGTTCGTTGTGAGTCACACAGGATGCCATCAGGCCTGCTACGACCAGGCCCACTAGCATATGCATTTGAGAATTCATTTGATCTCCAGTGCAATGCAACCGCCAGTTGTTTGGTAGTAAACGCCGTTGTCGTCAGACGAGATTCGCACAACCTTGCCTCCCCAATCTTCATTAATTGCCTTATTTCTAAAGTACAAGACTGGCGTTTCGGCAGGTGCTTTGAACTCCAGAGCTGATAGATTGTGCTGGTTGACCCTATTTGCGGAGACCGTTGCTGGGTAATGAACAACAATGGAGGGCTCGGAGTCTTTCTCTTTGAAATAAAATGGATATGCGCATGGTTCTCCATTGCTTAATGCCCCAGTGGCAGTTAATTTAACATCTTCACGTTTGCAACCCACGGCCTTGCCAATCACAGCTTGAACATCGCTGATAAGCAACTTGTCCGACACCAATGGTTTCTGCAGCTGATCCCTGATTGCTTTGACTTGCACCTGATCGGGAGGGGTACCTTTAAGGCACATCAGAGAGGGCGTTGGACCGTTACACTCTTTGGAGCAATCGAGAAGCTCTACTTTCTTAACAATCACCAAGTGATCAGGGGCGACCAAATCGCGTGACGCCGGAGAAATTATCGAATCAGCCGGCTTGAGCAAATCTGAGTTCTTTAGTCTTTCCAATAAATCGGATTTGCTCTTGACCAAGATATCTTGAAGAGCGTGTTGTTGTTCTTCTAACTCCGTCATCAGCGCTGGCATAGACCTTTCTAGCTGATAGTCTACCGCCGTGCAATTCTGATCATCTAGCATGTCGTAGCCGAGGACGGTATTGCGTTTCTTGGCGTCCTCATATCCCCTGAAACCATGCGGCACCCTTCTAGTGTCACGCTCTCTTGTTCCATTCTTCAGGTAGGAGTAAGTGGCTATGACATCTCGATTAGATACGTTATATAAATAAACAATATTGTTCAAGAAGCAATGTGGAGTCGGAGCGGAATAAATGTCTCTGCCCGCAACTGGTGCGTAGTCATTCGGTGGAAGCAGAACCGTGTCTGTTGACTTCTCCCGGCACACACAGAAAGCGTCGCGTTGATAGCCTTTCTCCTGACATGGGCTAGAACAGGTTCCCAAGTCACCGTAGCCATAGCACGCGCTGAGCAAACAGCAGGCGCTCACGATGAGTGACCGGCGGCAAAGTCCGGACTGCCTCGACGAATCCATGAGCACCTCCACGCTTTTGAGTTATTAGTGCAGGAACGACGTTATGTGCAAGCGAGCGGCCATTGTGGTCAGCCCTTTCACTTCTAGCAATGGGTGAATCGCAGTGAGCGTCAAACATTCAACGAAGTCGTTTCACCAAATTGCGCCCTGTCAACAACCTGGATGCTGCTTGTGACAGGCTCCCCGTAGCATCTCTTTCTGCCATTGAACCGCCCCGGCTCAGGGATCAAAATCCTCTCGCCTCTGTGCCTCGAGGCTGGTCCGCAGCCCACCACCATCCAGCGTGTGCTGCGCCCGCGTGCAGATCCATGGCCCATCCACGCCCTCGCGCGTGCCCGAGACCACGACCGGCATTTCCGCACACACCACAGGCCGCCCCATGCAGTTCAACGACAACCCGGTCCGGCCGCGCTGGAACTGCCGCAGCTTCGCCTCCGCCGCGGCGAGCGCGTCTCGCTCGGACTTGAACGGATGCCGCACATACATTGTCGGATCCCCGTTGCCCGCGTAGACGTAGCGCACCGCCGCCCCCTTCTTGTCGTTCCAGTGCGCACCGACCCGCGCGTACGCCGCCCGCTCGTGGTAGCTGGCCCGCCAGTCGAGGAAGCTGTCGTCGACCGGGTGCAGGGCCACCTCCGGCAGCGGCTCGCCGTGCGCGTCCCTGCCGCTGCCCTTGCGCGTGAACACCAGGTAGCCGCCGGCGGGCTTGGCCACCGCGCCGTGCTGCTCAGCCAGGCGCGTGAGCAGGTTCAGATCCGACTCGTAGGTTTGGTCGAGGTGGTCGACCGGGAAGCCGACGAATTCCTGCGCGATCGCCGGCGTCAGCCCGTGCTCGCGGGCGATGGTCTCCAGGATCGCGCCGAGCGTGCCGCGCGGATTGAGCTTCTTGTCCCAACTGCGCTTCTTCCAGGTCTTCAGGCTCGCGAGCATGTCGGCGCTGCGCCCGCGCAGCACCATCTGCGCCGGCAGGCCGGAGAGCTCAACCTCATCGACGCTGTAGCTGCCCATGTCCTGCAGCGCCCGGCCAGCGTAGCCAAGCCAGACACGCAGCGTGGCGCCCGAGGGCGGCAGCTCGAGCGCAAAGTCACGGTCGTCGAGCGTGAGCTCGAGCGTGTCGGCCGTGATGCCCGCCTCGTCGGTGATCGACAACGACACGAGACGATCTTTCACCAGCGCCGTGATGTCCGCGCCATTGGCTTCGATCTGGAAAACCGGCATCATTCCGAGCGCCCCCAGAGCCGCATCGTCGAGCGGCTGGTGCTCACCGGCGTTGGCGGGATCACGAGCACCAGGCCGGCCGGCAGCACCGCGCCGTGGGCAGGCAGGCCCGGATTGGCCTCCAGCAGCAGCACGACATGCTGCGCCGAGCCCAGCAGGCGCAACGCGAGCGCATCGGCCATGTCACCGTCGATCGTCCGATACAGCCTGCTCATGGCGCTGCCGCGGCCTCGCCGCCCCCGATGTCGTCCTCGCCATAGGCCACCAGCTCGATGCTGAACTCGATGCGCCGCGGCAGGCCCTTGGGATCGAGCGCGGTGCCGGTCGCCGCGATCGAGCGGATGCAGTAGAGGCCGAACACGTTGCCGAAGTGGTCGACCAGCAGCAGCGGCTCGCCGAGGTCGGCCTGCGCGCGCATCGCCGCGATCTGGTCGTCGTCGCCCGCGAACTCGGGGTAGAGCAATCCCTGCAGGCTGATGCTCTCGACGCCCGGCCCGACGTACTGCTGCGCCGGCGTTCGCGAGAGCCGGTCGACCTGCGCCCATCGCCATTCGTGCTTGCGCGCGATGCTCTGGTGCGCCGCGGTGCCGACCGAGAACTGATACTCGCCGAGCTGCAGCAGCACGTCGCCTACCAAGCGCGGCGCGGCACCGCCGATGCCGAGGAAGGCGCCTGCCGCGTCGGCAAGGCGGGCGAGCTCAGGGTTTCCCGTGGCATTCGCGACGCCGATGACGATGCCGAGCGCATCGCGGTAGCTAGAGGCCATCCCAGTCTCCCAATGCGCCGCGCCGGGTCTTGGCCTGCGCCGCCTGCAGCTTGCGCACGACGCGATCGGCCAGCTCCTGGCCACTCTCGCCCGCCAGCTGGCTGATGTTGATCGTGATGGTCTGGGCGCCGGCGGGCGCGGCAGCCGCGCTGCGCGCGCTCGAAGCTCCAGGTGCGCCGGCGCCCCCGGGGCCCCATCCGCCGCCCTCCGCCGCGGCGGCGAGTTGGCCGCCCGCCAGGCCGACGGCTGCGGTGGTGCTCAGGATGCCCAGGCGCGCGCCCTCCCCGATCATCTGGCCGAAGCCCTGGAATACGCGGCTCGGCGAGTGGATCTCGGTCTTCTTCTTGAAGATGCCGGTCACCGTGTCGGCCATGGCCGCTGCGGTCTTCTTGAGCTCGGTCCATTTGGCGGTGATGCCGTCGATCAGGCCGTTCACGAGTTGCGAGCCGAAATCCGAGAAATTGCCCGGCAACTCGACGCCGAACCAGCCGAACACTGTGGCCCAGGCGCTGTAGAAGAAGCCAAGCGGCGACCAGTCGAGGATGGCCTTGCCGATGTTGGTCAGCACCGCCGACACCGAGCCGCCTAGCTTCTGCCAGATTGATTCGCCGAAAGACTTCAGGTCCTCCCAAAGCGCTTTCAGCCCGCCGACGATGCCGTCCCAGTTGGAGTAGATCAGCGCCGCGGCGACCACGACCAGGCGCAGCATCAAGCCGAACGGATTCGCGCTCGCGACCAGGCCCAGGGCCTTGAGCGCCGTTGTCGCCACGCCGATCGATGACGCGCCGACCTTGAAGGCCACCAGCGCGCCGGCAGCGGTCAGGACGGATTTGATCAGAAGCGGATTCTCGTCCGCCCACTTCGCGGCTGCGGCAGCGACGGGAATCAGCTTGTCCAGCACGTCGTTCAGGCTCGGGAGCAGGACGCTCCCCAGTGCAACGGCCAGTTGCCCGACGCCGTTTTTCATGCGCTGCCAGTGCGCGCTGGTGGTCTGTTGGCGCGCGGCCATCTCGCGGTCCATCGAACCCTGGCGCTCCGCGCCGTTGGCGAGTTCGATCTGCCGGCGGTACTCGTCGAGGCCGCCTGCAAGCTTCGCGATCGCGCCGCCCCAGTCCTTGCCGAAGAGCCGCGTGACGGCTTCCATCTGCTCGTCAGGCTTGAGCTTCTTGATGCGCTCGAGCACCGTCAGGATGGTGCCTTGCGCATCGACGGTCATGCCCTTCTGCAGCGCACTGGCCGTCATCCCGATCATCTTCACGCCTTCCTGAAAGCGCTTCGGGTTCATCTTCGCGATGTTGAGCTGGCGCAGCATGCCCTCGGAGGCCGTGCCGGCGCGCTCGGCCGACTCGCCGAGCGACAGGAAGGTGGAGGCCAGCGCCGCCGCGTTCGGTGCGCTCATGCCCAGCGTGGCGGCGGAGCCTGCCATACGCTGCATTACTTCAATGATGTCGCGGCCCTTGGAGATCGCGTTGTCGTCGAGGTAGTTGATGGAGTCGCCCAGGTCGCCGATGCGCGAGATCGGGATCTTGAAGAGCTGCGCGATCTTGCCCATCTGGTCGCCGATCTCCTCGGCCGGCATCTCGAAGGCCGTGGACATCTTCGCCGTCTCGTTCGCGAAAACCAGCAGGTTCTGCTTGCCCTGGATGCCCATGCGCGCGCCCTGCGTAACGAGCTGGGCGATCTCGTTGGTCGCCATCGGCAGCTTTAGGCCCATGGCCTGGATCGCGTCGCGCATCTCGAAATAGGTGCGCGTGAGTTGGCCGTTGCTGTCGCGCGCGCCGTCGACCTGCTTGGCGACGCCGAGCATCGCGTCCTCGAACTGCATCGCCGGCCGGATCATCCCGGCGATGACACCACCGCCCATGACCGAAGCGCTCACCGCCGCGCTGCGGAAGTTGCCCTTGGCCTCGTCGTGATTCGCGCGGGCCTGCGCCGCGCGCGCGAACTTCGCCTGGCGCTGCTGAGCGCGCTCGAGCTCGGCGCTGACGCTCGACAGCTGCTTCTTGTAGTTGCTCAACGAGAGCCCGGCCGCAGTGACCGCCGCCTTCGACTTGTTGAAGGCCTCGACCTTGCGGTCCATGGCGCGGCGGGTGCTGGTCATGCGCTGCTCCGCCTCGACCAGCTGCCGGCCGAGTTGCTTGAGGCCGGCCGGGTCGCTGCCCTTGGCCTTGTCGAGCGCCGCCTTGTAGGCCGCGACACTCTGCTTGGCCTTGAAGAATTCGGCGCTCGCGGCCTTGGCCGCCGTGCCAGCCTCGTCGAAGGCGGTGAACTTGACCCGCTTGTGGTTGAGCTCCTGCGCCGCCCGGCCGATGCCCGCGAGCTGCTTGCTCACGCTGCCAGTGACCGAGGCGAACTTGGCGCTCGTGCTGGCGCCGATCAGGACTCCCAGCGAAAACTTCTCCATGGCCACGTGCGGGCTCCTGTCAGATCCTGTCGGTGTCTATTTCTTGCGCTCAAGGAAGCCGGCGTCGAGCGCTGCCTCGACCACCTCCTCGAGCTCGACCAGGTCGAGATCGAGCAGCTCGGCGCGGCTCCAGCCCGTGACGCGCGCGGCGCACACGAGCAGCCGATTCAATTCGCCGTCGGCGAAGGCGCGGACAAAAAACTTTCGAACGTCGTCTGCAGGCGCTTCAGGTCGGCCAGGTCGAGCTCGTCGATCACGTCGGGCGCGACCTCGCAGAGGTTCGCGAAGAGGATCGTGTCCATCTCGACGTCGTCGCCGTTGCTGGCCCGACGCGCGAGCTTCATGTCGCGGCCCTTGGGGCGGCGCATGACGAGCTGCGCGCATTCGACGCCGTCGACCTTGACCGGATAGGCCAGGGGCACCTTGACGGTAAATGGCGCGGCTCTCACTTCGCGGCCTCCTTCAGTTCGACCGGCTCGATCGCGCCCGACACGCGCAGGAACTCGGCCTGGCGATCGCTGAGCGTCACCTCGACGCCCTTGTCGTGGAAGCTTGCGCCGAGCGCCACAGGCTTCAGCGTGCGGTAGGTCTTCTTTCCGTTGGCCGGAGCTGCTGCCGAGGTCGAGGCCTCTGCCGGCTTTACCGGCTCGGTGGCGGGTGCGTTGGTGATCTTGGTTGCCAAGAGGGATTCTCCTTTTCAGATGGGATGTCAGATACCGAGGTGCTGCCGCGCCGTGGCGAGCTGGTCGACGCCGCCGATGACGGCGACGTAGTTGATCGGGTCGATCTCGTAGATGACCCGACTGTTGAGCTCGAGCTTGTAGTAGTGCAGAGACCACTTGAGCTTCAGCGCGGCCTTGGCGCCGGGCTTCCAGGCGTCCTGATCGGCTTCGATGAGCTTGCCGCGCAGGGTCACGACGACGGGCTTCTGCACGCCGTCCTCGCCGGCGATGGTGCCGCGCAGTGTGCAGGCGACCTGCACGCCCGGGATGACGTTGAGCGTGAGCAGCACGTCGGCGTCGAAGGCGAGCAGCGTGCCCTCGGCCTCGAGCTTCTCGAAGGTGCCCATGGGCACGTCCACGGGTGCGGCCATGCCGCCGGCGTGGAACTCCTCGGTCTTGACCGCGATCTTGGGCGGCTTGAATTCCTCGACCTTGCCAGCGTAGCCACGGCCGTCGACGAACAGGTTCAGGTTGTGCAGGATGTCGGCAATCATTTGGTTCGTGCTCCGGGGTTCAGGCGAAGATTTCTTCGATGTAGTCGTTCACCAGGTGCGAGCGGAAGGTGATGTGCTCGGCCGGGTACGGCGCGGTGAAGTCGAAGTCGAAATACACCTTGCCCTGGCTGATCTGGTCCCAGGTGTTGAGATCCTTGTCGGCCCAGCACTTGCCGCCCAGGATCGCGCCGATGGCCTTGAGGTGGCGCAGGTAGGCGTTGACGCCCTCGCTCACGTCCTCGATGTAGGTCTTGGTGATGTTGCGGTCGACCGCCCACATGTGGGCGCGCAGCAGGCTCTCGTTGATCATGTCGGCCGTGCGGCGCACGCTCAGGAAGGCCCACTTGGGGTCGGACGAGCAGGTGCGGTTGCCCCAAAGGCGGTAGCCGTCCTTGCGGATGATGGTGGCGACCTGGTTCTCGTTGAGGAAGTTGGCGCGGCTGTTGACGTCGCCGAGCGTGAAATCCACTGGGCGCGCGGTGCCGACGATGCCATTCATCTCGGTGTTGCTCGGGCTCCACCAGAAGCCGCGCTCGTTGTCCTGGCGGGCGATCATGCCGGCCACGCGCGCACTGGCGGGCTGGACGATCTCTTCGTTGCTCGTGGTGTCCCACACGCGCACCGAAGGGTCGACCAAGTAGACGCGCGATGAACCGAAGGACTGCCGATAGTCGATGGCCAGGTCGTCGTTGACGTTCGGGCCGTCGGCCACGATCACGGCGCGCAGCCGCTCGGCGACTGCGACCATCTCCGACAGCACGGCTTCGTCGGACGTGAAGCCCGGCGCGATCAGGATCTTCGGCTGCACGTGAACGATGCTTTCGGCGCCCAGGAAGGCTTGCACGCCTCGGTATTGGCCCGAGAAGTCCGCTCGGCCGATGATGTTGCTCTTGGTCATGGCCGCGGTCTCGTGCGACTCGACGCGCACGACGACGACCATCGCGCCGACCTGGTCGAAGATGGCATCGATGCTGGGCGGCAACGTGCCCGAGGTGCCGAGCTTGGCCGCCTCGAGGCGAGAGCCGGCGATGAGCACGGGCGTATTGAATGGAAAGTCGATCGACGACGCGTCGGGCGCCGTGCCGATAAGGCCGATGACCGACGAGCGGACGGTGCTGATGGGACGCGCGCCGTCATCGATTTCGACGACTTCGACGCCGTGCAGGAAAGACTCAGCCATGATGCGATGGGCTCCGGTGTTCAACGAATACCGTGAGCATTCCTGCGCCGGCGCTGCCGCGCCTGCGGCCAAAGTTCAAGCGCCGCCGTCGCCGTCCGCGTCGGTGATGCTGCCGCCCGAGGTGATGTCGCCCGCGACGTCGAGCGTGGCGCCCATCGAGACGCGCTGGCCGAAGGTGGCCTCGCGCGTGACGATGATCGGCACCTCGATGGTCACGGTGGCGCCCCCGCCGCCTGGTCCGCTGCCGCTCGCGGCGATGCCGTTCTGCGCGTTGATGACCTTCTGCACGGTCGAGGTGCCGGTCGTGACCACGTCGCCGTTGAGCAGGATGTCCGGGCTGTTGATGGTCGTCTTGCTGGCCGCGTTGATCGTGACCTCCGTGCCGGTGTTGATCTCGACCTCGCGCGCCGCGGTGATCTCGACCTGGCCGGGCGTGTTGACCGTGAGCTTGCCGGCCGCGCGGTCGTAGGTGACGAAGGCGCCATCGCCGAATGCGACGTGCATTACATCGGCGCTCGACTGCGGCGCATCGTGCGCGTCCTGGTAGAGGGCCGGAAGCGCGATCGTGTCCTCGAGCTGGCCGCCCGGTGCCAGCAGCAGAACCTGCTCGCCGAGCTCGGGCGCCCACCAGCTGCGGTCGCCGCCGGCACGCGTCGTGGCCCACGGGATCCAATCCGTGACCAGGTCGCCGGTGCGCACGCGGATCCGGGCCCGCGCGTAGTCGGCCTCGGCCACCGTGCCGACGCGCACCAGGTTGTCGAGTCGGCGCATGGTCTCCGAGAGTTCATAGCTCAAGGCGTGACCTCGATGTAGCGGCCGGCGTTGCCCTCGCCCACGTCCGGCACGTGGCTCAGGGAGACGGTCGAGGGCGTGGGAAAGGGGTCCGCCTCGAGCGCGCCTACCGGAATCTCGCAGGCCCACTCGACGGCCCAGCACAGGTAGCCATCGAGCTCGGGGCGGAAGGCGTCGTCGCCCGCGCGCACGACCCGGTTGTGGCCGATGCCAGGCGCGATGCGGATCATCTCGCTGAGCTCGTGGGCGACGGCCGCGGCGATGGAGCGCACGGTCAGGTGCGCGCCGGCCTGCGCCGGGTCGACCACGACTCTCGCCTCGAAGCGCGCATCGAGCAGCAACCGGCCGGTGCCCTCTTCCGTCGCCGGCTCGAACTCCGACAGCTCGATGATGATCGCGGGCAGCGCCAGGCTGCGCTGGAGGTCCGGGTAGCAGGCGAGCGTCGGCACGCTGTCGGCGTCGAACCGCGTGCGCAGCCTGGTGACCAGCGCCTTGTGAATGTCGGTGAGGGTCATCTGGCGCGGCCCAGGAGCTTCTGGAACTCGTAGTTGAGCTCCTGGCGCAGCAGCACCAGCAGCCGCGCCTCGGCGTCGAGCGCGGCCGCGCGCAGCGCCTGGGCCGCTTCTTCGCGGATCGGGATCTTGACCAGCTCGATCGGAAAGCGCGCCGCACCGGTCCGGCGATAGACGCCGCCGCCGTACTTGCGAACGATGAACGCGCCGGGCAGTTGGTGGCGGCCGACCTGGACGCCGCTGCGCGTCTGCCGGGGCGAGCCGAGGCGGCTGGCCGCCAGGCTGTTGAGGCCGAGCCAGACCTTGCGCTCCTCGCCGGTGCCCTTGACGTAGGTGCGCAGCCGCGAGCGCATGACCTTCTGCGCGACGCGCAGCTCCGCGCTGATCTTGCGCGAGGCGGTCATCTGCGTCCACTTCGTGGCCTTCGCCACGGCGCGCCGGGCGGCACCGCGAACCGCGCTCTCGCTGAGCGCGAAGCCGTCGGTCAGGCGCTGAAGCGCGCGCGGATCGAGTTCAACCTTGAGGTCAAGCACGGATCTCCTCCTCCGTTCGGGGCCGCAGCACCAGGCGCAGCATCGCGTGGTGCTCGAGGCGCTCGACGTTCACCACGTCATAGCTTCGACCGAGCGACTCGAGCACCGGACGCCGGCCGAGCGCGGGGCAGTCGACGGCCATCACGTAGCAGGATGGCTCGACGATGCTGGTGCGCAGGTTGCCGATTTCGGGCGGCCGCCACAGGTGGTCCATCACCACCGTCAGCTCGACGTCGTCGAGGGTGGCGGCCTGGCCGAAGGTGTGCAGCACGGTTCGGTGCATGCGCTCGAAGATGTGGGTGGCTGCAGGCATGGGCTTCAAAAAAAGAGCCGGCCGGACTCGGGGCCGGCCGGCTCGAAAGGCACTCGCGTGCCCAGGGAGTCATTTCAGCGCCGGACCAGTCGAACGATCGCTCGAGGGCGCGTGCACAGGCTGATCGGGTTGGACTGGGCTTCGAGGTTCTGCGACTTGCCGCCCTCTGTGGCCCACATCTTCGAATAGAGAGGCAGGCCGATAGTGTTGGCGGTCTCGGGGTAGTCGGCCGGCGCGAAGCGCGTGATCAGCAGGTCGGGCACGCCCTCGGGCACCAGGTAGGCCTCGTCGGGCGCGATGAACGGCACGCCGCCGATCGCGCCGCGGTATTCCTCGATCACCACGCCGGCAAAGGGGAAGCCATCGCGCACGTCGGTGCGCAGGAACTCGCCGTCGGCCCAGCGGTTGAAGGCGGCCTCGACCCGGGGATGGCCGGTGAAGCTGTCGAAGAAGTCCCGACCGGCGAAGATCCGCGCGCCGGTGTAGGTCGCGTCGCCGAGGCCGTCTTCCATCTTGCGCAGGGCGTCGACCACCTTCTGGCGAACGTCGGTGCCGTCGACGTCGAGCGCCATCGAGTGAACCTGCTGCTCGAGCTGGAAGGCGGTGTAGAGGTCGGCCAGGACGGTGGCGCCGTCGGCATCGACCACGATGCCCTTGATCGCGCCGATGCGCTGGTATTCGATCGTCGCATCAATGCGGCGGCGCATCTTGGCCTGGCGCTTGGTCACGTAGTCGACCAGGGCCTCGAGTTCGGACGACTGGCCGAAGGCGCGCAGGCCCTGGATGTCGTCGGCGCCGATCGAGGCCGAGGTCGGCAGGTGCACGGTGTTGAACGGGATCACCGAGCGGCTGCTGCCGCCCGTGGGATTGCTGCCGATGCGGCCGCGGGTGCCGGCCGGCACCAGGCTGAGCGTGTCGGCATTGCGCTCGACATTGACCGCGAGCGTGGCGACGCCCTCCTCGTCAAACAGGCCGAGCTTTGCGATGCGCGAAGGCAGCGGCTGCTGTTCGTTGATGGCCGCGGTCAGCTCCTGCAGGCTGAATTTGTCGTCGGCGAAAAGACCAAGGTTCATGGTGGCTCCTGAAAAATCTCGAGTGGGCTACTTCGGTTTGCGCGCGGCGTAGATGCTGGCGACGGAAAGGCGTGCGTTGACGGGGCGCCCGGTGGAAGACGAACCGTCGAGGTCGTCGGGGCCGCCGGCGGGCAGCAGCGTTTCGCCTGTGCCGTGGGCCCCATCGACGACGATGGCCGATGCGCGGCGCACGGCCGACAGCGCGATGCGGGCGACCGGGGCGGTCGCGCCGGCCTTGATCAGCTCGTCGGCGACACCCGCCTGCCCGGCAGCGCGGCCCAGGGCGCGGACTTCGGCGACGCAGGCGAGGCGCTCGGTGAGCTGGGCCTGGTCGACGGCAGCTTCGACCAGCACCGCACCGAGGGATGCCTCGCCAGCTGCAGCGCAGGCACGGATCACGACGTCAGCCGCGAGCGACGAAGTCGGGCGCGGCTCCGGCGCGGGCTGCTGCTCACGCTGGGCCAGGCTGGACTTCAACGCCGTCGGCATCGCGTCGAAACGGCCGAGGACCGCGTCGTCGATCAGCGCGGCGATCTGGATCGGCGCCTCGGTCTCGTCGGCGAAACCCTTGGCGACCGCCTCCGCAGCGGACAGCCAGGTCTCCTGGGCCATGATGGTCCGCACCTCGTCGTCCGGCAGGCCCGTCCGGCTGGCGTAGATGCCGGCGAAGGTGGTGGTGGTCTTGTCGAGCAGTTCGGCCAACGCGCGCATCTCGTCGGCCTCGCCACGGATGCCGCCCAGTGGGTTGTGGACCATCAGGTAGGCGTTCTCAGGCATGACGATCCGGCCCGCGGCCATGAGGATCAGGCTCGCGGCGCTGGCGGCGAGGCCTTCAACCCGGCCGGTGATGCGCGCTCGGTCTCGGATCAGCGTGTTGTAGATCGCGAGCGCCTCGAAGACGTCGCCACCTGGGGAATGGATTGACAGCGAGATCTCCGCGGAGGGATCGAGCGCCTGGTAGTCGCGGATGAAGTCGCGGGCGGTGACGCCCCACAGGCCGATCTCTTCGTGGATGGAGATGGTGGCCGTGGGCGCCGCGCTGCCGGCGGCGGCAAGGCTCTTGATGGAGTACCAGGACTTCTTGGACATGCGAGTTGGGGAGCGGGTAAGGGACGGGTGCGTCAATCGATGGGGGCATCATTCGACGCGGGCTGGCCCTTCGCCTGCGGCGAAACTTCCTCGTCGTCGGCTGCTGCGCCGAAGCGCAGGCCCAGGCGCTCCTCGCGCTCGCGGTCCTGGGCGATCTCCTCGTCGAGCAGGTCCGCGTCGATGCCGCGATCGAGCAGCGCGCCGCTGCGGCTGGCGAGGCCGTGCTTGATCTCGAGCGCGCGGGCGGTCACGTCTTGCACCGGGTGGATGTAGGCATGCGCGTCGGGCGTCCAGCGCGTGGCGCGCATGTCGGGCACGTTGGTCGGCAGCAGGCCGGCCAAGATCGCGGCATCGAACCATGCCTCGCGCACGCGGCGGCAGATCTGCGGCACCAGCGTGTTGTTGATGCGCTGGCGCGCGTGGCGGCGGAACTCGTTGAGTGCGACGCGCACGGTGCGATCGTTCTCGCCGCGGAAGTCGAACATCAGCACCGAGTACGGAATGCCGAGACCGGCGCCGATCTGCTGGCGCTGCTCGCGCATGTACTTGTCGTACTCGCTGCCGACGCCGGGTGGATCGCTGAACTTCATGTCCTCGCCTGGGAGCATCTCCTCGACGATGCCGGGCTCGAGGCCCGTGATGCCACCCGACTGCAGGCTGCCGCGCCAGGCGTTGACCATCTCGGCGGCCAGCGACTCGTCGCCGGGCGTGAGGCGGCTGATCGCGGACAGCAGCTGCGCGAACTGATCGTCGGCCATGCTCTGGTCCGGCGGCGGGCGTGTGATGAAGCCGACGAAGAGGTTGGCCAGCTTCTGCCGCTGCAGCGTGGCGTCGTCGAACTCCTCGAGATCGCGCTGCTTGATCATCGTGGTGACCTGGTTGGGCACGCCGCGGACCTGGCCGGGAGACAGCGGCTCGAACAGGTGAATGATCTGCGCGGCCGGGATGCGGCGCGGCTCGTTGTCGGCGCCGGTCGAGTCGCCGGGGTGCTGCGGGTGGACCCAGTAGGCGGCTCGCCGGCCCTTCGCGTCGAACTCGACGCCGTCGACGATGCGGCCGCCGTTGGCGATCGAACTCTCGGTCTTGTAGCTGAGGTGCTCGCCTTCGAGCAGCTGCAGCTGCAGATCGACGCCAGCGGCGCGGGCCGGCACCAGGCGCACCAGGATCTCGCCGCCCTCGAGCATCGAGCGCGTGGCGAGGCTCTGAAGGCCGTAGTAGTCGGTCTGGCCGTCAAAGTCGCAGACGTCGCTCCAGGCTTCCCAGAGGGTGATGAGGCGGCGGCGCAGCGCCGGGTCGGCACACAAAGGCTTGGCGGCGATGCCGCTGCCGATGAGGGTCGACACCCAGCGGTCGAGCGCGGCGCGGGCCGTGAGGTTGTTGCGGGCGAGATCGCGGGCGCGGGAGCGCACGATGCGGTGGCCGGCGGCTACGCGGCGCTGTGGGCCGAGGTTGGAGGGCTGCCAGGAGGAGAGGCGGCGCTGGCTTCGGGAAGCGTCGTAGGCGGCACGGACGGCGCCTTGGAGCTCGCGCTTGAGTTGGTCGAGGCTATTTTTTGGTTGGGGCGCGGCTGGGCGGTTGCGGGCCCAGGGCCAGAGGAGGCTCACCATGTCAGAGGCCCCGGCCGGATTGGTGGACGTAGAAGCGGCGGCCTGAGAGGAGGCCTTCATTCAGGCTGGCTGCGAGGGCCCGGGCTACGTCGTTGCGGGCTGCGATGAGCTCGGCGGTGGAGCGATATTCGACTTCCTGGTCGCCGAAGCGGACACGTCTTTCGCCGCTGGCAATGGCGCGGTTGAGGGCGGCGAGGTCTTGGGGAGTGTGGGCCATGGGCGCGAATGGTGCGTTGCCATGGTCCCAAGCGCCTGCGGTCGAACTTCGGCGTTAGGAACTCAGCTTCTTTCTTGCTGATCGCTTCGTTGGCACAGCTTTGCGCGCGCTCGGAGTTTGAACTACAGCATCCTCCACAGATTCAGCGCGTTCAGGCTTCCGCTTTTCAAGCTGTCTTCTGTCGTAATAGGCCAAAAATTCATCCCCTAGTTTCGTTGTCGCAACCCTGCGATATTTCGCGCCAGCGACCTTCTCATTACCCACAAGACCATGAATCTGCAATTTCGGCGCAACAGTGAAGAACAACCAATTTCGATCCTCACCCATTCCATATTCGTTTGTAATTCCGGAAAGAAAGGTCTCATGCGTACTCCAGAAGACAGAAAAAAGATCCATTTCCCTGTCTTTTTTCTCCGAAGTAAGATGATTTGGCACCAAAATCTTGGTGGCAAGCAAGACTCTTAGCAATTCATCGAACGCCACGGTATTGGGTCTTTTAGACTGAATCTGCCGCTCTAATGCCGCCAACTTTTCGCGCAATACATCATTTTCCTGGGAGAGTCTTTGAATTTGGTCGAAGAGAGGGGCGGTGTCCTGTACTTCTCCCGCTGCCACCCACCCCTTAAGCTCCCTATTTGTAGCAAAGTCAGAGAGGCTTTCGTGGATGCCTAGTTTTATGTCTTTTACATCATCAAAAAACGAAGACATATTCTCAAGAACTTTGGACCTGAAGATTTTCAGTTTTTCAGGCTGGTCTAATTCGATAACACTAGTACCGAACTTTTTAACCCTCAACTCCCGCGCAGATTCGTTTTCAACAACCGCGAATAGAGCCTTGTTCTTTTCTATTGCATAATTGTACTCAAGCTCCGTGTAGCTCAGCCCACTAGACCTTTCGATTGAACCATATCTACCACCCAGAATTAAAACATAAACATCTGATTCATCTATCCATCTTTTGATGATACTCATCTGAGTTTCATCGCCTGCAGTAAATAGCTCCATTCCAGCGGGTATATGACCCGCTTTTAAAATAGCTGCGACCGCAGCTTGCCGCTCATCCTTTAGATCCGTAAATGTGCTAGATACAAAAACCTGGAGACGTCTTTTTGTTGCCATCATTTTTTTTCAAAATCGATTTCACTGGGCGTGAGCCGTTCATCGTCCCGTTCTTTCGAGATGAGCGGCAAGCTCTAGGCTAACCCAACTGAAACGCACTCCACCGCGCTCGGAGCCTAGAGGTAGGCACTTCGCGTCCGCCGACGAATCTGGCGGACTTGAGAGACTTGCCCTCCTCCTGTGAGTGCACTCGCAGACATCTCACGGGTTCCGCGATAAACCTGCTCGCTGACTTCGACATGAGTCTCGGGGATTGGGGCCGCAGCGGGCAACAGACAAAACGGCAGCTCATAGGATGCAAGAGCCAACACAGCGAGGTTGACTCGGCGCTCAGAAATTAATCCTTGATAGGCGGCCCAAGCGTAGACGCGCACGTCGAGTGCCTCGTTCCGCGCCCCCTTCGACGCCACCCAAGTCCGCACCATCTGCCCCTTCGCGTTGTAAGTCGTGACCCGCCTCTCCACCGTAAGCTGTTTGAACCACGAGTCGTCGTACTCATCCGGAAAGTGGCACACGCCCGCGCCGGCGCCAGCCTCGCCCCCAGTGAGTTTCAGGCGCGCATGGATCAGATCCTTCGCGGTATCCACACCCACCAGCCGCACCGCGAACCCCTTGTACTTCACCGACTTGCTCGCCCGAATGGGCCAGATCGGCCGCGGGCCCGGCGCTCCCTTGATCGCCCAGATGTTGCGCCCGGCGCGCGGCTGGCAGAACGTGTAGACGGCGTGAGCATGGTGGCCGCCGGTGTCGATCGCAGCGGCGCGCACGCGCAGAACGCGGCCATCCTCCGTCTGGTGATCCGCCAGCAGCAGCTCATCCAGCCGGCGCCATACCTCAGGCTGCGCCGGATCCCCCATCAGCACCACGTAGCTGACACCCCAGCATTCCTCATCGCGCCCGAGGCCGATGATCTCGAGCTCGAGGCGGTCGTCCTGGACGTCCACGCCAGCCACCAGCAGTAGCACCCCGAGCGGGATCGCACGATGGCTGTACGCCTCGCGCCGCTTCGCCAGCTCCGACGCATCGGACGTGTCGCCCGCCTCCTCGTACGGCAGGCCCAGCACCGTGTTGTAGAAGGTCTTGATCTGCTCGGGCTTGCCCTGCGTGTCGTGCCACTTGCGCACGATCTCCGACACCAACACCCACGGGCTGTAGAGCTGGCTGATCTGGTAGCCCTTGCGGCTGCGGCCCGGCACCGCGGCGACCCACCGGCCTCTAGCCATCATCGCCGGCTTGTGCTGGTCGCCATACAGGCCGCCGCATGACGGGCAGACGTGCGCCGCCGACTCGAGGTCTTCCGGGTCGTCGCGGTTGTAGGTGACGTGCTCCCAGTCGAGCGCATGCGGATGATCGCAGTGCGGGCACGGCACGTTGAAGCGCCGCTGGTCGCTCGCCTCGTAGTCCTGCGCGATGCGCGAGTCGGCCTTCAGCGACGGCGAGCTAATCTTCAGGATCTTGCGGTTCCAGAAGTTCGAGGTCCGCGCGACGGCCAGGTTGACCGGGTCGCCTTCGGCGCCGGCCGAGGCCGGGTAGCGATCGACCTCGTCGAGCAGCAGCACGCGGATCGGCCTGGAGGCCAGCGACGCGGCCGAGTTGGCGCCGGCCATCGTGAGGTGCCCGCCCGGGAACACCTTGTGCAGCAGCGTGTTGCCCGCGTCGCGCGCCTTGTCGTCGACCAGGCGCGAGAGCGTCGGACTGTCGCGCAGCATGGGCGCCAGGCGGTCCTTCGAGAAGCTCTCGGCCATGTCGAGCGTGCTCTGCACGTAGAGGATCGGCGAAGGGTCCATCGCCATGAAATAGCCGGCCGCGGCCTTGGCGATGGTGGTCTTGCCGACCTGGCTGGACGACATCACGGTCACTTCCTGGACCGTCGGGTCCGAGAGCGAATCCATGATCTCGGCCTGGAACGGCGCCCGGTCGGGACGCCAGACGCCCGGGTCCGGCCCCTCCTCGCGCGACAGGTGCAGGTGCTGCGAAGCCCAGCGGCTCATCGTCAGCCGCGGCGGTGGGCGGAGGCGCTGCACCAGCAGCGCGCGCAGGGTGCTGCGCATGCGGGCGTTGTGCCTGGCGGTGAGGATGATCGGGCTATCGTCCACCGGCGGCCTCCTCGATGTCGACGACTGCGATGTCCGACTCGTCGCCGAGCAGCATCGGATCCTCGTCGTCGATGTCGTCGACAGGCTCGAGCTCGACGGTTCGCGCCAGGTCGGTGAGCGACTCTTCGACCAGGCCGGTGAGGGTCTCCATCACGTGGATCTTGTCGCGGCCGGCCACCAGCGGCGCGGCGCGCGACGGCAGCGCAAGCAACTTGGTGCGCACCAGCTCGACCAGGCCGCCGAACACCGCTGCGGCCTCCTCCACCGGCACCAAGCGGCGCGCACGCTCCGCGCGGCGCAGATCGATCATCAGGCGCTGCGAACGGGCGAGCAGCGCCCGCTCGCGCGCGCTGTTGATCTCGCCGCCGTCCTCGGCCACGTTCTTGCGTGGCCCGGGCAGGCGCTCGCGCAGGTAGCGCACGTAGGCCGTGACGTTCGCGAGGAACGGGTAGGCGCCGCGGCCCGACCTGGCGAAGACGCCCTCGTCCACCAGCTGGCGCACGCGCGCGGGCGTCAGCCCGAGCACCTGCGACAGCGAATCCGCGTCGACATCACCGATGCCCGCGAGCCCTTCCGGGCAGGTCCATTCACTCATGAATCACAAACGCAAATCAAAACAAAAACGCCCTGTCCCTAGCCGAATTGCGCGGGTTCGCGAACCCGTGTTTCGGCTTCGGCGCCAGGGTCCCCCGCCTTCGTCGAGGCCGTCCGCTTGCGGCCCGGTGCCCGCCCATCGAACAGCTCGAGCTGCCCGCGCTCGGCCTGCATCCGCTCGAGCAGGCTGCCGCCATCACCCCGCACCTTGATCAGCCGCGTGCGGCACCACTGGCTCACCGCTAGGTCGGCGCGCAGTCGCAGCCGAGGCCGCAGCGCCTTCGCCTCATCGAGCAGCCCGACCACGTAGCGCTTGCCCATGCCAAGCCGCGCCGCGATCACCTCGACCGGCTGGCCCTGGCGCTGCCAAGCCCCCGCGCACGCCACATTGCGCCAGCGCTCGAAGTCATTGAGCAGCGGCACGTGGATGGTCTGCCCGCCCCACTCGTCCGCGAGTCGCCTGAAGGTAGCCGGCCCGAGCAGCGTCACGAGCGGATGCCCTGCCGACGCCGACTCCGGCACGTAGAGCGAATTGCCGCCGTGCAGCGCCGCGATCAGCACCGCCGGCGTGAAGCCGACCACCGCCGCGATGTCGTCGAGCAGCGTGTTGGTCCACGAGACCGAGATTTCCTTTTTCACTTTCCTCCTTCGTTCGTTTTCGTCAGGCATCGACATGCGCACTCCCCGCCAGGCGCGCGGCGCTCGCACCCGCACCCCTCCCTTGCCAAGCCTCTTCCGACGGCGCATCGCGAACGCGCGCCTTGTACGAGGCCCACTGCTCCACCTCCGACCACGGCCCGATGCCCTTGGCTTTCGCCTCGGCCTCGACGGCCTTGCGAGAGTCGGGGTCGTCCGGCGCGCGGACGGGCAGCACCAGGCCGGCCGCATCGCGGCGCCTGCCCTCGGCAACGCCCAGCGCGTACACGAACCCCTTGCCGCGCCTGACCGCGTCCGCAGCGGCCGCCTCCAGCTCCTCGACCGTCGCCCCGGCCCGCAGCAGCGCCGCCAGCTTGGGGTGCGACGGCTTCGCATCGCCGACACCCGCCTGCTTCATCGCTTGGCAAGCCTCGCGCGCGCTCGCACCCGCGTCGCCTGCGCCTTCGACTACGTCTCCGAATACGGATACGCCTAAGTGCGCAGACGCTGCGCCGCTGCGACGCACCCGCTGCGCAGGCGCTGAGCGCTCGACAGGCGCCTGCTGCGCATCTGCTGCGCAACCGACATGCACCTGCTGCGCATCCGCTACGCATTCACCGGGCGGCACCGGGAACTTGCTCGAAGCCGCTCGCACCTGCTGCCGGAAGTCCAGCAGCTGCAGGTATCGCTTTCCGTCCGATGCCGGATACACCCTTACAAGAGCCGCGTTCTCGCAAGCGGAGAGCCACTTCTCAATGTCCGAGTCGGATACCTTGGTGAGCAACAACGGGTAGCAAGCTGCCCGAAGCAGCGCCGGCCGTGCGTAGTAGCGGCCGAAGTCGTCCACCACAGACATCAGCCTGCGATAGAACACTTCCTCGGCCCAGCTGAGCGCCTCGACGCGCTCGCTGGTGAGGATCCCCTCTCGGAGAATCCGGTTAGGCATGCGTCACCCTCCTTCGAGCCGCGGCTCCGAGCCGTCCTCGGCCAGGTGCTTGCACGCCTATATTTCTGTATATACAATCAAATCGATGCGCTACACGTTCGACCCGAAGAAAAACGCCACCAATGTCGAAAAGCACGGTGTCTTCTTCTCGGCGGCGGACGACTTCGAATGGGAGACGGCGCTCATCCACGTGGACTCGCGCAAGTCGTATGGCGAGCCACGGCTCGAGGCCGTCGGCTTGATCGGTGACCGCGTGCACGTGTTGGTATTCAGCTTGCGCAGTACCACCGTGAGACTCATCAGCCTGCGCAAGGCAAACAGCCGAGAGGTGCGGAAATATGTCGACCAAAACTAAGTCGGGCCGGGTGGTCCGCATGCCGACGCCGGCCGAGGACGCGCGCATCAATGCAGGGATCGCGGCCGATGCTGACGCGCGAGAGCTCACGGACGAGTTCTTCGCCAGCGCCAAGCCCGCGGCCGATGCGCTCGATGCCGAGACCCTGGCCAAGCTGGCCTCGATCAAGAAGCGCCGCGGCCGGCCATTGGGCAGCGTGGCAGAGAAGACAAAGGTGGCCGTGAGCATGCGCTTCGACCCCGAACTGCTCGAGGCGATGCGAGCGAGCGGCACGGGCTGGCAGACGCGCGTGAACGACATCCTTCGACGCGAGTTCGTTCGGCGTCGATAGGTCGAGCAGAGGACGCGACTTCCAGACCACACAGGGGCCTGGATGGGCGTGCGGCTGACGGCAAGCTCGTTCGATACGATCGTGGGATCGATACAGAGAGACGAGAACAGATGAAGAAGTACTTTTCGGTCGATCGCCGAAACCAATACGCGGAGGGCAAACTGGTGAGCCTGCGCACAGAGCCAAACCCGTCGCCTGAGCTTCACGCGCACATCGGCCAGCTTTTCCCGGAAGGCCTTTCGCAGCATGGCAACACCTACTTCGGTCATCCGCAGCCGCTCGCAATTCTGAGCCTTACCGATCGCAATTCGTTGTTGCTTGAAATGCTTCTCGAAGGGACGCGCAAGGCTTACTTTCCGGACAAGCCGTCCAGGTATCAGTCGATGTACGCCTTCGATTCGCTCGACGAGGCCTTGGCATTCAGGCAATCGCATTCGCACCCCGGGGCGCACATCTACGAACTCGAACCGCAAGCCAGAGTGCATCGAGGCGACATGGCTATCTACCGCATCAATCTCCGGGTGGCCGAAATCGATCAAAGCATGCACCTCTACTGGCAAGGCAAAACCCGCGACACCGATGGGCACCGATCCGAATGGGAGCACGTGCTAGAACTTCCCGTGCTCATCGGGCGGCGCGTATCGAAACTGCCTTGATGGGAAGCCCGTGATATGGAAGTACCTCTCGTACGGATAGGTGAAGGAGGCGTTAGCCAGGCCGGCGAACCGGTAGTCGAATTCCTCTTCCAAGCTTCCCGCCTCTGCTCGCAGTCTCGCGAGCACACGTTCCAACCCATCGATTGCGTCCAATAAGCTCAATTGCTGCCCTTCGATGTTCAGCGTAAGGAGCCGCGTGTTCCGGTCCTGGATGTGGTCTTCGTCAAAAAAGAGGTTCATGGTCTTTCAGTCGTGAAATTGTGAAGAGTTGAAGCTGAGGAATGCGCGGCTCGCGGCGTCGAAATGTGAAGGTCAGGCCACAAGCACATGGCCTCTCTCGTTTCCCTCCAAGGAATCAATTGAGGCCATAGTGCCCGCGATACGGGAACGCGAAAGACGCGTGGCAGTTGGAATTGATCCTCAGTTCGAACTCCTCTTGCGCCAGTCCACTTTTCTCGCGGAGCATTGCAAGCGCCAGTTCCAGTCCGCCGATGGCGTCCGACAGGGAGATGTGCTCGCCTTCAATGCTGAGGACCAAACGCCTCGCGTTGTAGCTGTCCAGGATGGGGCACGGGATAAAGGATGCGGCGCTCATGATTTCGTTCGGATTGAATTTGGTTAGTGGGACTCGTTGCCATCGCAACCGCTGAGGACCGGTTCGAAGGAGCGCACTCAACGCCGGCCCTTCGGATCGGGATAGCGCGCGATCGCGCTCTTCATCAGCGCCGCCCCCAGGCTGTCTGCTGACGCGCGCGCATCGATCAGCCGCTCGCGCAGCACGGCCAGCGTGGTGATGGCCTTCTCGATCTTCTCGTCGGCCGCGGCGAAGTCGCGGTGGTTCATCTCGATCGCGTTGGGCAGCGTCGCAGCGACCGAGCCCATCGTGACCATGACCTGGCACACCAGGCGGAACAGCTCCTCGTCGTCCATCGCCAGATCCTTCGGGATCTCGACGGCCGTGTGGCCGTGTCGCCAACAGAGCGCATGCAGCGCGTCCGCCCAGCCGGGCACTGAGGCGCCCTCGAGGCAGAACAGGATCTCCGACAGCTCCTCCGAGAAGTTGACGTAGTTGTTGGTGGCCTGCTGCCGCAGCTTGTTGTAGAGCGTCGCCTTGTGGATCCCCAAGCGCTGGGAGAGGGCCTCGATGCCGCCGGGATACTGCTGGGCGGCGCGGTAGAGGGCGTCGAGCGGATGAAGCGAGTCAAGTCGACAGGTCATTGGGCCGCCTCGCCGAAACGCCGAAAGATCTGATCGACCTCCTCACACACCAAGCCAAGAGCCGCCACCAAATCAGGCGGATGAATAGAGGACCTGCGCGCTCTGGCGGTGGGCAAAGTAAAGGCATGAATCAATGCACTGTTCCTTCTCCGAAGCGCCGACCAGGCGCGAATTTCAGGTGGGCCAGCGAGTCGTCACGCACGCGCACCCTCCCCGACTTGGCCGGCATGCGCGCTACGTCGCAGGTACGCGAAGACGTCGGCACGGTCGGGGCGAAGTTGTTCGCAAGTCACCAGCCCGCCTGTGGCTCGCTCGATGTCGATACAAAGCCCTTCGCCGAGGCGCTGTCCGGTGCTAAGCGCCTTTCGCAAATAGCCCACCGTCGTGCCACATCGGCGGGCGAAGTCCACTTGGTCAAGGCTGCCCAAGGAATTCAGGTAGAGGCGAAGACATTCCATGAGCAAAGTTTACCCATGGGTATATCTGCGAGTCAATACCCCCAGGCCATTTACCTTGTGGTAACACATCGGAACAATCGCGCAATGGAAATCAACGAGCACTGGCGACTTCGACTCATCGAACTCAAGGACGACTTGGGCCTCAAGCAGGCCGAGCTCGCGCTCAAGCTCGAAAAGTCGCCTGACTATGTGTCGAGGCTTCTCTACGCCCCCGGAAAAAAGGGAAGAAAGAACCTGGGGTTGCAGACGATTCGTACTGCGGTTCAGAACTTTGATCTCGCTGCAGGCTGGTTTGACCTTCCTTTGGGCACAGATCTACCGAGTGCACGGACAGACCGCGGAATGCCCGAACGCCACGCTCCCGTGACAGCGGCTCACCGAACCCCCATGCGGAATACGCTGGGGGCGCTGGGAGACGCTCTATCGGCAGCTACGCCGCAGACGCGGGAAGCAGTCGCCGCCATGCTCGCCAGCTTCGCGAAAGACCCAGATAGTGGCGGCGCCATCGCGGACGCCGTGGCTTCGCTACTGGAGCAGCCCACAAAATTGGATCGGCGAAAGAGCAAGGCGGCTTGACTACCCCCGCTCAAATTTACCTGTTCCCGATGCCGGTTGGGAAGGCGAAGGATCCCATGGGCACACGCGGAAAGTCTGGGCATGTTGGGCGAATCGTCGATCTAACCGGGCGCCGACCCGCCCGCACACAGCGCTAGATGAAACGAGGTCAGAAGCGCGCCTCCTCCATCGCATACCTCGACCTTAGCGTCACTCATCTCGCCTGACTTCATTCGATTGAATGATTACCCATGGGTATTGACAAAATAACTTACCCACGGGTATTGTTCTCTCCGTTTTCACGACGGAGTTTCGAATGTCATTACCTATCGCGTCCTTCGCCAAGGCGCCCAAGCAGCCGGGCCTCAAGTGCGTCATCTGGATACGCAAAGTCGGCACCCGCCGTCAGGCGTTCTTCAGGCTTGCCAATGAGGGCGCCATGCACTGGCGCCCGATGCAGGTCGCCCAGGCCGACAAGGCCCTGCGTGACGGCAAGCTGAGCATCGGCCCACTGGCCGGCGCAACCGTTGTTTCACGCGAAACGGCGCGGCGCGCAGCGGAACCACGCCGCGTGCAGTTCGCCGAGCAGGCTCAGTTCCTCAATCGCACGATCGATGCTTTGAACCATGCTGCAGGCGGTGAAGCATGAAGACCGACTTCGACCGAGCGACGCTCACTGCGGTTCTCACGGAAAAGACCGCGGCCAATGTTCTAGTCGATCACGTCGGGCGCGCGGAGGCCGGTCAGTACTTGGTAGGCGACCAAGCCGGCATACCGGGTACGTGCTGCGGCGTTGAGTTCCATCCCCTGGGCTTCGCACCATACGGGGAACTTGTCCGGGTCAATGTTCACTCGGACGATCCGAGTGCCTTCGACCTCAAGCTTTTTGCGTCCCGTTTCGGCTGCGACCAGCCACTCATCGTAGGTCCGATGGAGTTTGTGGCCATCCTTGAACATGGTCCGAAGCAGATCGAAATTCTCGCGCTTGAACCATGCCATCCCAGTGGCTCGAATGGGCTGCGTCATAGTGATCCCCCTGATGTAGTTTGTGAGTCGAAAACTCTAGACCACATCCTGGGCGGCTCTTATGCGGAACCTTCGCTAATGGCCGCGTCCTGCGGGAAAGGGGCCGCATGAATCTTCTCCTTCACTGGGTTGGCGCCGCCGCAGTCGCCCTCGCCATGTCCATCGCCTGGGATGACGACGAAGCCCTGCAGGCCACCGCCGACGACGTGCGCGATGCCATCGAGGCAGCGCAGACCGCCGCGTCGGAGGAACCTGCATGGCCTCTCACTCAATGACGCGCGGAGGACCTGACATGCCGACAGTCACATCCGGCCTCTTCTTCGTGGCGAAGGATCGCCCCGGCCGAGCCGCCGCGAGCGCGGCGCCCGCCGCAGACGGCTCATTCGCGGTGACCTTGCGCGTCGTCGACAACCAGGGCCCGCGCCGCGTCGAGCCCTATGTCGTGCGCTGGGCGGGCGCCGAGGCGAGCGCCTGGTGGGATGCCCACGCCCCCCTCAAGGCCGGCGATGCGCTCGCGCTCGAGCTGCTCAACCCGCGCGCATTCCCGGGCTTCAACGCGCCCGAGATCCACGCCGAGGTGTCGTGCTGCCGGCTGATGCCGCGGCACGCGCCAACCACGATGGCGGCCAGCGCATGAGCTACAGCGAGATCGTCGCCATCGACGCGGTCAGACGCGTCGCCAAGGAGGCCGCCGAGCGCGGCCTCCTCCTCAACGATGCCTGCCCGTGGCCCTACGACAGCTCGGCCGGACAGTTCTTCAAACGCGAGTTCATTTTTCACAGGGCGGCGCTCGAGGCGCTCGCCCGCTCGACGCCTGAGGACACCGAAGGCGTCGAAATATCAACGGAGCAATCTGCATGAAGATCAAATTCCGAACACTCAGCCCCGATCTCCTGGCTGCAATCCGCCATGCGTTTCCCGAGTGGAACTCACATCTGAGCGATATCTTCACGGGCTTGCCCGCCGACGTACTGGTGAGTCCAGCGAACTGTACCGGGCGTATGGATGGGGGGATCGACCAGGTCTACATCGATCGCTTCGGCTGGCAGCTAGAGCGCCGGCTGATGCGCGATATCCAATCCTTGCACGGCGGACGACTGCCAGTTGGCGAGGCTCGCTTGATCAGCACCTACGACCCGACGATCCCCTTGATGATTTGCGCGCCGACGATGGATTGGCCGCCCCGCGACGTTGGCAAGACGGACAACGCCTTCCTCGCATTCAAGGCCGTCTTGAATTGCGTCGCGCGCGAGGTCGAAGGCAAGGTCCTAGGCCGCGAGGCCACTGTGTTGCTGCCAGGTCTCGCCACCGGTTCTGGCCGCATGCACCCTGATAGGTGCGCCGAACAGATGCGACGTGCCTGGGAGGAATTCCAGAAGACCGTTACCAGCGCGGCATCGATGTCGCCCCTGGTTGACCCCATCGCCCGCCGTCCGGCGCCAGGTCACGATGGGCTTGACGAGCGCCCGGGCGTCATGTCGATGGGGTTCCAGCGATGAGTCGGATGATCACGGCCACAGGCGCCGAATACCACCTGTGCGGACCAGACGCTATGAGAGACGAAGGCCGACCGGTTCGCATCGACGACATCTCCCACCAGCTCGCCATCATCAACCGCTTCCACGGAGCGACGAGCAGGCCCTACAGCGTGGCCGAGCACAGCCTTCTGTGCAGCGAGATCGCCGAGCGCGCGATGGCGAAGCCCATCACCCAGCTCGCGGCGCTGCTGCACGATGCCCACGAGATCTACACCAACGATCTCAGCTCGCCGGCGAAGACCGCGGTGAACTTCCGCAGCATCGCGGCCGGCGGCACGCGGGCGTGGGACGTGTTCGAGAAAGAGCATGCCAACGTGGTCCGCGCGCAGTTCGGAATCTCGACCGTGAGCCGCACGATGCACACAGCGCTGCGAAGCATCGACCTGGTCGCGCTGGCAACCGAGCGCCGCGACCTGCTGCCCTGGCGCGCGGACACGCACGCGCCGTGGGCAGTGCTCGGTGACGACCGCGACGACTGCATTGAGCCGCTGTACTGGATTCGGCTCGACACGCCGGAGCGCGAGGCGATGACGTGGCGGGATTGGCGGCAGCAGTTCCGCGATCGGTTCGACGAACTGGTGTTTCGACTCGAGCTCGACAGGAATGGTGAGGCGAGCGCATGAGCCAGGCCGCCGGTTCTGGAAGCACCCGCGCTGCAGGAAGCGAAAGCAAATGAGCAACATCGTGCTTTCCGCCGCGGAGATCCAGGCGATCACGCAGTACAAGGTGCCGACGATGCAGCTCAACGAGCTCCGCCGCCAGGGCTTCTACCGTGCGCGTATGGGACGCTATGGCATCGTGCTCGAGCGCGGCCACTACGATGCGGTCGTCGCCGGCCAGACGTCCGCGCCGATGAAGAAGACTCTGAACCTGCCGACCCTGAGGCTCGCATGATCAAGCCCCGTGCCAAGCCTGACGGCCTGCCCTTCCGCGTGTACGAGCGCTACGGGGTCCGGCTGTACAGCATCGGCTACAAGATGAAGTCCGGGCGCTGGGCGTTCCGCTTCAAGTGCTTGGTCGACGACGCCAACCAGATTCACAAGCTGCGCCGGCAAGCCATCGAGGAATCGACGCGCATCGTGGAGGACGTGCCCGTCGGCGGGTTCAAGGGCCTGGTCGACGCCTGGTTCGAATGGCAGGAAAAGCTGCCCGCGACATCCGGCAACAAGCGCGCCGATTCCACCATCGCCGAGAACAAGGAAGAAGCGAAGAAGCTCACCGAGGCCATGGGTCACCTGGAGGTGACCGAGATCACTCGCACGATGGGCTACGAGTACCTCGAGCACTACGAGCGCACCAGGCCGGTGAAGGCCAACAAGGAAATCGCCCTGGCGCGACTGATCCTCGAGTACGCGATCCGCAAGGGAATGATCGAGTCGAACCCCTTCGACCGGATCTCGCACAACAAGGTGGTCGCGGAGGCCAAGCGCTATGTCACCCACGACGAGCTCGAGATCGTGGTCGCGACTGGCCGCGTGCTCGGTGGCCCGTATCACATCATCGCGCTGGCTTTGAAGACCGCATGGCTGTGCGTGCGCCGATCGTTCGAGGTGCGCAAGATCTCACGCGACGCGATCACCGACAGCGGCATCGTGTGGACCGACTCCAAGGACCGGACGAAGCCGAAGATCCTGATCGAGTGGTCGCCGGACCTGCGGGAGACGATCGACGAGGTGCTCGCCATCAAGCGGAACGACCTGGCCGGCTCGTTCCTGCTGTTCGGCAACCTGCAGGGGCAGCGTTACACGAAATCAGGCTGGGGGAAGCTGCTGGGCACGCTCATGGCGACGGCCGAGGTGCATGCGGCGGCGCTGGAGTTGCCCTTCGAGCATTTCAGTCTGCAGGACTGCAGGCCCAAGGGCGTGACCGACAAGCTGGACCGGGGCGACAAGGACACCAAGGAGGCCACCTTGCACTCGAGCGACGCAATGATCACCCGGGTTTACGACCGCCGCCAGACGAAGAAGGCGACGCCGGCCGGCTGACGCATATTCCAAAGTCGGCCCGCTCGCCATTCCAAAGTCGAAGATTCGGGGCGACCCAGAAAGAGGAAAGCCCCTGCAAGTCATTGACTCACAAGGGCTTTTATCTGGCGGAGTGGACGGGACTCGAACCCGCGACCCCCGGCGTGACAGGCCGGTATTCTAACCAACTGAACTACCACTCCTGGTAGACAACGTTCACTCCAAAAGGAGCCAAGTGCTGCGACTTGTGCCGGCTTCACCTTGCGATGAAACTGGCGACCCTACGGGGATTCGAACCCCGGTAGCCACCGTGAAAGGGTGGTGTCCTAGGCCTCTAGACGATAGGGTCAAAACCTTAGGAACCGCGCTGCGATCAGCGCTTGTTTCTCAAACTCTTCTACAACTCGACACCATGTTGGTGGAGGTAAGCGGGATCGAACCGCTGACCTCTTGCATGCCATGCAAGCGCTCTCCCAGCTGAGCTATACCCCCCTGGGTGTCGAGCCTCAAATTATAGCCCGAAAATCAGGCTTCCTTCAATCTCTTCAAAATAGTTTCGCGTGAAAAAAGCGCGAGGACCGAATCGAGAGAAGGCGTCTGCGGGGTGCCCATCACGAGCACTCGCACCGGCATGGCGAGTGCCGGCATCTTGAGACCTTGCGCAACCAGCACTTCCTTGATGGCCGATGCGATCGCTGCCTTGTCCCAAGCGACGGCCGATAGTTTATCCGCAAGTTCGGCGATTGCCGGGCGCACCGCAGCAGAAATATGCTGCTCGCGATCGGCATCGCTCGGATGCACGTCGGCATAGAACGCAGCTGCCCATCCCGCGAGCGCGACGGTGGTGTCGCAGCGGTCCTTGAAGAGGCCGCAGATCGCGGGCAGGCGCTCGTCGGCCGTGATGCCGCGCTTGTGCAACTGCGCGGCCACCAGCGGCGCCAGCGCATCGTCGGCCATGGCCTTCAGGTGCTGCGCATTGACCCAACGCAGCTTGGTCTCGTCGAACTGCGCCGCGCTGCGGCCCAGGTGATCGAGGTTGAACCACTCGATGAACTGCGCGCGAGAGAAGATCTCGTCGTCGCCATGGCTCCAGCCCAGGCGCGCGAGGTAGTTGACCATCGCCTCGGGCAGGAAGCCTTCGTCGCGGAACTGCGTCACGGGCTTGGCGCCGTTGCGCTTGCTCATCTTCTCGCCCTGCTCGTTGAGCACGGTGGGCAGGTGCGCATACACCGGCGGCTCCTTGCCGAGGGCGCGGAAGATGTTGATCTGGCGCGGCGTGTTGTTGACGTGGTCGTCGCCGCGGATCACGTGCGTGATCGCCATGTCGATGTCGTCGACCACGACGCAGAAGTTGTAGGTCGGCGTGCCGTCGGGCCGCGCGATCACGAGGTCGTCGAGCTCGTCGTTGCCGATCTCGATGCGGCCCTTGACCTTGTCGTCCCAGGCCACCACCCCGCCCTGCGGATTGCGGAAGCGCAGCACCGGCTGCACGCCTTCGGGCACCGGCGGCAGCGTCTTGCCCGGCTCGGGACGCCAGGTGCCGTCGTAGCGCGGCTTCTCCTTCGCGGCCATCTGCTTCTCGCGCAGCGCGTCGAGCTCGGCCATGCCCATGTAGCAGGGGTAGACCAGGCCCGCGACCTGCATCTCGGCCAGCACCGCCTTGTAGCGGTCCATGCGCTGCATCTGGTAGAACGGACCCTCGTCATGGTCGAGACCCAGCCACTGCATGCCTTCGAGGATCACGTCGACGGCGGCCTGCGTCGAGCGCTCGACGTCGGTGTCCTCGATGCGCAGGATGAAGTCGCCGCCGGTCGAGCGCGCGAAGGCCCACGGGTAGAGGGCCGAGCGGATGTTGCCGAGGTGGATGAAGCCGGTCGGGGACGGTGCGAAACGGGTGCGGGTCTTCTGTGTCATGCGGGGGTGCTCAGGCCGGCTAGACCTCGCAGGAGGTCGGCCTTGATGTCTTCGATGTGGTCCAGCCCGACCGCCACGCGGATCAGGCCCTGGCCGATGCCGGCCGCCTGCCGCTGCACTTCGGTGAGGCGCCCGTGCGAGGTGGTGGCCGGATGGGTGATGGTGGTCTTGGTGTCGCCGAGGTTGGCGGTAATGCTCAGCACGCGCGTGCTGTCGATCACGTGAAAGGCGTTGGCGCGCGACGCTTCGGGGCCGCTGCCTTCGACGTCGAAGGACACGACCGCCCCGCCCAGTCCCGACTGCTGGCGCATCGCCAGTTCATGCTGCGGATGCGAGGCCAGGCCCGGGTAGTACACGCGTGCCACGCCCGGCTGCGCCTCGAGCCACTGCGCCAGCGCCAGCGCGCCGGCGCAGTGCGCCTGCATGCGGATGCCCAGCGTCTCGAGGCCCTTGAGCACGACCCAGGCGTTGAACGGCGACAGCGCCATGCCCGCGGTGCGCACCACCGGACCGAACACGTCGTTGATCAGTTTGGACGATCCGCAGATGGCGCCGGCCAGCACGCGGCCCTGCCCTTCGAGGTACTTGGTGCCCGAATGGATGACGAGGTCGGCGCCGAGCTCGGTCGGCCGTTGCAGCGCCGGCGAGCAGAAGCAGTTGTCGACCGCCAGCAGCGCGCCCGCGCCATGCGCGAGATCGGCCAGCGCGCGGATGTCGCAGACGTCGGTCAGCGGGTTGGTCGGCGTCTCGGCGAACAGCAGCTTGGTGCTCGGACGGATCGCCGCCTTCCATTCGGCAACGTCGGTCTGCGAGACGAAGGTGGTCTCGACGCCGAACTTGCCGAACTCGCGGCCGATCAGGTTCAAGGTCGAGCCGAACACCGAGCGCGAGCACACCACGTGGTCGCCGGCGCGCAGCAGGCCCATGCACATCATGAGGATCGCGCCCATGCCGCTGGAGGCGCCGATCGCGGCCTCGGTGCCTTCGAGCGCGGCCAGGCGCCGTTCGAAGCTGGCCACCGTCGGGTTCGACGTACGGGTGTAGGTGAAGCCCTCCTCGGTGCCGGCGAAGCGGCGCGCCGAAGTCTCGGCATCGGGCTGCACGAAGCTGCTGGTGAGGAACAGCGCTTCGGAGTTCTCGCCGTACTGGCTGCGCTCGAGCGCGGTGCGCACCGCGAGCGTGTCGCGGTGCAGCCCCGGGGGCAGGGATCGGTCGGTCACGCGGGATCCTTCAGCTGAGGTTGGGCAGTGCGAGGCGGGACGAGTCTTCCTCGGTCTCCTCGATGCGCGGACGGCTGCCGTTCATGCGCGTGATGGCCTCGGTGTCGATGTCGCCGGTGACGTACACGCCGTCGAAGCAGGAGGCATCGAAGCCGTCAAGCTTCGGGTTCAGCGAACCGATGGCGCGCTTCATCGCGTCGACGTCCTGGTAGATCAGCGCGTCGCAGCCGATCAGCTCGCGGATTTCCTCGACGGTGCGGTCGTGCGCCACCAGTTCGTCCTTGGTCGGCATGTCGATGCCGTAGACGTTGGGATAGCGCACCGGCGGCGCCGCGCTCGCGAGGTAGACCTTGCGGGCCCCGGCGTCGCGCGCCATCTGCACGATCTCGCGGCTGGTGGTGCCGCGCACGATCGAGTCGTCGACCAGCAGCACGTTGCGGCCCTTGAACTCGCTGGCGATCACGTTGAGCTTCTGGCGCACCGACTTCTTGCGCACGCCCTGCCCCGGCATGATGAAGGTGCGGCCGACGTAGCGGTTCTTGACGAAGCCTTCGCGGTACGGGACGCCCAGCAGGTGCGCCAGCTGCGTCGCGCTCGGACGGCTCGATTCGGGGATCGGGATGATGACGTCGATGTCGCTCGGCGGCACGGTCGAGATCACGCGCTTGGCCAGCGTCTCGCCGAGGTTCAGCCGCGCCTGGTAGACCGAGATGCCATCGAGCACCGAGTCGGGCCGCGCCAGGTAGACGAACTCGAAGATGCAGGGGTTGAGCGTCGGCGAGTCGGCGCATTGTTCGGCATGGACCTGGCCCTGCAGGTCGACGAAGACCGCTTCGCCCGGCGCGATGTTGCGTTCGAACACATGGCCCGAGCCCTCGAGCGCGACCGACTCGCTGGCCACCATCACGGTGCCGTCGGCACCGCGGCCCATCGCCAGCGGACGGATGCCGTAGGGATCGCGGAAAGCCAGCAAGCCGTGGCCGGCGATCAGCGCCACCACCGCGTAGGAGCCGCGCAGGCGACGCTGGGTGTTGCGCACCGCCTCGAACAAGGTGGCCGAATCGAACAGGCCGCCACGGGTGGCGCGGTCGAGCTCATGGGCCAGCACGTTGAGCAGCACCTCGGAGTCGCTCTCGGTGTTGGTGTGGCGGTGGTCGGTGGAGAACAGCTCGGCCCGCAGCGCATGCGCATTGGTCAGGTTGCCGTTGTGCACCAGCACGATGCCGAAGGGTGCGTTGACGTAGAAGGGCTGCGCCTCTTCCTCGCTGTAGGCGTTGCCGGCGGTCGGGTAGCGCACCTGGCCGAGGCCGATGTCGCCCGGCAGGCCGCGCATGTTGCGAGTCCGGAAGACATCGCGCACCATGCCCTTGGCCTTGTGCATGAAGAACTTGCGCTCCAGCAGCGTCACGATGCCGGCGGCATCCTGGCCGCGGTGCTGCAGCAGCAGCAAGGCGTCGTAGAGCAGTTGATTGACGGGAGCGTTACTGACAACGCCGACGATTCCACACATGAAGCGATCCTCTCAGGGCAGGTAGCTTGCCAACTTATCAGGCAGCGCGGGTTTCAGGCCCTGCAATGCCGCATCAAGAACAATGGCGCTGCGCGATCCGTGCCACCAGGCACTGTCGCTCAACGCCAGCAAATGAACACACACGGCGACGGCCAGCATCGCCACCGCGCCGCGCGCCACGCCGAAGACGCCGCCGAGGATCCGGTCCACCGGCCGCAGCCCGATCGCCGCCACCAGCTTGCGCGTGAGCGCCGCCAGCATCCCGACGCCGAATGCCACCCCGACGAACACCCCCACGAAGCCGGCGGCATAGCGCCAACTCGCGGCCGGTTCGCCAAAAGGCAGCCAGCGCCCCACGTCCTCGGCCAGCCACTGGGCAACCACGAAGGCCACGACCCACCCCGCCAGCGAAATCACCTCGAACACCAGTCCGCGCACCAGGCCCAGCAGCATCGACACCACGAGCAGCGCGACGGCGATCCAGTCGAGCGTGGCCACGTCGATCCGCGAGCCTACAAGCTGAGGACGGCAGCCGACAAAGACAAGCCCTTGACCTTGGCCGCAGCGCGGTCGGCCTCGGCGCGGTTGCCGAAGGGACCGACACGCACCCGCGTGCGCTCGCCGTCGGCCGTCTTCGCGACACTGGTATAGGTCTTGAGGCCGGCCTTTTCAAGCTTCTGACGCACTTCGCGTGCCTTGTCCGCATCGGCGAAGGCACCGACCTGGACCACGAAGCGGCCGTTCTCGTCGGCCGGCTTGGCGGCAGCGGCTGCCGCCACGGCGGTCGGCTTGCCCTCGAGCAGCGCACGGGCGCGGGCGGCTTCATCGGTCGCCGCGGTCTTCGGCGCCGCGGGCTTGGGCTCCGGCTTGGGTTCCGGCTTGGGCTCGGGTCTGGCCTCGGCCTTCGGCTTCGGTTCGGGTTTCGGCTCGGCCTTGGAGACCGGCTTGCTCTCGGGCGCAGGTGCGGGTTCGGCCGCCGGCACCGACGACGCCACCTTGCCCTCTGGAATCTCGCTGCCGTCGGCTGCCTCGGTGATCATGCCGCCGCCCGACGAGGCGGGCGCGGCGGCGGCCGGCTTGCCGGCAGCCGGCTTGTCGGTGCTTGGAGCGGCCGGCGCCGGGGGCGTCGGCAGCGCCAGCGGCTTGGCCTTGTTGCGGTCGGGAATCTCGATCGGAATGTCGACCGAGATCGGCCGCGGCTGGGTGTCGAACAGCAGCGGGAAACCGATCACGCCGATCAGCACCAGGACCGCGGCGCCCAGCAGCCGGTGGCGTGCCCGGCGACGCAGCGCCTCGATGCTCTCCGCCGGCGCGGCGGCGACGGTGCTTCGCCCTTCGTTGCCTTGAGGACCGCGGGTGCGGAACTTGAAGAACGCCATGAAATTCGTTTTCCTGAGGGGGTGCTGCGTGCGGTTGAAACGGGAGGAAACGGGGGGGAATCGGGGGTAAGGGCGCCGGGATTCAGGCTGTTTCAGGAGCCGGGGGACAGGTGCCTGGCGCCCAGACGGGGTGTTCCGTGCTCGAGCACACCACCCACGGTGAAGAACGATCCGAAGACCACGATTCTATCAGCGGGGTCGGCGCGATCGATGGCGGCCTGGAGCGCTTCCATGGGGTTGCCGTGGACGCTGGCCGAGACATCCCTGCGCTTGTTCTGGGCCTGCCAGCGGACGATCAGGTCGTCGGCCCTGGCGGCCCGCGCGGTCGGCAGGTCGGTGAAGTACCAGCGGTCGATCATCGGCCCGATGCGGGCGAACATCGGTGCCAGGTCCTTGTCGGCCATGACGCCGAAGACCGCGTGGGTGGTCGGATAGAAGCCCATGGCGTCGAGGTTCTCGGCCAGCGCGGCCACCGCGTGCGGGTTGTGCGCAACGTCCAGCACCAGCGCCGGCTCGCCCGGGACGATCTGGAAGCGGCCGGGCAATTCGACCATCGCCAGCCCGTTTCGCACCGCCTGGGCGGTGATCGGCAGCCGCTGCCGCAGCGACTCCAGCGCCGCCAGCACACCGGCCGCGTTGACCAGCTGGTTGGCGCCGCGCAGCGCCGGATAGGCCAGCCCGCTGTAGCGCCGGCCGCGGCCGCTCCAGCCCCATTGCTGTTGGTCGCCCATCACGTTGAAATCGCGGCCGACGCGCCAGAGGTCGGCGCCGATGGCTTGCGCGTGGTCGACCACGCTCTGTGGCGGCATCGGGTCGCTGACGATCGCCGGCCGGCCGGCGCGCATCACGCCGGCCTTCTCAAAGCCGATGCTCTCGCGGTCGTTGCCGAGGAATTCCATGTGGTCGAGGTCGATGCTGGTGATGACGGCACAGTCGGCATCGACGATGTTGACCGCGTCCAGCCGGCCGCCCAGGCCGACCTCGAGGATCGCGGCATCGGGCTTTGCCGCGGCGATGCACAGCAGGATCGCCAGCGTGGTGAATTCGAAGTAGGTCAGCGGGACTTCGCCCCGGCCCTGCTCGACCTGTTCGAAGAAAGGCGCCAGCGCGGCGCCGTCGACCTGCTCGCCCGACAGCCGCAGCCTCTCCTCGAAGCGCACCAGGTGGGGCGAGGTGAACACCGCGGTGCGGTAGCCCGCATGCGTCAGGATCGACTCGAGCATGGCGCAGGTCGACCCCTTGCCGTTGGTGCCGGCCACGGTGATGACCGGGCAGTCGAAGGCCAGGCCCAGGCGCTGGGCGACGGCGCGGACCCGGTCCAGGCCGAGCTCGATATTCTTGGGATGCAGGTGCTCGGCGTGCGCCAGCCAGTCTTCTAGGGTTTTCATGGAGCCGCGAATTGTCGCCGACCGGCGCCGCGGGCATCATCGCCGCATGACAACCCTCTACGGCATACCGAACTGCGACACCGTCAAGCGCGCCCGCGCCTGGCTCGACGACCATGGCGTCGCCTACAGCTTCCACGATTTCAAGAAGGGCGGCGTGCCCGAGGCCGAACTCGACCGCTGGCTCGCCGCGCCCGGCTGGGAGGCGCTGGTCAACCGCCGCGGCACCACCTGGCGGCGCCTGGACGACGCCACCCGCGAATCGGTGGTCGATGCGGCCTCGGCCCGCGCGGTGCTGCTGGCGAATCCCAGCCTGATCAAGCGGCCGGTGGTCAACTGGGGCGCCGGACGTGACGTCACAACCGGGTTCGACGCCACCGAGTGGGCAAGCCACGCTTTGTAAACGCTGGAACCCCGGGGGCCCAAAGGCCTCCAACCGGGTTGCGAGGGCGCCCCGCCCCGGGAATTCAGGAGATCCGACATGAACAACAGAAGCTTTCGTACCGCGTCCGCCCTGTCGCTGCTGGCCGCACTGGCCGGTTTCGGCACGCTGGCCCAGGCCGAGCAGGTCCAGGCACGGGTGATCACGAGTTCACCCGTGACCGCATCGAACGGCAGCATCCGCTACAACGTGACCTACGAGTACGCGGGCCGCCAGTACAACACGCGCGTCAGCAACCCGCCCGGCGCCAGCATCTGGGTCGATTCGACCCAATACGGCTTGGCCACGCCGCTGCCGGTGGCGCCGCAGCCCCAGATGGCCGCCGGCCCGGTCGATGGCCCCCCGCCGCAACAGGACTGGAGCAACGTCGTGCCCGAGCCGGGCCTGGTGGTGTCGGGTGGCGGTGCCCCGGCCCCGGTCTACGCGCCGCCGGCAGCGGTCTATGCCCCGGCCCCGGTCTACGTGCAGCCGGGCCCGGTGTACTACCCGGCACCGGCGTACTACCCGGCGCCCGCCTACGCCTACCCGCCGATCGGCATCTCGCTGGGCTTCGGCTACTCGCGCGGCTGGGGCGGAGGCTACGGCCGCTGGCGCTGATCCCCAGTTCGGGCCGGAAGGCCGGCCGGCAAGCCTAAAATCAACGGCTTTGCCAACCCAATCGGGCGCGTTTCCTCAGAACGCGCCTTTTGCTTGCCGAAACGCGAGCAATGCCAGGCCTTTCTACCCATGAGCACAACCGAAACCCTCCAGAGCGCCACGGTCTCGACCAAGGCCAACGTGTACTTCGACGGCAAGTGCGTGAGCCACAACCTCACGCTGGCCGACGGCAGCAAGAAGTCGGTCGGCGTGATCCTGCCCTCGACCCTGACTTTCAATACCGGCGCGCCGGAAACCATGGAAGGCGCCGGCGGCCGATGCGAGTATCTGCTTGCGGGCAGCACCGAATGGGTGGCCTCGGGCGCGGGCGAGAAATTCAGCGTGCCGGGCAACTCCAGCTTCCAGATCCGCGTCAGCGGCGAGCCCTACAGCTACATCTGCCACTTCGGCTGAACCGGAAACCTACGCGCATGTCCTCCACCATCCTCCAGAACGTTCCCGCCGGCCAGAAGGTCGGCATCGCCTTCTCCGGCGGCCTCGACACCAGCGCCGCGCTGCACTGGATGCGCAACAAGGGCGCGATTCCCTACGCCTACACCGCCAACCTCGGGCAGCCCGACGAGCCCGACTACGACGAGATCCCGCGCAAGGCGATGCTCTATGGCGCCGAGAAGGCGCGCCTGATCGACTGCCGCACCCAGCTGGCCGCCGAAGGCATCGCCGCGCTGCAAGCCGGCGCCTTCCACGTGACGACGGCCGGCCTGACCTACTTCAACACCACGCCGCTGGGCCGCGCGGTCACCGGCACCATGCTGGTGTCGGCGATGAAGGAGGACGACGTCCACATCTGGGGCGACGGCAGCACCTTCAAGGGCAACGACATCGAGCGCTTCTACCGCTACGGCCTCTTGACCAACCCGGCGCTGAAGATCTACAAGCCCTGGCTCGACCAGACCTTCATCGACGAGCTCGGCGGCCGCAAGGAGATGTCGGAGTTCATGCAGAAGGCCGGCTTCGCCTACAAGATGTCGACCGAGAAGGCCTATTCGACCGACTCGAACATGCTGGGCGCCACGCACGAGGCCAAGGACCTCGAGTTCCTGAACAGCGGCATGAAGATCGTGCAGCCGATCATGGGCGTCGCCTTCTGGAAGGACGAGGTCTCAGTCCCGCGCGAAGAGGTCCGCATCCGCTTCGAGGAAGGCCGTCCGGTCGCCCTCAACGGCGTCGAGTACGCCAGCCTGGTCGACCTGCTGCTCGAAGCCAACCGCATCGGCGGCCGCCACGGCCTGGGCATGAGCGACCAGATCGAGAACCGCATCATCGAGGCCAAGAGCCGCGGCATCTACGAGGCCCCCGGCCTGGCGCTGCTGTTCATCGCCTACGAGCGGCTGGTGACCGGCATCCACAACGAGGACACGATCGAGCAGTACCGCGACAGCGGCCGCCGCCTCGGCCGCCTGCTCTACCAGGGCCGCTGGTTCGACCCGCAGGCCATCATGCTGCGCGAGACGGCCCAGCGCTGGGTGGCGCGCGCGGTCACCGGCGAGGTCACGGTCGAGCTGCGCCGCGGCAACGACTACTCGATCCTCGATACCGAGAGCCCCAACCTGACCTATGCGCCCGAGCGCCTGTCGATGGAAAAGGTCGAGGACGCGCCCTTCAGCCCGCTGGACCGCATCGGCCAGCTGACGATGCGCAACCTGGACATCGTCGACACGCGCGCCAAGCTGGCGATCTACACGCAGACCGGGCTGCTGTCGTCGACCCAGGGTGCATCCCTGCCCCAACTCAAGAACGACAAGGAATAGGCTCGCCCCCAGGTCGGGCTCACTGCGTGTAGCCCTCCCACCCCCTGCCGGGGGCAACACCAGCGGCCCGGCAAAGCCGGTTCCGCGGTGGCACTGTTGCTCGCCCCCAGGTCGGACTCACTGCGTGTAGCCCTCCCACCCCCTGCCGGGGGCAACACCAGCGGCCCGGCAAAGCCGGTTCCGCGGTGTTCCACGAAGGGGCCGGCGCTTCGCGCGGCCGGTGGTCAGACCACGACGGGTTCGGGTTCGAGGCGAATCCCGAAACGCTCATAGACGCTGGTCTGGATCGCCTTGGCCAGCGTCATCACCTCGCCACCGGTCACCGGATTGGCCGATCCGCCGCGGTTGACCAGCACCAGCGCCTGGCGCTCGTAGACAGCGGCGTTGCCCACCGACTTGCCTTTCCAGCCGCAGGCATCGATCAGCCAGCCGGCCGCCAGCTTGATGCTGCCGTCGGCCATCGGGTAGTGCACGATCTTCGGGTCGCGGGCAATGATGTCGGCGCACTGCTCCGGCGTCACGGTCGGGTTCTTGAAGAAGCTGCCGGCGTTGCCGAGCACCCGCCAGTCGGGCAGCTTGGCGCGGCGGATGGCGCAGATCCAGTCGAAGACGTCGAACGCGCCGGGCTGGAAGTTGCCGGTCTCGTCCATCTTGCGCTCGAGGTCGAGGTAGCCCAGCACCGGCTTCCAGGGCTTGGGCAGCCGGAAGCGCACCCGCGTGATCAGCGCCCGGCCCGCCAGCCCGAAATCGTTGTCGCCGCTGGCCACGTGCTTGAACACCGAATCGCGGTAGCCGAAGGCGCACTGGGCCGCATCGAGCGTGAAGGCGCGGCCGGTCTGCAGATCGATGGCGTCGAGCGACTCGAAACGGTCCTGCAGCTCGACGCCGTAGGCGCCGATGTTCTGCACCGGCGAGCCGCCCACCGTGCCCGGGATCAGCGCCAGGTTCTCGAGGCCCGGAAAGCCCTGGTCGAGCGTCCAGTGCACCGTGTCGTGCCAGACTTCGCCGGCCCCGGCCTCGACGATCCAGGCCCGTGCGGTCTCCTCGACCAGCCGCAGGCCCTTGATCTCGACCTTGAGCACCAGCGGCTTGACGTCGCCGGTCAGCACGATGTTGCTGCCGCCGCCCAGCACGAACTTGGGCGCGTCGCGCCATTGCGCGTCGGCCAGCAGCGCCGCGACATCGGCCTCGCCGGTGATGCGCGCCAGGTGCTGGGCGCGCGCGACGATGCCGAAGCTGTTGTGCTGCTGCAGCGGTACGTTGTGCTCCACGATCATGGGAGAATTGTCGCATTCGCACGCCGCGCGAACCCGTGCGCGGCCTATTCCTTTTCTTGTTGCTGCCGGAGCCTTTACCTCATGCCGTCCTTCGACACCGTTTGTGAACCCAACTTGCCCGAGGTCAAGAATGCGGTCGAGAACACCGCCAAGGAGATCGGCACGCGCTTCGACTTCAAGGGCACCGCGGCCGCGGTCGAGCTCAAGGACAAGGAGATCACCCTGATCGGTGACGCCGAGTTCCAGCTCGTCCAGGTCGAGGACATCCTGCGCGCCAAGCTGACCAAGCGCAGCGTCGACGTCCGCTTCCTCGACAAGGGCGACGTCCAGAAGATCGGCGGCGACAAGGTCAAGCAGGTCATCAAGGTCAAGAGCGGCATCGAGTCCGAGACGGCCAAGAAGATCCAGCGCCTGATCAAGGACAGCAAGCTCAAGGTGCAGGCCGCGATCCAGGGCGATGCGGTGCGCATCACGGGCGCCAAGCGCGACGACCTGCAGGCGGCAATGGCACTGATCAAGAAGGACGTGCCCGACATGCCGCTGACCTTCAACAATTTCAGGGACTGATGGCCCGATGAAGGCGCTCATCCCGCTGCTGCTCGCCGCAGCCTGCAGCTTCGCGCAGGCCCAGTCGGTGACGCTGACCGGCACCATCGGCAACCGCGCGATCCTGATCGTGAACGGCGGGGCGCCCAAGACACTGGCGGTCGGCGAGACCTTCCAGGGCGTGAAGCTGGTCTCGATGCAGGGCGAACAGGCGACGATCGAGGCCGGCGGCAAGCGCGTTGCGCTGCGCATGGACACGCCGGTGAGCATCGGCGGTAGCGGGTCTTCGAGCGGCGGCACCCGCATCGTGCTGCCGGTGAGCAGCGGCGGGCACTTCATGGCGCAGGGCGCCATCAACGGCCGTGCGGTCAGCTTCATGCTCGACACCGGCGCCACCACGATCGCGATGTCGGCCGCCGATGCCCAACGCATCGGGCTCGATTTCAGCAAGGGCCAGCCGGTGCGCATGAACACCGCCAACGGCATCGCGCCGGGCTATCGCCTGCGGCTCGCCTCGGTGCGGGTCGGCGACGTCGAGGTCTTCGACGTGGAGGCCATCGTCTCGCAGCAGCCGATGCCCTACATCCTGCTGGGCAACAGCTTCATCAGCCGCTTCTCGATGCGCCGCGACGCCGACCAGATGGTGCTCGAAAAACGGTTCTAGGCTCGCCCCCAGGTTGCGCGGCACTTCGTGTCCGGGCGCCCACCCCCTACCGGGGGCAACACCAGCGGCCCGGCGAAGCCGGTTCCGCGGTGTTTCACCAACGGGCCTGGCTGCGCCGGCCGATAGGGGAGAGGCGCCCGGTGCTTGTTCTCCGGCGGCGCGCAGCGCCCGCCTGTTCGTGGGCAGTCGCGGAACCGGCTTCGCCGGGCCGCTGACTGCGCCCCCGGTAGGGGGTGGGCGGGCTACACGAAGTGAGCCCAACCTGGGGGCGAGCTCAGGCCACCGCTGCGGTCACCACGATCTCGATCTTGTAGCCCTGCTTGGCCATCGCGGCCTGCACGGTCGCGCGCGGCGGCGTGTTTCCGGCCGGGATCCAGGCGTCCCAGACTTCATTCATCGCGGCGATGTCCGTGATGTCGGACAGAAAGATCTGCGTCATCAGGATGCGCGATTTGTCGCTGCCGGCCTCGGCCAGCAGGCGGTCGACCATCGCCAGCACCTGCGCGGTCTGGCCCCGGATGTCCTGCGACAGGTCGTCGGGCACCTGGCCCGCGAGGTAGACCGTGCCGTTGTGGACCGCGGTCTCGCTGAGACGCGGACCGACGTGGAAGCGCTGGATGGAGGCCATGAAATGTTCCCTTCTGCTATTTCTTGGAGCCCAACCGGGACTCGGTGCCGGCCGCCAGTCGGCGGATGTTCTCTCGATGGCGCCAGATCAGCAGCAGGCTGATCGACACCAGCACCAGCAGCACCGCGAGGTCGAGCGGCCAGGCGATCTGGCCGCCGATCAGGTAGTAGGCCGGGGCGAAGAAGGCAGCCACGACCGAGGCCAGCGACGAGTAGCGGAAAAAGACCGCGATGATCAGCCAGGTGACGCCGGTCGCCAGGCCCAGCAACGGCGCGATGCCGACCAGCGCCCCGGCCGCGGTCGCCACGCCCTTGCCGCCCTGGAAGCTGAAGAACACCGGGTAGAGGTGGCCAAGGAAGGCCGCCAGCCCGGCCACCGCCGCGGTCCCGGGGCCCAGGTCCCAGGCGGCACCGAACTGCTGGATCAGGAACACCGGCAGCCAGCCCTTCAGCGCATCGAGCAGCAGCGTCGCCAGCGCGGCACCCTTGTTGCCCGAGCGCAGCACGTTGGTGGCACCCGGGTTCTTGCTGCCGTAGCTGCGCGGATCGGCCATGCCGAGCGACTTGCTGACGATCACGGCGAACGAGAGCGATCCGAGCAGGTAGGACAGGACGATCGCGATCAACGAGGGGAAATAGGAACTCACGGCTTCTCCGGGCGCCTCCGTTCGAGGCAACCGGCTATTCTGCCAGCGCGCACTGCACCGGCTTGGCACCGAGCAGACTCAGGCAGACCTGGGGGTCGATGCCCACCAGGTAGCCGCGGCGCCCGCCGTTGATCGCGATGCGCGGCAGTTCGAGGATGGTCGACTCGACGTAGACCGGCATCGCGCGCCGCGTACCGAAGGGCGAGGTGCCGCCGACCAGGTAGCCGCTGTGCCGGTTCGCGACCTCGGGCTTGCAGGGCTCCACCGACTTGGCGCCGATCTGCCGTGCCAGGTTCTTGGTCGATACCGTGCGGTTGCCGTGCATCAGCACGATCAGCGGCTTGGCGTCCTGGTCCTGCATCACCAGCGTCTTGACCACCATGAAGGGGTCGAGGCCGAGCACCTCGGCGCTGTGCTGCGCACCGCCGTGCTCGAGGTAGTCGTAGGGATGCTCGGTGAAGGCGATGCCGTTCGCCCGCAGCAGCTGGGTGGCGGGGGTTTCGGAGACGTGGGTCTTCTTGGCCACGGGTTTCTAGTCAGTTGAGGACAGAGCAAAAACTGCTGCGCAGTTTGTTGGTCTGTCCCGCAAGGTCTCAGCAGGTCGAGGACAGAGCAAAAACTGCTGCGCAGTTTGTTGGTCTGTCCCGCAAGGTCTCAGCAGGTCGAGGACAGAGCAAAAACTGCTGCGCAGTTTGTTGGTCTGTCCCGCAAGTTCTCAAGCCGCCGGATCGCGCAACTCCCAGCGGATCTTGTCGATCTCGGCCAGCAGCTCGGGCGACAAGGTCGTGCCCCAGGCATCGAGGTCCTCGTTCAACTGCGCCACCGAGGTCACGCCGATGATCGTGCTCGCCACCTGCCATTTGGTGTAGCAGAAGGCCAGCGCCATCCGCGTCGGCGTGAGCCCGTGCTCGCGGGCCAGCGCGTTGTAGCGGCGCGCCGCCTTCAGCGCATCGGGACGGCCCCAGCGCTGCTTGCGCACCGATTCGTAGCTCGAGATGCGGGCGCCCTTGGGCGCGTCCGGTCCCTCGGTGCCGCCCAGGTCGTACTTGCCGGTCAGCAGGCCGAAGGCCAGCGGCGAGTACGCCAGCAGCGAGACGCCGAGCCGGTGCATGGTCTCGTCGAGCCCGTTCTCGGCCGCGCGGCTGACCAGGCAGTAGACGTTCTGCACCGTCGCCACGCGCGGCAGGCCGTGCTGCTCGGCCAGCCGCACGAACTCGTGCACGCCATAGGGCGTCTCGTTCGACAGGCCGATCGCACGCACCTTGCCGGCCTTGACCAGCTTGCCCAGGGCTTCGAGCTGATCGTGGATCGGGGTGGTCGAGGTCTCGCGCTTCGGGTCGTAGTAGAGCTGGCCGAAGGCCGGCACGTGGCGCTCGGGCCAGTGGATCTGGTAGAGGTCGATGACGTCGGTCTTGAGCCGCTTCAGACTGGCCTCGCAGGAGGCGGCGATGTCGGCCGGCGTCATGCCGCTGCCCTCGCGCACCCAGGGCATGCCGCGCGACGGGCCCGCGACCTTGGTCGCCAGCACGATCTTCCGCCGCGCGCCCGGGTTCTTCTCGAACCAGCGGCCGATGATGGTCTCGGTGGCCCCGAAGGTCTCCTTGCGCGCCGGCACCGCGTACATCTCGGCGGTGTCGATGAAGTCGATGCCGCGTTCCAGCGATCGATCGAGGATGGCATGGGCGGTGGCCTCGTCGACCTGCTCGCCGAAGGTCATGGTGCCGAGGCAGATCGGCGTCACGTGAAGGTCGCTCCGACCGAGTTGGATTTTTTGCATGGCCGAAATGCTACCCGTTGCGGCGAAGACCTGTCTTGCAGTCGACTGCGCCGCCCGGCCGGGGTCCTTATCATCGGATTCGATGTACCAAGCCCTCCGCCCCTCGCGCAGCGAATTCGTTCCCGTCCGCCACCTGAGCTACCACGTGCGCCTGTGGGGCGAACCGTCCACCACCCGCCCGCCGCTGGTCATGATGCACGGCTGGATGGATGTCGCGGCCTCCTGGCAGTTCGTGGTCGACGCACTGGCCGAGGAACGATTCGTGGTCGCCGCCGACTGGCGCGGCTTCGGACTCAGCGAGGGCGGCAAGGTCGACAACTACTGGATGCCCGACTATCTGGCCGACCTCGACTGGCTGCTGGACCACTACGCCGGCGACACCCCGGTCGACCTGGTCGGCCACAGCATGGGCGGCAACGTGGTCATGCAGTACGCCGGCGTGCGTCCGCAGCGCGTGCGCCGCCTCGTCAACCTCGAGGGCTTCGGCATGCCGGCGCTCAAGCCCGAGCAGGCGCCCGAGCGCTTCGGCAAGTGGATCGACGAACTCAAGCGCCTGCACCGCGGCGAAATGGCGCTGGCCGGCTACCCGGCGGTCGACGGCGTGGCGCGCCGGCTCATGAAGACCAACCCGCGCCTGACGCGGGACAAGGCCGATTGGCTGGCCGCCCACTGGTCGGCTGCCCGGCCGAATGCCGAGGGCGAAGAGCGATGGGAAATCCTCGGCGACCCGGCGCACAAGATCATCAACGCCAACCTGTTCCGGATCGACGAGGTGCTGGCGCTGTACGCCGCCATCCGGGCGCCGCTGCTGGCCGTCGAGGCCTCGGACGACAGCCTGGGCCAATGGTGGAAGGGCCGCTACACGCTGGACGAATACCACGAGCGCCTGAAGAGCGTGCCCGATGCGCGCATCGCGCGGGTCGACGACGCGGGGCACATGCTGCACCACGACCAGCCCGCCCGCGTGGCCCGCTTGATCGAAGAATTCACCTCCTCCTGAGCGCTCTCCCCCCTCTCCGGAACCGGGCCATGCCGGGCATGAGAAAATACGCGGTTTCCCCGAACACCGTCAGGACACCCCATGGATGCAGAGCAAATCAACCAAATCGGCGCAACTCTCGCGGACCTGAGCGCCCGCACGGTCGATTTACGGAGGTATCTTTGACTACGATGCCAAAGCCGAACGCCTGAGGACGGTCAACGCGTCGCTCGAAGACCCGAACGTCTGGAACGACCCCAAGAAAGCCCAGGAGCTGGGCAAGGAGAAGAAGGCGCTCGACGACGTCGTGGTCACGCTCGACCGGCTCACCAGCGGCCTGTCGGACAACACCGAGCTGTTCGAGATGTCGAAGGAAGACGGCGACATGGATGGCCTGCAGGCGATCGCCGATGACGGCGCCAAGCTCGAAGCCGACATCAAGCAGCTCGAATTCCGTCGGATGTTCAACAACCCGGCCGATCCGCTGAACGCCTTCGTCGACATCCAGGCCGGCGCCGGCGGCACCGAGGCCTGCGACTGGGCCAGCATGCTGCTGCGCCAGTACTTGAAGTACGCCGAGCGCAAGGGCTTCAAGACCCAGATCGAGGACGAGACCCCGGGCGATACCGCGGGCATCAAGGGCGCGACCATCAAGGTCGAGGGCGACTACGCCTTCGGCCTGCTGCGCACCGAGACCGGCGTGCACCGGCTGGTGCGCAAGTCGCCCTTCGACTCCTCGGGCGGGCGCCACACCAGCTTCGCGAGCATCTTCGTCTATCCGGAAATCGACGACTCGATCGAGATCGACATCAACCCGTCCGACGTGCGCACCGACACCTTCCGCGCCAGCGGCGCCGGCGGCCAGCACATCAACAAGACCGACTCGGCGGTGCGCCTCACGCACATCCCGACCGGCATCGTGGTGCAGTGCCAGGACGGCCGCAGCCAGCACAGCAACCGCGACGTCGCCTGGAAGCGGCTGCGCTCGCGCCTGTACGACCACGAGATGCGCAAGCGCCAGGAAGAGCAGCAGAAGCTCGAGGACAGCAAGACCGACGTCGGCTGGGGCCACCAGATCCGCAGCTACGTGCTGGACAACAGCCGCATCAAGGACCTGCGCACCAACGTCGAGATCTCGGCGACGCAGAAGGTGCTGGACGGCGATCTCGATGCCTTCATCGAAGCGTCGCTGAAGCAGGGCGTCTGATGCAGACCCGCAAGGTGGAAGCCCTGATCTTCGACATGGACGGCACCATGGTCGACTCCATGCCCTGGCACGCCAAGGCATGGGTCGAGTACGGCGTGCGCCACGGGATCGAGATCGACGTCCCGCACTTCATGCGCCGGACCACCGGCCGCACGGCCTTCGAATGCGCCTGCGAGCTCATGGGCCGTGAAGTGAGCGAGGCCGAGAGCGCCGAGATCACGCACCGCAAGGAATCGATCTACCGCGAGCTCTTCGGCGCCCGGTTCCGCGAGGTGCCCGGCTTCAGCGCCTTCAACCGGGCCGCGGTCGCGCGCGGGCTGAAGGTGGCGGTCGGCACCGCGGGCGACAAGCACAACATCGCCTTCACGATGTCCAAGCTGCGGCCCGACCCGGCGCCGCTGGCGATCGTGGGCGGCGACGAGGGGCTGCCCGGCAAGCCGCAGCCGGCGATCTTCCTCGAGGCCGCACGCCGCATCGGCGTGGCGCCCTCGCGCTGCATCGTCTTCGAGGATGCGCCCTTCGGCATCGAGGCCGCGCACCGCGGCGGCATGCGCGCAGTGGCCGTCTGCACCACCCACAGCGCCTCCGAACTCGCAGGGCCCCATGTCATCGCGGCCGTGCGCGACTACGACGAACTGAACAACTCAAACTTCCTGGAGACACTCGATGCTGCAGCGTGATGCCCAAGGCCAACCGATCGCGATCCGTCGCGAGGACTACAGCGCGCCGGCCTACTGGATCGACACGGTCGAGCTGACCTTCGATCTCGACCCCGCCAAGACGCGGGTGCTCAACCGCATGCGGCTGCGCCGCAACCCCGAGGTGGCGCCCGAGCCGCTGCGCCTCGACGGCGACGAACTGAACCTGGCGCGCGTGCTGGTCGACGGCCAGGGCGCATCGTTCCGCATGGAAGCCGAGCAGCTGGTCATCGACAGCCTGCCCGACGCCTTCGAGCTCGAGATCTTCACCACCTGCTGCCCGATCAAGAACACCAAGCTCATGGGCCTGTTCGTGAGCGAGGACACCTTCTTCACGCAGTGCGAGGCCGAGGGCTTCCGCCGCATCACCTACTTTCTCGACCGCCCCGACGTGATGGCCAGCTACACGGTGACGCTGCGCGCCGCCAAGGCCGCCTATCCGGTGCTGCTGTCGAACGGCAACCTGGTCGAGCAGGGCGAGCTGCCCGAGGGCCGCCACTTCGCCAAGTGGGTCGACCCCTTCCGCAAGCCCTGCTATCTGTTCGCACTGGTGGCCGGCAAGCTGGTCGCGCGCGAGCAGCAGATCAAGGCCCGCAACGGCCGCGAACACCTGCTGCAGGTCTACGTGCGCGCCGGTGACCTCGACAAGACCGAGCACGCGATGAACTCGCTGATCAACTCGGTGCTGTGGGACGAAGCCCGCTTCGGCCTGCCGCTGGACCTCGACCGCTTCATGATCGTCGCCACCAGCGACTTCAACATGGGCGCGATGGAGAACAAGGGCCTGAACATCTTCAACACGAAGTACGTCCTGGCCAACCAGGCCACCGCCACCGACGCCGACTACGGCAACATCGAAAGCGTGGTCGGCCACGAGTACTTCCACAACTGGAGCGGCGACCGCGTGACCTGCCGCGACTGGTTCCAGCTCTCGCTCAAGGAAGGCCTCACGGTCTTCCGCGACCAGGAGTTCAGCCAGGACCTGTCCGCCGAGCCTTCCGCGCGCGCGGTCAAGCGCATCGAGGACGTGCGCGTGCTGCGCACCGCCCAGTTCCCCGAGGACGCGGGCCCGATGGCCCATCCGGTGCGGCCCGACAGCTACATCGAGATCAGCAACTTCTACACCGTCACCATCTACGAGAAGGGTGCCGAGGTGGTGCGCATGATGCAGACGCTGGTCGGCCGCAAGGGCTTCGAGCGCGGCATCACGCTGTACTTCGAGCGCCACGACGGCCAGGCCGTGACCTGCGACGACTTCGCCCAGGCCATCGCCGACGCCAACCCCGACACCGAGCTCTCGCGCCTGCTGCCGCAGTTCAAACGCTGGTACAGCCAGGCCGGCACGCCGCGCCTCGCGGTCCACGGCGTCTACGACACGGCGTCGCGCAGCTATACGCTCAGCTTCGTGCAGAGCTGCCCGCCCACCCCGGGCCAGGCGACCAAGGAACCCTTCGTGATCCCGGTCAATCTGGGGCTGCTGAGCGCGGATGGCCGCGAGCTGCCGGTGCAGCTCGAAGGCGAGGCCGAGGCCACGCAGGGCACGCGCACGCTGGTGCTGACACGCGCCGGCGAGCAATACACCTTCGTCGGCCTCGATGCCGAGCCGGTGCCCTCGATCCTACGCGGCTTCAGCGCGCCGGCGATCCTCGACTACAACTACACCGACGCCGAGCTGCTGACGCTGCTGGCCAACGACCCCGATCCGTTCAACCGCTGGGAAGCCGGCCAGCGGCTGGCACTGCGCGCCGCGCTTCGCGCGATCGCGGAACCGGCGGTGGCCGGCGAGCAGCCGCTCGACGACGCCTTCGTCGATGCGATGCGCAGCGTGCTGCGCCATCCGAAGCTCGACGCCGCCTTCAAGGAACTGGTGCTTACGCTGCCCTCGGAGACCTACATCGCCGAGCAGCTCGAAGTGGTCGACCCGCAGCGCGTGCATGCGGTGCGCGAGGCGATGCGCGCGCAGCTCGCCATCGCGCTGTTCGCCGACTGGGAGCAGACCTACGAGCAGAACCACGACACCGGCGCCTATGCGCCCGACCCGGTCTCCTCGGGCCGCCGTGCGCTGGCCGGCATCGCCCTCACCCACCTGTGCCTGGCGGCGCGGGCCTCGGGCGACGTGGTCTGGCCGGGCAAGACGCTGCAGCGCTTCAAGGACGCCGGCAACATGACCGACCGCTTCAACGCGCTCAACGCGCTGGTGTCCGCCGGCCATGCACTGGCGGCGCAGGCGCTGGCGCGCTTCCACCAGATCTTCAAGGACGAGGCGCTGGTGATCGACAAGTGGTTCTCGCTGCAGGCCGGCGCACCCGACCGCGGCGGCGACATCCTGCCGCTGGTCAAGCAGCTCATGAAGCACCCGGACTTCTCGATCAAGAACCCGAACCGCGCCCGCAGCGTGATCTTCAGCTACTGCAGCGCCAACCCGGCGGCCCTGCACCGCCCCGACGCGGCCGGCTACGTGTACTGGAGCGACCGCGTGATCGAGCTCGACGCCATCAACCCGCAGGTCGCAGCCCGCCTGGCGCGTGCGCTCGACCGCTGGAGCAAGCTGGCCGAACCCTACCGCAGTGCCGCCCGCGAAGCCATCGCCCGCGTGGCCGCGCGGCCCGACCTGAGCAAGGACACGCTCGAGGTCGTCAGCCGCGCGCTGTCGATCTGACCCCTCAAGGACCCCTACTACATGGCCCAACAGAAGATATCCCTCACCCGCTACCTGGTCGAGCAGCAACGCGCCGACGGCCTGATCCCCGGCCAGCTGCGCCTGCTGCTCGAAGTGGTCGCGCGCGCCTGCAAGAGCATCAGCCAGGCGGTCAACAAGGGGGCGCTCGGCGGCGTGCTCGGGACCGCCGAGAGCGAGAACGTGCAGGGCGAGATCCAGAAGAAGCTCGACATCATCGCCAACGAGGTGCTGATCGAGGCCAACGAATGGGGCGGCCACCTGGCGGCCATGGCCAGCGAGGAAATGGACAGCATCTACGTGGTGCCCAACCGTTACCCGCAGGGCGAATACCTGCTGCTGTTCGATCCCCTCGACGGCTCGAGCAACATCGACGTCAACGTCAGCATCGGCACCATCTTCAGCGTGCTCAAGAAGCCCGACGACACGCCGGGCGTGCAGGAAGGCGACTTCCTGCAGGCGGGCAACAAGCAGGTGGCGGCCGGCTACTGCATCTACGGCCCGCAGACCACGCTGGTGCTGACCGTGGGCGCCGGCGTCGCGATGTTCACGCTCGACCGCGAGCAGGGTTCCTTCATGCTCACGCAGGAGAACATCCAGATCCCCGCCGACACAAAGGAATTCGCGGTCAACATGAGCAACATGCGGCACTGGGACGCCCCGGTGAAGCGCTACATCGACGAATGCCTGGCCGGCAAGGACGGCCCGCGCGACAAGGACTTCAACATGCGCTGGATCGCCAGCATGGTGGCCGACGTGCACCGCATCCTGATGCGCGGCGGCGTCTTCATGTACCCCTGGGACAAGCGCGAGCCCGAGAAGGCCGGCAAGCTGCGCCTGATGTACGAGGCCAACCCGATGAGCTGGCTGGTCGAGCAGGCCGGCGGCGCCTCGACCAACGGGCGCCAGCGCATCATGGACCTGCAGCCGACCAAGCTGCATGAGCGCGTGGCTGTGGTGTTGGGGTCGAAAAACGAGGTCGAGCGGCTGACCGGCTATCACGATCCGCTATAATCGAAGGCTTAGCCGGTGTAGCTCAGTCGGTAGAGCAGCTCATTCGTAATGAGAAGGTCGGGTGTTCGATTCATCTCTCCGGCACCAATGTCAGCAAGGAAAGCTCGCTATCAAGACGATAGCGGGCTTTTTTTCTTTTGAGGTCATGTAGCCACCATGTAGCCATCGGTGCAGGGTTTTGTACCGTGTAGCCAGCATGTAGCCACCCAGCGCCAGCACACGACGCAGACATCAAAAAGCCCGCTCGCGGCAGGCTGGGATGGGGGCCGTCTTAAGTAGCAGCGGCTACTTTTGATTTGATTTCCCACGGGGCGATTTTTTCTGCGCGTGAGATACCGACCGGTTTCCTTCGGGCGGCGCTCCAAACTTTGGACACCCCCCACCCCCACTAGGGGCGCTCCAGTTCCCGGCGCTGCTCGTTCAACACTCGCGCAAGTTCGCGCAGCATCTCCCGGTCCCCACCCTTCCAACCGTTGCGAGACGCGGCAGCCTTGCCTTGTCAGTGCGCGGCCAAGTTGACCGGAAGTTCCCGACTATCGCCGTCAACCTGGAGGTTGACGACTGTCATACCAAAGCGCTCAATCAATCTTTACCCGATTGGGGGGCGACATGAAGACATCTTCAGTCGCGGCGGTTGTCGCAGGTTGCACACTGGTTCTCGGCTGCGACTTGGAACCTCAAGTCCTGTTCGTGAGGGACGGGAGTCCGTTTCAGGCTCTGCAGTTGACCGATGCCCAAGACGGATGCATCGCACCCTACCGCGTTTCCTACCTCACTTCGTTCGATGGCGGAGCGTCTAGGGGATGTTGGGTTCGGGAAGGGCTCCACATCCGCACTCACTTTCCGAAACTGGATGACAAGCTCATCCCGGTGGGTGAGTTCCGCCGCACAGCGTTGGCTGAGTACCGGAACGCCTCGATGGACTAGACCAATGAGGCCTACCGAATGGCTGTTACGGCCATGTTTCGGCGAGTACGTCTTTTTGGTCCCTCAGCGCACGGGCAGCCCTCGGGCATGCAGACCACGGCGGCGCGCACGTCGCTGGCGATGGCTTGCGCGTCCGGTTCCTTGCCCACGTCAGGCACCAGCACCAGCCGGGCCGATGCGTCGCGCTGGCGAAGTTCGCCGGCAGCGGGCGGGTCTTTGCCGAAGGCGTGGACCTCCGCTGACATTGACCTCGCGCCAACTCGCCACCGAAGCATCCTTGTCGGTGTCTTACCTTTCGGTGGTGTTCACCTTCAGGCGATGACTTCCTCTACGGTGGCCTATCGACGGTCATTGCGAGGCAGGGCCAAAGATTACGTCGCCGATTGGGCCGGCGCGAACACAGCGCCGACTCCGAGTTCAGCGATTTGTGAAGCATTCATCTCTCGCTCATCGGAGCAGCCCACAGGCATGCGTGGCGCGCCTCCTAGCCCGCGCAGCCTTTGGTAACACGTTTGCGTGGGCAGTTGGAGTATGTTTCCAAGCTTTCCCTCTGGGCTTCTCTGGCCCGTTCTTCCTGAGGAGCAGAAACCATGTCCCGGTATCTGTGCGAACTGAAAAATCTCTTCGAGGAACTGAAGGACCGCTACGGGGACAAGGATGATTCGGTGCTGCAGGTGAAGCACGAGATTGAGGCCGTTGAAGCCGTGGAGTCTCAGCATCAGAATCTGTTCACCCTTGGCCGCGACCGCTTTCTCATGAGAGGCGGCAGGCACAGCTGGGAGGGCGTCTCGGGCCTCTTGCACTCAACCCAGCGACCGCCTCCCCTCTAGAGCCCTTGGGGGAAGGCACTGCCAATGCACAAAGGCTGCGCGCGGCCTTCAGTTGGCGTTCTTCTTGGGACGTCTAGCGTTCAGCGGGGGCAGCGAATCGAGCGTACTACGCAGTTGGGTGTCGGTGAGTTGTTGAAGCGCCTGCAGCCCGGCTCGCAGCAGTTCATTCTTCTTGGCGGGTCGCTTGAAACCAAGCGCGCGGCCCTTGAGGACGGCAATCAGCCCGAAGTCCTGTTCGGGCATTGTGAAATCGTCACGCACGAGCTTGGCTTTGATTTTGGCGTCCGGGGACAGCGTATCGAGCGCACTATGCAGTTGGGTGTCGGTGAGGGTTGTTGAAAGGGCCTGCAGCCCGGCTCGCAGAAGTTCATTCTTCTTGACGGGCCGCTTGAAAGCCAGCGTGCGGTCCTTGAGGACGGCAATCAGCCCGAAGTCCTGTTTGGGCATCGCGAAGCGGTCGCGCACGAGCTTCGCTCTTGTTTTGGCGTCGTCGCGCACAGCATCGAGCGTGGCTGTGCGGGAGGGGGTCGTCATTGCCGGTTCTTCCGCAATACGGGGTGAGACTGGTGGCGGCGCGACCACGGCCTTCACCGCCTTGGCCTTCGAAGGTCCCGCCTTCTTCGCTGTCATCTTCTTCTGGGCGGCGGCCTTGACGCCCACTTTGGTCGGTGCTGCCTTCTTGGTCGGTGTCACCTTCTTGGCCGATGCTACCTTCCTGGTCGGAGCCGCCTTCTTGGTCGGTGCCGCCTTCTTGGCCGGTGCCGCCTTCTTGGCTGATGCTGCCTTCTTGGTCGGTGCCGCCTTCTTGGCCGGTGCCGCCTTCTTGGCCGGTGCCGCCTTCTTGGTCGGTGCTGCCGTCTTGGCCGATGCCGCCCTCTTGGTCGGTGCCGCCGTCTTGGCCGGCGTCGCCCTTTCTGCCGAGGTCTGAGTGACCACCGATTGTGTCGGCACGGCCGTTCGAGACGATGGCGTCTTGGCGGCCGGCTCGCTGGTGGCGGCTACTTCGACACTGGGCCACGGCGCCTTGTTGAACTCCAACACCTCATGAGCCACCAGCACCTCGGCCGGCGGGTTCGATGCCAGTTTCGTTGCGACAGGGATTGCAGCCTCTGCCGGCGGCTGGACCGACGGACCGACCACTGCCGGCTCGGTTGCGTCGTTGGGCTCGGAAACCGATGGGCCGTTGGTCGCGCTGACGCAAGTCATCAAATGACTCCAAATATTGTGTCAATGATTTACACCGCATTTTGGTCGCCCAGAGTACCTCCATCAATAGCTTGTGCCCATCGCATTGCGGCCGATGCAAGAGAATTTTGGTGGCGGGCTCGGGACTGCGCTGCGAACCAGGCAAACACAGCAGCCCCAGGCGTCGTCGACATCGCCATCGACCACCCCATGCCCAAGCCAAGTGGCTGCGGAAAGCGCATCATCGCCATTGACGAACCCACGGTGCGGGCTGTGTGCGAGGCAGAGCATGACATGGTTCAAGAGGGCTTTCTGGGTCGGCGCTAGGCTCGCCGTCGTGGGTGCGCTTGCCGCATTCACGCTGGACGAATTGAAGACTTCCCGGCTGCAATCGGCCCTGTGGCGCGACCTCGCCAGCGGTGCCCGCTTCAGCGTCGGCGCCGGGCCCAGCGATACCATCCGCTTCCCGCACACCGGGCCCTACGATGAGCGGCTGGGTTACGACCACTTACCCAACTTCATCGAGCACCTGGAGCCYCTGGGCTTCGCGATCACCCGCCAGGCCCGCATGTCGCCGCGGCTGATCGAACTGCAGGAGCGCAAGCTYTTCATCCCCTACCGGGAGAAGAAYCAGGCAGGCCTGACCGTGCGCGACTGCCGCGATGCAACGCTGCTGCACACGCGCGTGCCGGCGCGCGTGTACGAGCGTTTCGAGGAGGTGCCGCCGCTGCTGGTGAGCGCCCTGCTGTTCGTCGAGGACCGCCACCTGCTGGACGCGCAGCCGCCGCAGCGCAATCCCGCGATCGATCCGGAGCGCTTCGCGAAGGCCGCGCTCGAACAGGCGCTCCGGGCCGTCGAACCCAGCCAGGCGGCGACGGGCGGCAGCACGCTGGCGACCCAGATCGAGAAGTACCGCCATTCCCCTCACGGCCGCACCGCGTCGGTCGGCGAGAAGCTGCGCCAGATGGCATCGGCCTCGCTGCGCGCCTACCAGGACGGCGAGGACACGCTGGCGCGGCGCCGCCAGATCGTCGTCGACTACCTCGATACGGTGCCTCTGGCCGCGCGCCCCGGCATCGGCGAGGTGCACGGCCTGGGCGACGGCCTGTGGGCCTGGTACGGCCGCGACTTCGGTGAAGTCAACCGCCTGCTCGCCGACCACGACGAAAGCGCCGCGCCCACTGAAGAAGCGCTCCAGCGCCAGGCCGAAGCCTTCAAGCAGGCGCTGTCGCTGATGATCGCGCAGCGCCGCCCGTCGCAGCATCTGCTCGGCGACGGCGCGGGCCTGACGCGSCTGACCGACAGCTACCTGCGGCTGATGGCCGAGGCCGGCGTGATATCGCCTTCGCTGCGCGATGCGGCACTGGCGCTGCCCCTGCGCCTGCAGCCCGAACTGCCGCCGGCGCCGAGGACCGACTTCGTCGAGCGCAAGGCCGCAAGCGCGCTGCGCACCCACATCTCCACCCTGCTCGACGTACCGCGCGCCTACGACCTCGAGCGTCTCGACCTCGAGGCGGAAACCAGCCTCGACGGCGAGGCGCAGGCGCTCGCGGCGCGGATTCTCGCCGGCCTGCGCACGCCCGCCGCGGCGAAGGCGGCGGGACTGCTYGGCTTCCACATGCTCGACCCCGGCGCGGACCCCGCCCCCTTGGTCTACAGCTTCACGCTGTTCGAGCGCGGCGCACGGGCGAACCTGCTGCGTGTCCAGGCCGACAGCATCGACCAGCCTTTCGACGTGAACCAGGGCGCGCGGCTGGACCTGGGCTCGACGGCCAAGCTGCGCACCCTGGTGAGCTACCTGGAGCTCGTCGCCGAGCTGCACGCGCGCTGGGCCGATCTGAGCWCCGCCGAGCTGTCGGCGCTGGCGCTGAGCCCGCGCGATCCGCTGGGCGCCTGGGCGCGGCAATACCTCCTGCGCGCCAAGGACCGCAGCCTCGCGCCGATGCTCGAGGCCGCCATGSAGCGCCGGTACTCGGCGAGCCCGTCGGAGGCCTTCTTCACCGGCGGCGGCATGCACCAGTTCGCAAACTTCGAGCGCTCTCGCAACGGCAGCTCGATGACGGTGCGAGAGGGTTTCAAGCACTCGGTCAACCTGGTGTTCATCCGCCTGATGCGCGACCTGGTGCGCCACCGGATGTTCGGCGGCGAGTCGAATGCCGAGCGCATGCTGAAGGACTCGGCCGACCCGGGCCGGCGCGAGATGCTCGCGCGCTTTGCCGACCGCGAAGGCTCGGCCTACCTCGTGCGTTTCTATCGCAAGTACCAGGGCCAGCCCGCCGCGGCCGCCGAGGCGCTGCTGCTGCGTGGCGTGAGGCCGTCGGCGCCGCGCCTGGCGAGCGTGCTGTTCTCGATCGAGCCCGAGGCCAGCGAGGCGCAGCTCGACGCGCTGCTGATACGGCAGACCGGCCGCGGCGCCGCCTCGCCGCGCGCACTGCAGGCGCTGCGCAACACCTACGCCGGCTTGTCGCTCGCGGATCGCGGCTACGTCGCGCGCGTGCATCCGCTCGAGCTCTGGCTGGTCGGCTACCAGCGGCGTCACCCCGGCGCGTCGCTGACCGAGGTGCTGGACGCCAGCGCGCGCGAACGCCAGGAGGTCTACGCCTGGCTCTTCAAGACGCGCCACAAGGGCGCGCAGGACCGGCGCGTGCGCGAACTGATCGAGCTCGACGCCTTCGCGCAGATCCATCGTTCATGGCAGAGGCTGGGGTACCCGTTCGCATCGCTCACGCCTTCCTACGCGAGCGCGATCGGCGCGTCGGGCGACCGGCCGGCCGCGTTGGCGGAGTTGATGGGCATCATCGTCAACGACGGCGTGCGGCAGCCGACGCAACGGGTCGGCGCATTGCACTTCGCGCGTGACACGCCCTACGAGACCCGGCTCGAGCCGAGCAACGCGAGCATCGAACGGGTGTTGCCCGTCGAGGTGGCCGCGACGGTACGCAGCGCGCTCGTCGACGTGGTGCACGGCGGCACCGCCGCGCGGCTCCAGGGTGCGCTCAAGGACGCGGACGGCCGCGTGATCGAGATCGGCGGCAAGACCGGCACCGGCGACCACCGCTTGCAACGCATCGGCCGCGGCGGGCGGGTGATCTCGGAGCGCAAGATCGACCGCACGGCCGCCTTCGTCTTCATGATCGGCGACCGCTACTTCGGCACCATCATGGCCTACGTGCACGAACCCTATGCCGCCCGCTATCGGTTCACGAG